>JAVHYE010000060.1 GCA_031119295.1 Pedobacter sp. | reverse complement strand
CTACGCCCGGTACTGCGCCCCGAAGGAAGTCCCCTTGGGGGACCCGGGCTTCGCTTCGCCGGCCGTGTGATGTTCCCGACATCACACGGCACTCCCCACATCCTTGTGGGTCGCAGGCGCGAGCTCTTGTATCTCCGGCCTATAATCTCCATATCTTTGCGATGCAGAGACCAGCCACTGCACGCAGGAGGACACCATGACTGATCGCAGCAAGACCGATATCCAGAACGACCATCTCTGGGAGTTCCCCATGGAGTACCCGGTGAAGATCATGGGCGAGGCACAGCACCCCATGCGCGAGATCGTGGCCAATATCCTGCTCAAGCATGCGCCGGACTTTGATCCGTCCACGCTGACCGAGCGTGCTTCTTCGGCCGGCAAATACGTTTCCATTGCCGCCAATGTCTATGTGGAGCGCAAGGAGCAGATCAACGGCATGTATGCCGATTTTGCCGCACACCAGCACATCAAGATGGTGGTGTGAATACACCCCGTCCTGAACAAAACAGCCGGCCTTGTGCCGGCTGTTTTGCTTCTGGGCCACGCCTCCCCACCGAAGCGGGGTTGCGGCGCCAGCACCATCACGTACTGTAGGCACTCGAATCCATCCCGAGTGCGGCAATGCCGGCCCCTTACGCCCTCCTCAATTACCAGCGCTACAACCAGCGCACGCAGCAAGCCCTGCTGGCCCTGGGTGTATCCAGCCTGAAGCCGGGCTTGTCACTGCTGCTGGCCGTGCTGCTGGTCGTTTCCTGTGCGCAACCCTTCCAGTACGGGCTGGCCGTGGCCTGGCTATCGCTGGCCTGCACCGCCACCTCATTGGGCTTTTATTACTGCCACTACTGGAACAAGCAGCTGCAACAGGAAAATCTGCCGCCAGCCATCCTGCGTCGCGCCGAACTGTGGGGCTGTGCCTATGGCGCTGTGGTCGCCACGCTCTGGGGCTCGAGCAGCCAGTTCATGCATCCCGATCAGGTTTCCAACCTGATGATCGCCATGATCTATTTCGGTGTGTGCGCCGGTGCCGCCGCGATTTCCGTACTCGGCATGGCGCATATGGGCGTAGGTGCCGTCATAGGCTGCCTGCTGTTCATACAGCCCCTGAATGAAATCTTTCCGCACAACTGGCTGTGGTTCAGCATCATGGTGGGCCTGTATCACATCGTCATCCTGATGAGCTCCTGGCAGCGCCACCAGATCGTGGCAAAAAACCTGCTGCTGGCGCAGGAGCAGGAAGCCCTCATTCATGCGCAGCAGCGCGAAGCTGAACGTGCCAATAAAGCCAATCAGGACAAGTCCGCCTTTCTCGCTGCCGCCAGTCATGATCTGCGCCAGCCCGTGCACGCCGTCATGCTGCTGGGCCATGCCCTGCAGATGAAAACCCGTGATGAGGAAAGCCGCATACTGGTCGAGCAAATCATCACGGCGGGCAAGGCGCTATCCGACCAGTTCAACAGCCTCATGGAGTTGTCGCGACTGGAAAGCGGTGGCTACACGCTGAATATCCAGTCGCTCGCGCTGGCCGAATTCCTGCGCCGCAAATTGCAGGCACAGCAGGAAGTGGCAGCCAGCCGCGGCATTGCCTTGAGCGGCCGTCTCGACTGGCGTCTGGCACAGGCAGCCCTGCACAGCGATATCAGCCTGCTCAATCGCATCATCGACAATCTGCTGGATAACGCCCTGAAGTTTTCAGCGGCCGGCTCCCGCGTGCTGCTCTGCGCACAACTGCGCCGCGGGCAATTGCGCTTTGCCGTCTTGGATCAAGGCAGCGGCATTCCCCTGGCCGAACAGGAAAATGTTTTCCTGCCACATGTGCAGCTGCAGAACCCCACGCGCGAACGCGCACGCGGCATAGGGCTGGGCTTGAGCATCGTGAAAGAGGCTGCCTTGCTGCTGCAGGCGGATTTGCAGCTGCGTTCGGCGCCGGGCCGTGGCAGCAATTTCTGGCTCACCTTACCCGCCGACATGCTGACCCTGCACTCCGTACCCCTGATCACACCGCGCCGCGCGTCCATGAATCAGGCGGATGAACTGGCACGCCTGCGCGGCAAACAACTGCTGATCGTGGAAGACGATCTCATGGTGGCCAGCGCCTTGCGCACCTGGGCGGAATCCTGGGGCATGCAGGTCCAACATCATGCCGAGCCGCAAAAAGTCCCACCGCAACTCGCTGCCGATCTCGTCATCTGCGATATCCGCTTGCCGGGAGAAAACGACGGTATTTATTGGCTGAGCCAATGGCTGGCCGATTGGCCGGATGCCGGCGGGGTGCTGGTCTCCGGCGAATCCGGCGATGCCGTGCAGGAACGCGCCGAACAGGAAGGCCTCTTGTTGCTGGCCAAACCGGTAGACCCCGATCTTTTACTGCAAACCTTACTCAGCCTGAAGCGCTAAGGGACAGCCATGCAATTGCTGATCATCGACGATCACCCCATGACCTGTGCCGGGCTCAAAAGCCTGCTGCAAGGCCATTATCCCGAAGCTGTCGTCGACACCTTGCACAACTTCAATGCCAGCGTGAGCTCCGGCCCCTGGGATTATCTTTTTCTCGACATGCATCTGCCCGGCCAGGCTTTTCATGAAGTGCTGGCGGCACTGGGCACGCGCCTGCAACAGGTCATCCTGATTTCTGCCTATCCGGAGCCTGCCGCGGTCGAGCTGGCACGACAGCGCGGTGTACTCGGCCTGCTGCCGAAAAATATCGATATCGAGCACATCATCGACGGCTTCCAGCGCATACGTCACGGTGAGCGGATTTTTCTCGATGCCCAGGGCGCAGCACTGCCGGACAGCGCACAAAAACCTGCGCTCACCGGACGCCAGAACGATATTCTCGACGCTCTGCTGGGCGGACTTTCCAATAAACAGATTGCGCGCAAATACAGCATCAGCGAATACACCGTGAAAGAACATGTCACGGCCATACTCGCGGCCTATGGCGTGCGCAATCGTCTGGAACTTCTGCTGCAGCATCGCCCGCCGGCCATCTGAATTCTCCACCTTTCAACTTCCCGCTTTTATTCCCTCACCGTGAAATCCCCCCCACCGGTGGGGTAGTTTGTCTGCCGCCGATTTTCATAATCCTCGTATTACCACCAGCAACGTGGCGGGTGGATTCAAGCAATGAGGATGTGCTTCATGAAGTATCGCAGCAGGGGAAAAATTCTTTCGGCAGCCTGCCTTCTGGGTGGCAGTCTTTTACTCGCTGCCTGTGGCAGCGATGACAGCACCACAAGCACCAGCAGCGGAGGCACACCACCTGCTGCCAGCACCTCTACCGTCAGCGGTGTTGCCGCTACAGGCGCTCCCATTGCCGGTGGCAGCATCGTGCTGCATTGCCAGAACAGCTGGAATGAAGGCACGACAACCAATAGCAATGGCGAGTGGAGCATGGTCGTTCCTTCGGCCAATCTGCCCTGCGCCATCAAGGCCTCAACTGCCGGCGCCGGCAGCCAGAGTTTTTATTCTTTTACCACCGGTAGCGGCAGCAGCATCGTCACCAATATCACGCCGCTGACCAGTCTCGCCCTCGCCAAAACAGGCTTTACGCCCAACGATGCCTGGTTCAACGCGCTGAACAATGGTGGCCTGCAGTCACTGGCCAGCAATATTGCTGCCGCTGTCACTGCACTGCAGTCAGCGCTGCAAACGGCCGGCTACACCTTGCCCTCCGGTTTCAATCCATTCTCTGTTGCCTTCACGGCAACGGCAGGAAATGGCTACGACGATCTGCTCGAAGAAATCAAAGCGGCACTGGCCGATGCCAGCACCGATCTGCCCACACTGCTGGCCAGCTTTGCCAGCGGCGGCAGTCTGCCGGATGCGCCTGATGAAGAGCCGGGAGAGGAGCCAGGCTCGACTGACGACTGCAGCTCGGAAGGTGGTGAAAACAAACTCGGCTTCCTGAACGCCCCGGATGACTTCTGCAGCTTCACCAAGCAAAGCTCCAATATGACGATGACGGACTATTACGTCTTCCAATCCGCCAGCGGCGCCCATGGCATCACCGATGTCAAAATAGAAACCAGTGGCAGCACCGTCACCAAGATCACCATCGAAGATAGTGAATATGCCTATGCCTGCGGCACCCCCTTTGCGGCCTGCAGTGGCGCCACCGTCACCGTGGACGGTACGGCCCGACTCTTTAACCTGACCTCCGTGCAATTGACGGCCTTCTCTGACAGCAGCAAGAAAATCACCGCGAGTGGCGAGCTGATTCACGGCACACCCAGCACAGGCGGCGGGGATTCCGGTGTTGCCAGCGACACCATTGCCACACCGGCACTGGAGACCGGTGAGTTCGGCATACGCTTTGCCAGCAACGGCGCCATAGGCGGCAGCACGGAAAGCGGAACAACACGCTTCTGGTCCGGCAATGGCGAAGTGGTTCCGGGTACAGGGGACAACGCCGGCCTGTTGCGCGATGCCTACCTGAATATTAACGGAGACTCCTTCCTCTCCTTCGGCCTTGTCTATCTGTCCAATCAGACCGGTACCTATGCCTGCGGCGGCAACTCAAGCACGCTCAATATCAGCCTCACCTATGGCAGCGGCAAGAGCTACAGCAGCATTGGCACCAGCGGCGTCAGCGGCTTCAGCTGCTCCATCACAGTCACCAACAAGGGCACGATCAGCGGCAGCAATTACACCGGCGCTGTAGAAGGAACGTTCAAGGCCCGCCTGTTCAAAACCGGTGCTCCGGTGAGCCTGGCCAACAGCATCGTGGTCAGTGGCAGCTTCCGCCTCGGCCACTGAAAAACTCCGGCATCCACAAGTGGATGCCGGTACAGAAAATGATACGGCTGGAAATTACTGGCATAAGCCCAAGGGCCTGCATTTACGCAGGCCCTTGGGGCTGGCATTTCCACCCATCATTGCAAAAGGGAACATCATGCAAAAACTCATGCTTCCGGTGCTGCTGTTGGGCTGCATCGCCTCCGCATCGGCCCTTGCCGATACCTGCCTCAATACCGACAAGGAAAAATACGCCGACAACGACGTACGCTCCTTTGATTACGGCAAGTGCAAACCCGCAGCCGGCGCCCCCGATAACAGCTACAACTCTCTCAATGCCATTGGCAAGCAGATGCAGGGAATCATGGAGCGTAGCAACGAGAGCGGCTATAGCGACGCCCAGCGCGAAGCCAATCTCCGCGAGATACGTGCCATGGATGCCAAGATAAAGGCCTATCAAAACGAACAGGCCGCAAAGCGCAGCCAGATCAAATACGGCGCCTCGATAGAAAAATCCGGCATCGACTACAGCAAATATCAGTACCAGAACGCCAATATCTCCATAGAGAATCAGCAGGCCATACGCCAGGAAATCGGTGCCGCCATTACCAGCGGAAAATTGCTGGAAACCTATGGCAACACCAACTACGCCGATGTCGCCACCTGGAAAAATGCGACTGACCCCGCCCAACGCTGGAAAAATTGCGAAGTCGCCACACAACTGGTGCGCGCCTATGTCTTTGGCGACTTCATCAAACCCGAGCAAAAGGACCCGGCCAAGGGCTATGCCATCGCCAAGACCGGTCGCTATCAGAGCTGTGGCGGTACCGGCTACTGGCTGGGCCGCATTCTTGAGGCAGGCAATCCCTTGGTACCCGGCGTCGACAAGGACGAGAACGAAATCAATGGCGGCAAGGGCGTGAAGTACGCCATTGAGAGCGCTTATAACATCGCCATCCTGAACAGCTATACACCCGCCTATGAACGCATGGCCGAAATGTATAGGCTGGCCGGCCCCAAACGTTTCCGTGGCAAGACCTATTTCGTGATGGCCGATTTCGACTCCTATCCCTACTGGAGCGACTACGGCTGGAGCAACGAGATGTACCCCATGCAGTTCCAGTACAACAAATGTCTGGCGCTTGATCCCGCCAATCTCATTTGTGCGCGTGGACTGGCCAGCACCTATAGCGACAAGCGCAAAGACAGAACTGATGACTACACCAACTACAATCCGGAGCTTGCCGCTTACTACACGAAATACGCCAAGGATCTGGAGTCCAAGCTGACAGCGGCCGGGCTGCCCCTGCCCGCCGTCACGCCGTAAGAACCAAGCCTCTACTGGAAAACCAGCCCATAAAAAAACCGGCATTCATCTGCCGGTTTTTTTATGGGCGCATCCTGCGTACCATGCCTGCCATGACGCTTATCGTGAAATCGCTCGGCCTGGCCGACTACACCCCCACCTGGGAGGCCATGAAGGCCTTTACCAAAAACCGTACTGCCGACACGCCGGACGAGCTCTGGCTGCTGGAACATCCCCCCGTGTTCACCCTGGGGCAGGCCGGCAAGCCCGAACATATTCTTGCGGCCGGTGATATCCCCGTCGTGAAAAGCGACCGCGGCGGCCAGGTGACCTATCACGGCCCCGGCCAGCTCACCGGCTACTGTCTTTTCGATTTGAAGCGGCTGGATATGGGCGCTCGTGCTTTTGTCGAGCTCATTGAAGACACGCTGGTGGATGTGCTGGTGGAAATGGATATTCCGGCACTGGCCGATCGCGATGCCCATGGCGTATATGTGGGCCGGAAAAAAATTGCCTCGCTGGGCCTGCGCATCAGCCGTGGCCACAGCTATCACGGTTTTGCCCTCAACGTGAACATGGATCTCGAGCCCTTCACCCGCATCAATCCTTGCGGCTATGCCGGGCTGCAGATGACACAGTTGCATGACTTCCTGCGCGAAGAAACACCCAGCCTGGAAAGCGTCGGCCAGATTGTGGCTGAGGCCCTGCAAGTCACGCTCTCGCAGCCGCGCACAAAGGATTAACCCTGCCCCACGGGAACACATAGCTGCAATGGATGGTGTAGAGGAAACCTCATGCCCTACCGCTTCGCCGCCAATACCGTGATGTTCCTGCATTACGCCTTCATTGTGTTTGCACTCTTCGGCGGCTTCCTGCTCTGGTTATGGCCGGCGGTGATCTGGCTGCATCTGCCCGTGCTGCTCTGGGCCGTGGCCATTTCCGCCATAGGCTGGACCTGTCCGCTGACTCCCCTGGAAAACCGTTTTCGCGCTGCCGGCGGCTGGGATACTTATGAAGGCGGCTTCATCGAGCATTACATCACCGCACGGCTTTACCCGGACGGCCTGCCACGCCATGTGCTCATGCTGATGGGCTCGCTGGTGCTGGCACTCAGCCTGCTGGCTTATGGCATGTGGTTTTTCACCGCTGAAAACTGATCAGGAAACTAGCATGACACGCTCCACCACCATGCTGCGCCTGCGTCCCGAACACGGACACAACAAGGTCACTTTCGTCGAACTCTTCTTCGACCTCATCTTTGTTTTCGCCATCACCCAGCTTTCGCACCTACTGCTGCATCATTTCAGCCTGCATGGCGCAGCAGAAACCCTCATGTTGCTGCTGGCGGTGTGGTGGGTGTGGATTTTCACCTCATGGGTCACCAACTGGCTGGACCCGGAAGTGCTGCCCGTGCGGGTTTTCCTGCTGGTACTGATGCTGGCCGGCCTTTTGCTCTCTTCGTCCATTCCGCAAGCGTTTGCTGAGCGCGGCCTCGTCTTCGCCTGCGCCTATGTCTTCATGCAGGTCGGGCGTTCACTGTTCACACTCTGGGCGTTTCACCGTCATAAGCAGCACATCCATGTGCGCAACTTCCTGCGCATTCTTGTCTGGCTGAGCAGCGCCGGCCTGTTCTGGATTGCCGGTGGCTTGCTCAGTGGCGAGGACCGCCTGCTGTGCTGGCTGATTGCGCTGCTCATTGAATACATCTCGCCAAGCCTGGGTTTCTGGACGCCCGGCCTCGGCCGCTCCACCACCACCGACTGGAATGTGGAAGGCGCGCATCTGGCCGAACGTTGCGGACTTTTCATCATCATTGCCTTGGGCGAATCCGTGCTGGTGACCGGCGCGACCTTTGCCGAACTCACATGGAACAGCGCCACCGTCACTGCCTTCATCATTTCATTCATAGGCAGCGTCACCATGTGGTGGCTGTATTTCGATGTCGGCGCCGAAATCGGCAGCTACCGCATGTCGCACTCACAGGACTCCGGCCGCATGGCACGTCTCGCCTACACCTATCTGCACCTGCCCATTGTTGGCGGCATCATCGTTTCAGCCGTTGCCGACGAATTCGTACTCGGCCATCCCCTCGGCCACGGTGAGCTGAAATTCACCCTGGCCATACTGGGCGGTGCGGCGCTTTATCTTTTCGGTATCACGGTTTTCAAATGGGCGGTGGTCGGCCGCTTCCCCGTTTCACATCTACTGGCTTTGATCGCCCTTGGGCTGCTCGCCATTCCCGCTGGCGCGCTATCACCCCTGTGGCTAAGCCTCGCCACCACGCTGGTGCTAATCGCACTGGCTGCCTGGGAACGTTTCAACGCTTGGCGTTGTGCACCGGCTGAAGTACACAGTAGTGCCGACAGCCACTGAACAGCATTCACGAAATCAGGAGTTCCTCATGCGTAAATCCGGTGCTCTGGCTTCTGCTTTCCTCCTTGTTGCCGTGCCGACAGGCAATGCCATGGCGGCGGCACCCGCCAGCAAAGTCAGCGGCCCCGACTTCAGTGGTACTTACGACTGCAAGGGACTGGACTCCCACGAAGGCCCCTATACCGGTGTGGTGACGCTGGCCCGTGTGCCCGAACAAAGCGCCAAAGGCCATGATGCCTATACCTTCACACTGGAAGTGCCGGGCTTCGGCAAATACCCGGGCTTCGCTGTAGCCCACGGCACTGATATGGCGATTTATTTTGCGCTGACGGATCCTGGCCCTAAGGACTTCGGTGCAGGCCTGGCGAAATTCAAGAAGAACAAAGCCGGTAAGTGGGCTTTCCACAAGCATTACTATGAGCCGGAGTTCAAAGGAGGGAATTATGGGGAAGAGGATTGTGAGCAGCATGCACTTCGGTAATTACGCAAAAACTCAAATTTCATAGACAGCCACAACATTTCACCATTCTAATTTGATACGCCTACAGTCTCTTGAAGAAGTCGTAGGGCAAGCAAAGCCAAAAACAGCTTACACCACCCCTTCTTCCGCACCCCTGCCAGGATCGACCAAGCCAAGGAAAAAATAATGTTGTATCGCATATTCGGAATATTATTTGGCGTCTTTCTGCTTTTCCTCTCCTGGAAGGGTTATGAAGAAAATCAAGCCTTCCAGCTTTATGGCCAAAATACCTATCTCGAACCCATCAGCAAATACATTGAGAAAACCACAACCTATACCCACAAGTCAGAGCTGCTTGGCAAGTCCTCACAATCCTACAAGGAGAACATGGTAGAGGCTTATTTTGTGACAGACACCAACGTGAGAGTGAAGATAAGTGGCAGCATTCCCAAAGAGGTCATAGAAAAACTGATCAGACAGGAGCCCGTTGAAATCACATATCTCACGAATGACAGCAGCAAGGTGAGATTTGGAAGTCGTGGCCCTCGCGTTATTGAAGGGGCTGTTGCCGGCATTATCCTTTTGGCACTCTCCCTGTTCTCCCTGCGTAATACACTGGTAAAAAACTGAGCCTGTAATCATTGCCGGCATAGCCCGCTCAAGGTGTGCAAACTTGCTTGCCTCTTCATGACCCTGAACTAGCCTTAAGCCCTGTCTCAAACTTCAGGAGTAAGACATGGAGCTCAAGAATCAGGTCATCATCGTCACCGGTGGCGCCAGCGGCATAGGCCTTCATGCCTGCCAACAGCTGGCCGCCAAAGGCGCCAGGCTCATCGTGGCGGACTTCAATATCGAAGGGGCTGAAAAAGCCGCGACCGACCTGGTGAAAGCCGGCACACAGGCACATGCCTTCAAAGTGGATGTGGCCAAAGCCGAAAGCGTGGAAACCATGGTGGATTTCGCGGTAGAGAAATTCGGTACACTCAACGGCATATTCAATAATGCCGGGATCGGTCTGGTGAAGCCCTTTCTGGACATGGAACCGGCTTCCTACCATCGTGTGATCGATGTAGACCAGCACAGCGTTTATTACGGCATGTATTACGCCGCCCGCAAAATGGTGGCCCTGGGTGCCAAGGGTACCTTTGTGAATACTGCTTCGATTTACGGCAGCATGGCCTCGGTCGGCTCTTTCAATTACAACGCCGCCAAGGCCGCCGTCATCATGATGACCCGCTCCGGCGCTCTTGAGTTGGCACAGCACGGCATACGTGTAGTGGCGGTCGCTCCCGGCTTTATCAACACCCCGATTCTTGGTAACGATGCCGCCATGAAAGATGCACTGGGCAAGCAGCATCTGCACGGCAAACTCATAGAGCCGGAAAAAGTCGCCAGCGTGGTGGCCTTCCTCTTTACAGATGCCGCTTCGGCCATCACTGGCAGCACCATTCCTGTAGAAGATGGTTTTCAGGTTTTCAAAAACAGCTAAGGACGCTGCCTCTCCCCCATAAAAAATCCCCGGACTTGCCGGGGATTTTTTATGGGGAAAACCTCAGAAAAGCCGATTCAATCCATTCAGAGCCGCCACACGATAGGCTTCCGCCATGGTGGGGTAGTTGAAGGTGGTATTCACGAAATAGCGCAGGGTATTGGCGCCATTCTTCTGCTGCATGATGGCCTGGCCGATATGCACGATTTCCGCCGCATTATCGCCAAAACAGTGTATGCCGAGGATTTCTTCCGTCTCGCGATGAAACAGGATTTTCAGCATGCCGGCGGTTTCACCAGTGATTTGCGCACGCGCCAGATGCCGGAAAAAAGCCTGCCCCACTTCATAAGGCACTTTCGCCTCGGTGAGTTGCTTTTCGGTTTTGCCGATGGAGGAGATTTCCGGAATCGTATAAATGCCGGTGGGGACTTCATCCACACGCGGCACATCGCTGGAGCCGACCAGATGCGCTGCCGCACAACGGCCCTGATCGTAAGCAGCAGAGGCCAGCGCTGGCGGACCAATCACATCGCCAGCGGCAAAAACATGCGGTACTTCGGTGCGGTAATGCTCATCCACTTTCAGCTGGCCACGGCTATTGGCTTTCAGGCCGGCTTTATCCAGTGACAACGTTTCCGTATTGCCGCTGCGGCCATTGCACCAGAGTATGGCGTCGGCCTTGATCTTCTTGCCGGATTTCAGGTGCAGCACCACGCCGTCATCCTGCGTTTCCAGTTTTTCGTATTCTTCCTGGTTGCGCACCAGCACACCGAGCTCGCGCAGGTAATAGGAAAGTGCGTCGGCAATCTCGTCATCCAGATAGGAGAGCAGCTGGGCCTGGGTATTGATGAGATCCACCTTGTAACCCAGACCCACGAAAATCGAGGCGTACTCGCAACCGATCACACCAGCGCCGTAAATGATGAGCTTGCGCACGGGATAATCGAGATTGAGGATCTTGTCCGAATCGAAAACACGGGGATGGGTGAAGTCGATGTCCTCGGGATGATAAGGACGACTGCCGGTAGCCAGGATGGCGTGCTCGAACTCCAGCGTTTCCTTCACGCCGCCATCGCGCGGATTGATCGTCAGACGGTGCGGGCTGTCGAAACTGGCGAGGCCTGAATACACATCCACGAGATTGCGGTCGTAAAAACCGGTATGCACCGCCACCTGGCCTTCTATGACCTTGTGAGCGCGTGCCAGCACTTGCGAGAGCGGCACATTGCGCAGCTCGCCGATACGGCGGAAGAGCGGATCGCGCTGATAGCGCATGAGATTCCAGACGGTCTGGCGCAGGGCCTTGGAGGGAATGGTGCCGACATGCACACAGTTGCCGCCGAGACGGCCGCGGTCGTCCACCATGGCCACGCGCCGACCTTCTTTCACCAGCTTCATGGCCGCGCCTTCACCAGCGGGGCCCGCCCCGATCACGACTACGTCATAGGGTCTGCGCATCTGTCTCCACCTTGCTTCCCGGGCGGCCGGCCAGCGGCCGCGCGGGGCAAGGATAGCGCCATCAGCGATTGAATTTCTGTTTTTGCATGACTGCCTCGTATCCGGCCGTGATCTCGTTCATCTGGCGCAGCATCACATCGGTAGTGGTGGCTATCACCATGGGCACATAACGGCCATCGCTGTACTGGCGGAAGCCGACCTTGGAGAAATCCCACTGTGCCTGCACTTTCTCCAGCTTCTGCTTCAGCTCGGGTGTGGTTTCCGGGGCATTGTGCAAGGTGGCCAGTGCTTCTTCGTATTCCTGCATGGACTGCGTGAAGCTGCGCTCCAGCTCGGAGGAAGGCACCTGCCATGACATGGCCATATACAGCTTGGCAATGCGCTGGCTCAGCATGCGCTGGCGGCCGGACACATTGACGAGGCGCGCCGTACTCACGCCGGCACCGGCCTGCACGGCCTTTACCACTTTCTCGGCAGCGCTCAGCACTTCATCGCTGCGTTGCAGCAATTGCACTGCATTGGCGCGTCGAGGTGCTTCCAGCACCATGCTGCGATACGGCACCCAGACCAGGCCCAACTGGCGCAGGGCCTCGCGAGTGGCTGCATCACGGGCGTACTCCTGCAACTCCACATACTGCTCTTCAAACAGCGCCACGCTTTCATCCAGCTGTTTCTGGGCGGCGGCGGCATTCACGCCGGAGCCCAGCATCAGATAGCAGCGCGCCATGCGCTGGCTGAGCATGCGCTGACGCCCGGCCTTGTTCACGGCTTCGGCATCATTGAGGACGGCTTGCGCCGCATCAGGGAGGAGGGAAAGGGCAAAAGCAAAAGACAAAAAAATAGCGGCGGTCGCGCGCCGCCAGTTCAGACTGAACATGGTCATCTCCAGGTCATAAGGTTGACGAGGAGCCACCGGTTACCGCCGTTGGCAAACGCGGGCTCGCAGCCTGCCCCAGCAATTTGGATGCCAGCCCATGACCGGAGAGACAGGCCCGGCTTTCGGGTATACTCGCCGCCCTGTCAGCCGGAGTCCCCCATGAGCCAGTCCCCTGAAAGCCAGCAGCCTGTCACCGTCACCCCTAACCGGGTGGAACAGGGCGTCAAGCTGCGCGGGGCGGAGAAGGTGGCGCGTATCCCGGTGAAGGTGATTCCTACCGTGGAGCTGCCGCGCAAGCCGGACTGGATACGCGTGCGTATCTCCAATCCCGGCGAAGTGGCCCGCATCAAGAGCGTGCTGCGCGAGCAGAAGCTGCATACCGTCTGTGAAGAAGCCGCCTGCCCCAATCTGCCGGAATGCTTTGGCGGCGGCACCGCGACCTTCATGATCATGGGTGATATCTGCACCCGTCGTTGCCCCTTCTGCGATGTGGCCCATGGCCGCCCGAATGCCCTGGATGTGGACGAACCCCGTCATCTGGCCGAAACCATCCAGAATCTGCGCCTGAAATATGTGGTGGTCACCTCGGTCGACCGCGACGATCTCAAAGACGGTGGTGCCCAGCATTTCGTGGATTGCATACGTGAATCGCGCGCGCTCAATCCGAACACGAAGATGGAAATCCTGGTGCCGGATTTTCGCGGCCGCATGGACATTGCCATACGCCTGATGAAGGAATGCCCGCCGGACGTCTTCAACCACAATATCGAAACCGTGCCCCGCCTTTACAAGGCCGTGCGTCCGGGCTCGGATTACCAGCATTCCCTGACCCTGCTGAAGCGCTTCAAGGAAGAATGCCCGGAAGTCTCCAGCAAGTGCGGCATCATGGTGGGCTTGGGTGAAACCAAGGAAGAAGTGCTGGCCGTGCTGGATGATCTGCGCGCCCACAATGTCGAGCTCATCACCATAGGCCAGTATCTGCAGCCCTCGAAAAACCACGCCCCCGTGGATCGCTTCGTGACGCCGGAAGAGTTTGCCGAATACGCCGCCTACGGCAAGAAAATCGGTTTCCGCAATATCTGGAGCGGCCCCATGGTGCGCTCTTCCTATCACGCCGATCTGCAGTTTGCCGGCGTGGATGTGGGCGACGTAAAGTCCGCCCGCGCAGCGCAGGCCTGATCCGGCTCAGCCGGACGTTTAGCGCATGGATTTCGGCGCCTGGTATCTGGAGCTGCGCGGCTGGCTGATACAGCACCCGGACGCCATCCTCATTGCCGTTTTTCTCACCGCACTCATCGAGGCGGTGGCTGTCATCGGCACCATTGTGCCGGCCGTTCCTCTGCTCTTCGTGCTCTCCGTACTGGCAGCCCATGCCGAAGTCGGTCTCTTGCCGCTCTTTGCCGTGGGTATGGCCGGCGCCATGGCGGGCGACAGCATCAGCTATGCCCTGGGCCAGAACTTCCAGCATCGCATCCACCAGATGTGGCCCTTCAGCCGCTATCCGGATTGGCTGAATCACTCCGAAGAATTCGTGAAGAAGCATGGCGGCAAGGGCATCATCTTCGGCCGCTTCATAGGCCCGCTGCGCGCCTTCGTCCCCATGGCCGCCGGCATCTTCCGCATGAAGCCCATCTATTTCCTGTGGATGAACTTCCTCTCCGCCCTGGCCTGGGCGCCCACCCATTTGCTACCCGGTTACAGTCTGGGCGCCGCTACCGCGCATGACTGGATGCCGGGCCGTCCGCAACTGCTACTGCTTGGCGCCCTGCTCATCCTGGTCGCCGTGCTGACCTGGCTGCTGCCCGCTCTGGATACCTGGCGCCAGCGTCGTGCCGCCGGCCGCGAGCTGGCCAATACCGGCCGCGCCTTCTGCCATGACGGCCGCCCGGAAGACCAGCGCGCCGCCCTGCGCCTGGCCCTGTTTGCCTTTGCCGGCTTCATGCTGGTGGCCTGCCTGCTGCCCTGGCTCAAACCCTGGGACATCCTGTTCACCGGCCAGATTTTTGCCTTCCGCCAGAGCGTGCTGGACCCGGTTTTCGTGGTGCTCTCCATCCTGGGCGACACCCGCGGCCTGCTGGTCTTCGGTGCCGTACTGGTGGGCTGGCTGGCCTTGCGCCGGGAGTGGACGCTGGCGGCCTTCGGCCTGCTGGTGGCGGCACTGGGGCTCAGCCTGCCCAATATCCTCAAACAGCTTTTCGACATTGCTCGCCCGGTGCTGGTGATGGCACCACCCGGCTCCGAATCCTTTCCCAGCGGCCACGCCTTCAGCGCCGTGCTGGTCTGGGGTTTTGTGCTGGTGATGATTGACCGCTACGGCCGTGAGCCGGTAACCGGCCTTGCCCGCCCCGCGCTGCTCGCCATCACCCTGCTCACCATTACCGCCCGCCCTTATCTGGGCGTGCACTGGGTCTCGGACGTACTGGCCGGCGCCCTGCTCGGACTCGCCTGCCTCGCCCTCTTGCGCTGGAGCTGGTACCGGCGGCCGGCACCGCGTATCTCGCTGGGGGAATTGCTGCTGGTGCTGACGCTGGCACTGACCGCCAGCGTCATGCTGGAAGTGGTGCCGCGCTTCCATGAAGGACTGATCAACTACCAGCCCCTGCCCGGGCTGCTGCCCAATTATCTGCTGCTGCCCTGATCAAACCCACGGCCTAAAATCGCTGCCAAACGAACAAGAGCACATTTAAGTGCCGAGACATCATGAGTCCCTCACGCATCCTCATTGTCCTCAATCCGGCGGCCGGCCGGGCCCGGCGCCACGTTATAGACAACGTTGCCAGCCTGCTGCGCGAGCAAGGCCGGCAGGTGGATATCCATGAAACCCGGGGACCGGGCGATGCCAGCACCGTCCTGCCCGCCATGGCGGCGGCTTATGACGTCATCGTCGCCGCCGGTGGTGACGGCACTGTCAACGAAGTGCTGAACGGTCTGCGTGATCACCCCGATATCAGCCTCGGCATCATTCCCTGCGGCACCACCAATGTGCTGGCCACCGAGCTCGGCCTGCCAAACAGCCCGGCACGTATTGCCGCCATGCTGATGCATGGAAAAACGCGCACAATCTATCCCGGCTCGGTCAACGGCCACCGCTTCGGCATGATGGTGGGTGTGGGCTATGACGCCTGGGTGGTGCAAGGTGTGGATGCGGCACTGAAAAAGAAAATCGGCAAACTGGCTTATGTCCTGTCCATGCTGCGCGAGTTGCGCCACTTCGGCCAACAACGCTACCGACTGGAGCTGGACGGACAAGTGCATGAGGCCGGCTCCGCCGTACTCACCCTGGGCCGGCATTACGCCGGCTCCTACATCCTGGCACGTGACGCATGCATCGATGTCGCCGAGATGGACGTGGTGCTGGTGCAGACCCGCAGTGCGGCCGCCTTTCTGCTCATGCTCTTCGCCCTGCCGCTGGGTCTGGCATCACGGCTGCCCTTCATGAAAACCGTCAAAGCAAAATCGGCTCGCATCACCCTTATGAACGGGCAAGGCAGTGAGGGCCTTCAGGCCGATGGCGATATGGCAGGCTCGCTGCCGGCCAGCGTGACCGTCAGCGAGCAGCCGCTCAGGGTGCTGGTGCCGGCGCGCTGACGGTAGCAGCAGGAGCCGGACGGCGCAGCGGAATCTGCACATCATCCCGGCGCAGCGGGCTAAGCGAAGTCTGTATCGCCGCCAGTGTGCTGCGTGTCTGCGGCACATCCATCACCGCCACCGCGCGCTCTGCATACGGCAGGGCTTCACGGGCACGGCCATTCTGGAAAAGCAGATCAGCAAGATTATTGAGACCGGGACCGTAGATGGGTTCACGGCGTACCAGCTCGCGCAGCGTGGATTCTGCGGTTTCCTTGTCGCCCAATTGCAGTGAGGTTTGCGCCAGCCCCAGCCAGGCGGTTTTCTGCGCCGGCCAGTTCAGCAGACTGCGCGAAAAGCCGGCCTGGGCATCAGTCACGGCACCGGCCTGCTGCATCAGGGCCAGTTCACGTATCACCGGCTTGGGATCCAGGCTGTCAGGAATGCGCGCTGGATCAAACACCAGCACGCCCCAGTAATCCGCGCGCGCCCAGGTGCGCTCAAAGGTGGAAAAGCTGACTTCCAGGCGCTCGGTCTTGCCGGAACGCAGCCAGAGTTTTTCCTGACTCCGGTCCGCGCCTACCACCACGGCAAAATGCCAGACCGGATAAATACCCAGACCATTGTTCTGCAACACCAGCACCGGATAGCCCTGCTCCAGCGCCGTCAGTACCGCCTCCAGTTGCGGTGCCACCGGATAGACCAAGCGGCCCTCACTGCGCGCCGCTGCCACCATCTCCAGCGCAAAACTGCCTTTGCGCTCCGGCACATAGACTTTTTCCACAAGCGCCGCGGGCGTTACATCCTTGCCGGCAAATTTCAGCATGGTGGCCAGCGCTGCCGGCCCGCATTGATGTTCTTCCTGCGGGAAGAAAGGCACATCGGGAATCTGTACCGGTACGGCTTCCACCACCGGAGTGTTACGCAGCTGGCGCGTCTGGGGCGCCGTGCAGGCCGCCAGAAAACAGCAGAAGGAAGCCAGCAGAAGGATTCTTGTTTTCATGACATGGGTCTGGGCATGCGTCCGGATAAGCAAAAGCAAAAAACAGGCGCTGCCGCCCGCAAGCGGCAGCGCCTGCCGGCATCATTCAGCGTATGGGGCGCGTGAAGGGGAAGACCTTGGTGAAGCCGAGAATATCGGTGACCAGCAGCACCAGGAAAATGAAGACGATGACACCCAGCACACTGCCACCGGCGGGCAGGCTGTCCATGCGCTGGCTCAGCTCCTGTGCCTCCGCGTCGGAAAGTGCGGCAACACGTGCGGCAGCGGCATCGGCTGTCACGCCATGACGGGCCAGACCGGCCTGCACGTCTTCCCTGGCCAGCAGGGCTTGCAGATGGGCGCGGGCAGCATCGCCTGCCACAGGCGCCGTCGCTTCTTCCGTCGTAATCATCACGGCCTGCACAGGCAGGCTGGTAAAGGCAGTACTGAAGGCCAGCAACAAGGCCGTAATTTTCATTCCTTTCTTCATGCCCATGCTCATGATGTGCTCCTTGCTCTATGGCGTAATGTGGCAGACAGATCGTACTGGCGCCGATTCTCGCGAATCGCGGCAGCCGGCGCCATCACCTGCTGTTGCAGATTCGTGAGGCCGTTAGCAGGCGCTGTACAAAATTGCCGCAGCCCCTTTGCAGAGGGGCTTTCCGGATTCACACAAAGTGCTAGGGTCTGTTGGCGTTTCATGCTGCGCAGCGCTGGAAGCTGTTTTGGCCCAGCGCAAGAAGTGAAAGGCGTGGTGTGGTCACTCCACACGAGCCTTGAACGACGCCGCGATGGGCCAAAACAGACCCAGCCCGGAGGGTTGCTGCCTGATTTTCCGCCAGGCAGCGCTACTCCCTCCTCGTGTGGAATAACCACACTTCGTCGATCCTGCCTTGCCTGACGAAAAATCAGACAGCAACGCCGAGTGGCATGAAACGCCAACAGACCCTAGCTTTAGGATGACAAACAACAGGAGGAAATCATGAAGATGCAGCCACTTCTGGCCCGCTGGCAGACGATTGCACGCTCCCCTGCGCCCAGACTCTCGCTCAGCACCGAACTCGACTTTCACGATGCCGCCCGCCTGCAGGCACTGGCCGAACTTTATCCGGGCTGTGATGTGGCCACCCTCATGGCTGACCTACTGCACCACGCCCTCAATGAGCTGGAAGAATCCTTCCCCTATGTGCATGGCGACCGCAAAGTGGGTGAAGACGAATTCGGTGATCCGCTCTATGAAGACATAGGCCTGACACCACGCTTCCTGGATCTCACGCGCAAGCATCTGCATGCGCTGGAAGGACAGGAAAAAGCCGAGGCCCAAGGCTGAGGCGCAGAGAAGAAGCGTTGAGCGGCAGCAAAATGATGGCGACCGGTCGCCACCGGTCGCCGTTCAGCTGCCGGAATGTGAAAAAGCCCGCAGACCGGCCAGACATTGCTACTAGCTGTCATCAAGCCCGCTTATGCTGCATGCACCTGAACCCGGAGTACGATCATGGCGCGCGTCCTGATTGTTGATGATTCCCCGACCGACAAACTGGCCATCTACAGCATGCTGAAGAAATACGGCCATAACTTCGTGTTTGCCGACGGCGGCCTGGACGGCATTGCTGCCGCCAAGGAAAAGAAACCGGATGTGATTCTCATGGATGTGGTGATGCCGGATGTGAACGGCTACCAGGCCACCCGCCGCCTCTCGCAGGACAAGGACACCGCCCACATCCCCGTGGTCATGGTGAGCAGCAAGACCCAGGAAAGCGATCGCGTCTGGGGCCTGCGCCAGGGCGCTCGCGCCTATGTCTGCAAGCCGGCCGACGAAGCCGAGCTGGCTCGCCTGATCAAGCAGCTGGCTCCCGCCTCCTGATACTTCTGCCATGAAAAAGCCCGCCATGATGGCGGGCTTTTTCATTTGGGGCCGGCGTTTTACTTGCCCTTCATTTCCAGTTGCAGATGGCCATCCACCAGCACATAGGCCATGAGCTTGTCCTGGGTGAAATACAGGGACTGCGGCCGCACCCGGCTGACGCCACCGCGCAGACGTAGACCCGATCCTATATCCACCTGGTAATCGCGGAACTCCTTCAGCGAGTCGGCCAGGTCTTCATCAAAACGGAAGCGGGCTTTTTGCTGCAAGGTCTCGCGGAAGCTGCTGCCCAGCAGCCAGTTGGCGGTTTTCACCAGGAAGTCGCGGCTGCCCAGGGAATAGTTGAGGTTGTCGAAGTGCACCTCGTTCTTTTCCGCATCAAATACCGGTTTGCCGATCACGAAAATTTCCGCATGCACGGGCTTGCTCAGCGTCAGCCCGATGACGGCATTTTCACCACTGCCATAAAGG
>JAVHYE010000059.1:6605-19596 GCA_031119295.1 Pedobacter sp. | reverse complement strand
TGGGCATGGCCACGAATATTCCGCCGCACAATCTCACCGAAGTCATCAACGGCTGCCTTGCCTATATCGACAATAACGAGATCACCATTGATGGCCTGATGGAGCATATCCTCGGTCCGGATTTCCCCACAGCCGCCATCATCAATGGTCGTGCCGGCATCATCGAGGCTTATCGCACCGGTCGTGGTCGCATTTATATGCGTGCCCGCCACGAGATAGAAACCGATGCCAAGACCGGTCGCCAGACCATCGTCTTCACGGAAATTCCCTACCAGCTGAACAAGGCGCGCGTGATCGAAAAAATCGCCGAGCTGGTGAAAGAGAAAAAGCTGGAAGGCATTTCCGAGCTGCGTGACGAATCCGACAAGGACGGCATGCGCATCGTCATCGAGCTCAAGCGCGGTGAAGTGGCTGAAGTCGTGGTGAACAATCTCTTTGCGCAGACACAGCTGCAAAGCGTGTTCGGCATCAATATGGTTGCCCTGATCGACAAGCAGCCCAAGCTGCTCAATCTCAAGGAAATCATCGAAGCCTTCGTGCGTCACCGCCGTGAAGTAGTGACACGTCGCACCGTGTTCGAACTGCGCAAGGCGCGTGAACGCGGCCATATCCTCGAAGGTCTGGCAGTGGCTCTGGCCAATATCGACCCGGTCATCGAGCTCATCAAGACCTCGCCCAGCCCGGCCGAAGCCAAAGACCGCCTCATGCTGACTTCATGGGCGCCGGGCTCTGTGGTGGCCATGCTGGAGCGTGCAGGCGACAAGAATGCCTGCCGCCCGGATGCGCTGCCGGCGCAATTCGGTTTTGTGGATGGCAAATACAATCTGTCTGCCGAACAGGCCCAGGCCATTCTCGATCTGCGTTTGAATCGCCTGACGGGTCTTGAGCAGGACAAGCTGCTGGCCGAATACCAGGAACTGCTGGAGCGTATCAAGGAGCTGGGCCTGATCCTGGCGGATCCGGAGCGCCTGCTGCAGGTGATCCGTGATGAACTGATCCAGGTGCGCGACCAGTTCGGTGACAAGCGTCGTACGGAAATCATCGGCTCCAAGCTGGATCTCACCCTGGAAGATCTCATCACCGAAGAACAGGTGGTGCTGACGATTTCGCATACCGGCTATGCCAAGACGCAGCCACTCGCCGATTATCGTGCGCAGCGTCGTGGTGGTCGCGGCAAGTCCGCTACCGCCATGAAGGATGAGGATTACATCGAGCATCTGCTGGTCACCAGCACGCACTCCACCGTGCTCTGCTTCACCAGCGCCGGCAAGGTGTACTGGCTCAAGGCCTATGAACTGCCTTCCGGTGGTCGCGGCTCCAAGGGCAAGCCTGTGGTCAATATCCTGCCGCTGGCCGAGAGCGAACGCATCACTGCACTCCTGCCGGTTGATCTGGCGGCCTATGCCGATCAGGACGAAGACGATGTCGAGGATATTGAAGACAATGTGATCGAGGCCGTTGCCGAAGTCGTGGAAGGTGATGAAGGCGAGGGCGGTGATGATGATGCTGACGATCTCGCGCTCACTGGTCAGGACGAAGCTACCGGCACCTTCATTTTCATGGCTACTGCTTCCGGTACTGTGAAAAAGACACCGCTGGCCCAGTTCAGCCGTCCGCGCAGCAATGGTCTGATTGCCCTGCGTCTGGATGAAGGTGACACCCTGATTGCCGCCGCTGTCACCAATGGCGGCTGTGAAGTCATGCTCTTCTCCGATGGTGGCAAGGTCATACGCTTCAAGGAAAAACATGTGCGTACCATGGGCCGCACGGCACGCGGTGTGCGCGGCATGCGTCTGCCTGCAGGCCAGCAGCTGATTTCCATGATCATTCCGGAGTCCGGTGCACAGATTCTCACTGCCTCCGAAAACGGTTATGGCAAGCGCACGGGTCTTGCCGGCTTCCCGCGTCGCGGCCGTGGCGGTCAGGGCGTGATTGCCATCCAGACTTCCGAACGTAATGGTTCTCTGGTGGGTGCCGTGCAGGTGGTGGATGAAGACGAGCTCATGCTCATCTCCGATCAGGGCACGCTGGTGCGTACCCGTGTGGCGGAAGTCTCCGAGTCCGGCCGTAATACCCAGGGTGTGCGTCTGATCAAGCTGGCCGATGACGAGCATCTGGTCGGCCTTGTGCGTCTGGCCGATGTCGGTGGCGATGATGTGGGTGCCGAGGATGAATTGACGGCAGAAGAGGGCGGTGTTGATGCCGGCCCGGATACTGCTGCCGATGCACCGGCTACCGATGCAGAATGAGCGACACAGAAACTGTTTTAGAATCCGGTTTAAAGGAATTTGATGACATGACACGCGCCTATAATTTCTGTGCCGGCCCTGCCGCACTGCCGCAATCGGTTCTGAGCGAAGCCCAGAAAGACCTGCTCAACTACAAGGGCAAGGGTCTCTCTGTCATGGAGATGAGCCATCGCTCCAATGACTATGTGGCGATTGCCGAGGAAGCCGAAAAAGACCTGCGTGATTTGCTCAAGGTGCCGGCCAATTACAAGGTGCTTTTCCTGCAGGGTGGCGCTTCTTTGCAGTTCGCCCAGATTCCCATGAATCTGTTGCGCGGCCACAGCACGGCAGATTATGTGAATACGGGCATGTGGTCGGCCAAGGCCATTGCCGAGGCCAAGAAATACTGCGACGTGAATGTGGTGGCTTCGGACGAGCACAACAAGTTCCGCAGCGTGCCGGCCTTTGATACCTGGAATCTGAATTCCAAGGCGGCTTATCTGCATTACGCCGAGAATGAAACCATTCACGGTGTGCAGTTCAACTACATCCCGGAAGTGGACGTGCCGCTGGTGGCAGATTTTTCCTCCAGCATCCTGTCGCAGCCGCTGGATGTGTCGAAATTCGGCCTGATCTATGCCGGTGCGCAGAAGAATATCGGTCCGGCCGGCATCGTGCTGGTCATCGTGCGTGAAGACTTGTTGGGTGAGCTTCTGCCCGGCACGCCGACCATGCTGGATTACAAGGTGGCCGCTGATAATGGCTCCATGTACAACACGCCGCCCACGTTCAGCTGGTATCTCTCCGGCCTCGTGTTCAAATGGCTGAAAAACCTCGGTGGTCTTGAAAAGATGGCCGAGATCAACCAGCGCAAGGCAGCCAAGCTGTACGCGGCGATTGATAACAGCGGTGGTTTCTACCACAACCCGGTGGTGAAGAATTACCGTTCCATCATGAACGTACCGTTCACGCTGGCTGACGCCAGTCTGGACAAGACCTTCCTCAAGGATGCTGAAGCGCGTGGCCTGCTGAATCTGGCCGGCCATCGCTCCGTGGGTGGCATGCGTGCCAGCATTTATAACGCCGTACCGGAAGAGGGCGTTGATGCGCTGATCGATTTCATGAAGGACTTTCAGGCGAAACTGGGCTGAGGCAGCGGGACTGGGTGCATTGCGGCGTTAAAACCGGGCAGCCAGTCCTCATTTACTGTTATGTAAACTCCGGGCTGTCTGCCCGGTTTTGCCTTGCACTGCACCCCAGTCTCACCGCTTTGCAAATGAGTTTGGCAACAAGAGAAAAAGCCATGAGCGAAAAAATCACGCTCGACGAGATACGCCAGAAGATTGATGGACTGGATGAGCAAATCCAGGCCCTGATCAATGAGCGCGCGCGCTGTGCGCAACAGGTGGCCGAGGTCAAGAAAGCGGATGATCCCACGGCGACTTTGTTCTATCGCCCGGAGCGTGAAGCGCAAGTGCTGCAAAAGGTGATGGCCCGCAATCAGGGGCCTTTACACCCGGAAGAAGTCGCCCGGCTTTTTCGTGAAATCATGTCGGCCTGCCTGGCGCTGGAACAGCCCATGCGTATTGCCTTCCTGGGGCCGGAAGGCACCTATACGCAAACTGCGGCGCTCAAGCATTTCGGCCACTCCGTAAAGACCGTGCCGCTGGCGGCCATTGATGCCGTTTTCCGTGAAGTGGAAGCGGGTGCCGTGAATTACGGCGTGGTGCCGGTAGAAAACAGTACGGAAGGTGTGGTCACCCACACGGCTGACTCTTTCATCAGTTCCTCGGTGCGCATCATTGGCGAGGTCGAGCTGCGTATTCATCACCACTTGCTGGTGAGTGAGGGCACCAAGGCCGACTCCATTTCGCGTATCTATTCACACCAGCAGTCACTGGGCCAGTGTCGCAAATGGCTGGATACGCATTATCCCAAGTCCGAGCGCGTGGCGGTTTCCAGTAATGCCGATGCCGCCAAGCGTATCAAGGGCGAGTGGCATTCCGCGGCCATTGCCGGTGAGACGGCTGCCGAGATTTACGGCCTGAAAAAACTGCATGAGTGCATCGAGGATAATCCGCGCAATACCACGCGCTTCCTCATCATCGGTAATCAGGCCGTGCCGCGCTCGGGCGATGACAAGACCTCCATCATCGTTTCCATGCACAAGAACCAGTCCGGCGCGCTCTACAGCATTCTCGAGCCTTTCAAGAGCCGGGGCATCAATCTGACGCGTATTGAAAGCCGGCCCTCGCAGACGGATGCCTGGTCCTATGTCTTCTTCATCGATTTTGAAGGCCATGTGGATGATGCGGCCGTGAAAGAAGCGCTGGCTGAGCTGGATGGCCGTGTGCGCGATCTCAAGCTGCTGGGCTCTTACCCCAAGGCTGTTCTTTGATTCATTTTTCATGAGCTCCACAAGGGGCTCGAACGGAGCCCCTCATGGCCTGTGATTTCATTTCGCTTGCTGCGCCCGGTGTGCAGAAGCTTTCTCCCTATCAGCCTGGCAAGCCGATTGAAGAGCTGGAGCGTGAGCTCGGCATTACCGACATCATCAAGCTGGCCAGCAATGAAAACCCCTTGGGTTGTTCGCCGCGTGTTTTGACGGCTATTGAGTCCGGCATGAGCGAGCTGGCCCTGTATCCGGATGGCAACGGTTTTGTGCTGAAAAAAGCCCTGTCAGATTTCTACAAGCGCCCGCTGGAAGAAATCACGCTGGGCAATGGCTCCAATGACATTCTCGAACTGGCAGCGCGTGCCTTCCTCAAGCCGGGTGATGAAGCGGTTTTCTCCCAGCATTCATTTGCCGTGTATCCGCTCGTGGTGCAGGCTGTAGGCGCTACCGGCATCAGTGTGCCTGCCGTCGAGTACGGGCATGATCTGGTGGCCATGGCGGCTGCCATCACGGAAAAAACGCGCATAGTATTTATTGCCAATCCCAATAATCCTACGGGTACCTGGGTGGAAGAGGGCGAGCTCGACGCTTTCCTGATGGCGGTGCCGGAAAATGTCATCGTGATGCTCGATGAGGCCTATGGTGAGTATGTGCAGCCCGGCGAGTTGCCCGATGGTCTCGATTTTCTTGGCCGCTATCCCAATGTCATCGTGAGCCGTACATTTTCCAAGGCCTATGGTCTTGCAGCGCTGCGTATCGGTTATGCCTTTGCGCATCCTGATATCACCAATGTGCTGAACCGTGTGCGCCAGCCTTTCAATGTGAATGCATTGGCCCTGCGTGCCGCCGTGGCCGCACTGGGCGATCAGGAATTCGTGAAGCGCTCGCGCGAACTCAATGCCGCCGGCATGCAGTTCATCACCGATGGTGTGCATGCGCTGGGCCTGGGCGTGATTCCCTCCAAGGGCAATTTCCTCAGTATCAATCTCGGCCGTGAAGGCTTGCCGGTTTATGAGGCCCTGCTGCGTCAGGGCGTGATCGTGCGTCCCGTGACCAATTACGGCATGCCTCACTTCCTGCGCGTCACCATAGGCTCACAGGCGGAAAACGAACGCTTTCTTGTTGCCCTGAAAACTGTGCTCAAGGCGGTGGCCTGATGAAGGAGGCCCGCTTTGGCAAGGTAGCCATCATCGGGCTGGGCCTTATCGGCTCGAGCTTTGCCCGAGCACTGCGCGAAAAAAATCTGGCAGCACAGATCACGGGCTCGGCACGCAGTGCGCGCACTTGCGCACTCGCTGAAGAAGTCGGTGTGGTGGACAAGGCTTTTGCCGATCCGGCCGATGCCGTGCGCGATGCCGATCTCGTTTTCCTGGCCATGCCGGTGCAATCCACGGCAGCTGTTCTGACCGCCATCAAGCCTGCACTCAAGTCCGATGCCATCATCACCGATGGTGGCAGCACCAAAGGCAATGTGGTGGCAGCCGCGCGGGAAGTTTTTGGCCAATTGCCTGCTGGTTTTGTTCCGGGTCATCCCATTGCCGGTTCGGAGCAAAGTGGCGTGCTTGCTGGCAAGGCTGATCTTTTCCTGCGCCACAAAGTCATCCTGACGCCGCTGCCCGAATCATCTCCTGATGCGCTGAGCCGTGTGCGTGCGCTATGGCAGGCCATAGGCGCAGATGTACTGGAAATGACGCCAGAGCGGCATGATGAAGTGCTGGCCAAGACCAGTCATCTGCCGCATCTGCTGGCCTTTTCGCTGGTGGATACGCTGGCACGTGAATCCGAGAATCTGGATATTTTCCGCTATGCCGCTGGTGGCTTCCGCGATTTCACGCGTATTGCCGCCAGCGATCCTGTCATGTGGCATGACATCTTTCTCGGCACTAAACAGGCAGTGCTCAGCGCCTTGCAGCATTTCAGCGATGGTGTGAATGAGTTGCGTGCTGCCATAGAAAAGGATGATTCGGAAGCCCTGCTGGGTGTTTTCACGCGGGCCAAGGCTGCACGCGAGCACTTCACACATATCCTGGCCGGCACGGCCTATGCGAAAGCGCAGAAGCCCAAAGACATCAGCTTTACGGTGCAGCCCGGTGGCCAACTGGGCGGCAGCCTGCGTGTGCCGGGTGACAAATCCATTTCCCATCGCTCCATCATGCTGGGCTCTCTCGCCGAAGGCGTGACCGAGGTCAGCGGTTTTCTCGAAGGCGAGGACGCACTGGCCACTTTGCAGGCTTTCCGCGATATGGGCGTGGTGATCGAAGGCCCGAATAATGGCGGGCTGAAAATTCACGGCGTCGGCCTGCAGGGTTTGAAAGCACCACCAGGGCCGATTTACTGCGGCAATTCCGGCACCAGCATGCGTCTGCTCTCCGGCATTCTGGCTGCTCAGAAGTTTGATTCCGTGCTGACGGGCGATGCCTCGCTCAGCAAGCGCCCCATGGAGCGTGTGGCCGGGCCGCTGCGCCGCATGGGAGCGGAAATCCAGTCCACGGGTGAGAAGGGCACGCCGCCTCTGACCATACGTGGCAAGGCCCTCAAGGGCCTGCATTATGAGATGCCGGTGGCCTCGGCCCAGGTGAAGTCTGCCGTATTGCTGGCAGGTCTCTGGGCTGATGGTGAGACCAGCGTGACCGAGCCTGCGCCTACGCGTGACCATACCGAGCGCATGCTGCGTGGCTTTGCTTATGACGTGAGTGTCGATGGCCCGAAGGTGGCGCTTGAGGGTGGCGGCAAGCTGGTCGCGACCCGTATCGATGTGCCGGCCGACATTTCCTCGGCCGCCTTCTTCATGGTCGGCGCCAGCATTGCGCCGGGCTCGGATATCACCCTCCAGCATGTGGGCCTGAATCCGACCCGTGTTGGCGTCATCAATATCCTCAAGGCCATGGGCGCCGATATCTCCGTACTGAATCCGCGCGAAGTCGGTGGCGAGCCGGTGGCTGATGTCCGTATCCGCAGTGCCGCACTCAAGGGCATACGCATTCCGGAGGATCAGGTACCGCTGGCCATAGACGAATTCCCGGCACTCTTCATTGCGGCGGCCTGTGCGGAAGGTGAGACGGTGCTGACCGGCGCCGAAGAGTTACGGGTCAAGGAATCGGACCGCATCCAGGTCATGTCAGATGGTCTGACCACTCTTGGCATAGAGGCCAGACCCACGCCGGATGGCATGGTCATCAAGGGAGGGCAGCTGGGCTCAGGCCGTATTGCCAGCCATGGTGACCACCGTATTGCCATGGCCTTTGCCATGGCAGCCTTACGCTCCAACGGCCCCGTGGAAATCACGGATTGCGCCAATGTGGCCACCAGCTTCCCGGACTTCACCGGGCTGGCCCGCCGGGCCGGTCTCAACATCTCTGTCACGGAAAAGGGCTAGCCTTCGCCCGCCCTGATGATCTCTTGGCTTGACCGCCCAGCCGCTCCCGCCGGGCCGGTCAAGGTTGCTTTTCTTCCCTGCTTTCTATAGAAAGCTCGCGCGTTTCCCGGCCCCGGACTTTTGGTGGTCGGCAGGCATGGCTCTTGCCTGAAGACAGGGAATTTTCAAACCACTGCGGCCATCGCAACCGGATGGGTGATCCGCAGGGTGAAAGAGGAAGTGTTGATGAGTGCAGAAGTCGAAAAGATCGTGATGCCCGCCAGTCCGGCGCCCGTGGTGGCCATAGATGGCCCCAGCGGCTCCGGGAAAGGCACCATCGCACATCGACTGGCCGGTCTCCTCGGCTTTCAGGTGCTGGATTCCGGCTCCCTGTATCGCCTGCTGGCCCTGGCGGCCCAGCATCACGGTGTCAGCCTGGATAACGAGGCAGCGCTGGAGGTTCTGGCGGGCCATCTGGACGTACAGTTCCAGCAAAGTGCCCAGGGCGAGGGCGTCATCATCCTCGAAGGAGAGGATGTCACCACGGAAATCCGCAGTGAAGAAATGGGCAAGGCGGCTTCCATCGTGGCAGCCCTGCCGGCCGTGCGTGCTGCCTTGCTGCAGCGTCAGCAGGCCTTCCGCGAGCAGCCCGGCCTCGTGGCCGACGGCCGTGACATGGGTACCGTCGTCTTCCCTGATGCCCACCTCAAGATTTTCCTCACGGCCACGGCTGAAGCCCGTGCCGAGCGCCGCTACAAGCAGTTGCTGGAGAAGGGCTTCAGTGCTAGTCTGCCGGCCCTCGTTGACGACATCCGGGCGCGTGACGACAGGGACATCAACCGTCCTGTTGCCCCCCTGAAGCCTGCTGACGATGCCATCGTGCTGGATTCCACCCGCCTTGGTATCGACGAAGTGATGGCCCGGGTGCTGCGTGAGGTGGAGCAGATCACTGATCTCAAGCGCCATCTCAAACGTTGATCAGCAGCCTGCAAAAGATCGTCAACACGAAATTCAGGATGAAAGCCTTCCTTGCGCAAGCACAGTGAAGGCTTTCGTCCATTTGTGATTAGCACGCGGCCAGCTGGCCCCGCGCAGCAAGAACAGCAGTGACAACACGTCAACCAGCAAGGGTGATGTCGTTGCTGAAATCAACAGCCCCGCATGAGCTGGTCATGTGCGGACGAAAAATCGATGCATTTGCATCAAAAAGGTTTTTACACATGAGTGAATCATTTGCCGCTCTTTTTGAAGAGAGCCTGAAGAGTCTGGATGTCGAACGGGGAGCCGTGATCAGCGGTACCGTGGTTGCTGTCGATGACGACTGGGTAACTGTGGACACCGGCTTGAAGTCGGAAGGCGTTATTGCTCGCGAAGAATTCCTGAGCGACCGTCGTGAACTCGAAGTTGCCGTGGGCGACTCGGTTGACGTGGTGATCAAGCAGCTGGATGACGGCCAGGGCCGTACCATCCTGTCTCGCGAAGACGCCAAGCGTGCCGAAACCTGGACCCGTCTCGAAAAGATTTTCGAAAACGGCGAAATCGTGCGCGGCATCATTTCCGGCAAGGTCAAAGGCGGTTTCACCGTGGATGTGGGTTCCATCCGCGCCTTCCTGCCCGGTTCGCTGGTGGACATTCGTCCCATCCGTGACACCGCTCACCTCGAAGGCCGCGAGCTGGAATTCAAGCTCATCAAGCTCGACGCCAAGCGTAACAACGTGGTTGTGTCCCGCCGTGCCGTGATGGAAGCCGAGTCTTCTGCCGAGCGCGAAGCCCTGCTGGAAAACCTGCAGGAAGGCCAGACCGTCAAGGGCATCATCAAGAACCTCACCGACTACGGCGCATTCGTGGATCTGGGCGGTATCGATGGTCTGCTGCACATCACCGACATGGCTTGGAAGCGTATCAAGCACCCGAGCGAAATCGTCGAAGTCGGCCAGGAAGTCACCGTCAAGGTGCTCAAGTTCGACCGCGAGCGCAACCGTGTTTCCCTGGGTCTCAAGCAGCTGGGTGAAGATCCCTGGCTGGCACTCATGGGCCGCTATCCGGAAGGTACGCGCGTCAAGGCCAAGATCACCAACCTCACCGATTACGGCTGCTTTGCTGAAATCGAAGAAGGCGTGGAAGGTCTGGTGCACGTTTCCGAAATGGATTGGACCAACAAGAACATCCACCCGTCCAAGGTCGTTCAGATCGGCGACGAAGTGGAAGTCATGGTGCTGGACATCGACGAAGAGCGTCGTCGTATTTCCCTCGGCATCAAGCAGTGCAAGGAAAATCCCTGGGATGCATTCGCACGCACCCACGAGAAGGGCGAGAAGGTTTCCGGCAACATCAAGTCCATCACGGACTTCGGTATCTTCATCGGTCTGGAAGGCGGCATCGATGGTCTCGTCCATCTCTCCGACATTTCCTGGAACGAAACCGGCGAAGAAGCCGTGCGCAAGTACAAGAAGGGCGACGCTGTGGAAGCCGTCATCCTCTCTGTGGACCCCGAGCGCGAGCGTATCTCTCTCGGCGTGAAGCAGCTTGAGCGCGATCCGTTTGGTGATTTCGTTGGTGCCAACGACAAGGGCGCCATCATCAAGGGCAAGGTCAAGTCGGTTGACGCCAAGGGCGCCACCATTGAAGTGCTCGACGGTGTTGAAGCTTCCCTGAAGGCTTCCGAAATCAGCCGCGACCGCGTGGAAGATGCCACCAAGCATCTGACCGTGGGTCAGGAAGTTGAAGCCAAGATCATCAGCATCGACCGCAAGTCCCGCCTGATCAGCCTCTCGATCAAGGCCAAGGACGAAGCTGACGATCGCGAAGCCATCAGCAATCTGCGCGACCAGGAACCGGAAGCCTCTGCCGGTCCCAAGACCATCGGCGACCTGATCAAGGCCGCCCAGGGCAACTAAGCCGCTGGTTTGCTTGAGAAAAAACCCCGCTTCGGCGGGGTTTTTTTATGCCCGGAGGGGAGGCTCCAAGGGCGCAAAGCCAGTGCTGGCGCGGCTTTCAGGCCTCTGGCGGGCTTGTTTGCCACCGCCATTTTTTTATGTTTAAAATCAGCCCGTTACATCAGATATCCCCATTTGTTCTTGAGAAGCCTCTCCAAGTCCATGAAATGAGGCGTAGGCCCGCAGGGAGACTGCAATGGCGCTGACCAAATCCGAGCTGATCGAACGCATCGTGGCCAAGCAGAGTCTGCTTACGGCCAAGGACGTCGAGCTGGCGGTCAAAACCGTTGTCGAGCAGATGTCGGAAAGTCTGGCCACCGGTGGCCGTATTGAAATACGCGGCTTCGGTTCCTTTTCCCTGCATTATCGTGAGCCGCGTGTGGGTCGTAATCCCAAGACGGGTGAGGCCGTGACACTGGTGGGTAAGTACGTGCCACATTTCAAGCCCGGCAAGGAGTTGAAGGATCGCGTCAACGAAAGCCTGCAAGAAGAAATTGCCAAAGAAAATGCGGCCCGGGTCGCCACGCCGCCCGCAGACGCCTGATTCCCGTGACTTTTTTCAAGAAAATCCTCTTCATCCTTCTGGCCTTCCTGCTGCTTTTTGCCGGACTCTGGCTGGTGGTGGTGAATGATCAGGATGTCTCGCTCAATCTTCTCGTTTTTGCGACGCCGCATGTGAATGTGGGCATCGTCGTGCTCCTGAGTTTTGTCTTTGGTGCGCTGCTTGGCGTACTGGCCGGTTTCAATCTGTTCAGCCTGCTCAAGCTCAATACCCGTCTTTACTGGCTCAAGCGTGAGGTGCGGCAATTGCAGGACGCGCTGGGCGATAAACGCTATCGCTGAGGCAGCGTCGCTCCGCAGGGAGTAGAATGCGTCGCCCGCATTTGCTCCGAGGATTCCATGACTGCTACTTCTCCTCTTTCTCCTGTCATTGTTGCTCTGGATTATCCGCGCGCAGAGCCTGCGCTGGCGCTGGCCCGGCAGCTGTCACCGGCCGAGTGCCGTCTCAAGATAGGCAAGGAGTTGTTCACGGCAGAAGGGCCGTCCGTGGTACGTGCCGTACAGGATCTCGGCTTCGAGGTTTTTCTCGATCTCAAATTTCACGACATTCCCAATACCGTGGCCGGTGCGGTGGCCACTGCAGCTGATCTCGGTGTGTGGATGGTGAATGTGCACGCTTCCGGTGGCAGCCGCATGATGCGTGCCGCGCAGGAGCGTTTGCAGCAAGGCGCCTATAAAACCAAGCTGATTGCCGTTACGGTGCTCACCAGCATGGAGCGCAGTGATCTGGCAGAAAGCGGCGTGGATATGGAGCCACTGGAGCAGGTGAAGCGACTGGCGCGTTTGACGGCGGACAGTGGTCTTGATGGCGTGGTGTGTTCGGCGCAGGAAGCCATGATGCTGCGCGAATTGCTAGGGCCGGATTTCCTGCTGGTGACGCCCGGCATACGTCCCGCAAGCAGTGAGGCCGGTGACCAGCGTCGCGTGATGACACCGGAGCAGGCCAAGGCCGCCGGCGTTTCCTATATGGTCATAGGCCGTCCGATTACGCAGGCCGCTGATCCGGCCGCAGCCTTGCGTGCGATCAATCTGTCTCTGGGTCTTTGAGGTTTCTTGCTATGTACAAAGACAAAATCGTTTGGATTACTGGCGCGTCCTCCGGCATAGGTGAGGCGCTCGCCTACGAGTTTGCCGCCCAGGGAGCGCGCCTCGTGCTCTCCGCACGGCGTGGCGATGTGTTGGAGCAGGTGCGTCTGCGCTGTGCCGATGCGGACCGGCATTTCGTATTGCCGCTGGACATGACGGATACGCTCAGCCTGCCTTTGCATGTGCAGGCTGTGCTGGATCGTTTCGGTCGTATCGATGTGCTCATCAATAATGCCGGCATCAGCCAGCGTTCCCTCATCAAGGACACGCCCATCGAAGTCGATCGCAAGGTGATGGAGCTGGATTTCTTTGGCCCTGTAGCGCTCACCAAGGCCGTGCTGCCGCAGATGCTGAAGCAGGGCAGTGGCCAGCTGGCGGCAGTCTCCAGTGTGGTCGGCCTCGTGGCGACGCCGTATCGCTCGGCTTATGC
>JAVHYE010000059.1:0-6505 GCA_031119295.1 Pedobacter sp. | reverse complement strand
GGTAAACAGATTGTCAGGCGCGGTTATCGCGCCTGATGTCTTTCCGGCCTATCAATCGGGTGACAAGAAAAGCTGACACGGAGAACAGCATGAGCATCTTCCAGCCCGGCCTGCTCAAGGGGCAAACCGCCTTCATCACCGGCGGCTCCAGCGGTATCAATTTCGGCATTGCCCGGCGCTATGCCGAGCACGGCGCCAATGTCGTCATCCTGGCGCGCAATCCGGAAAAGCTGGCCAAGGCCCGTCAGGAGCTCGAGAAAACCGGTGCCCGGATTCTGGATATTTCAGCCGATGTGCGTGACTTTGCCGCGCTGCAGGCCGCTTTTGCCCAGACTCGTGAAACCTTTGGTGAAATCGATATCGTGATTGCCGGTGCTGCTGGCAACTTTCTCGCACCCTCTGCGCAGATGAGCGCCAATGCCTTTGCTGCTGTCATCGGCATAGACCTGCTCGGCACCTTCAATACTTTTCGTGCCAGCCACGAACATCTGCGCAAGCCCGGCGCACGCCTGCTGGTGATATCCGCACCACAGGCCGTGAATCCCGCGCCCATGCAGACGCATGCTTGCGCCGCCAAGGCGGGCATCGAGTCGCTGGTGAAAAGCATGGCCATAGAGTGGGGCCCTGCGGGCGTGCGTATCAACGGCATTTCACCCGGGGGCGTGGAAGGCACCGAAGGCCTGCAACGTTTGTCCGCAGGTGGTCTGGATGATGAGTTCAAGAAGACCCTGCCCATTCCGCGTTATGCCAGCGTGGATGAAATGGCCGATATGGCGCTGGCACTGGTGTCGCCGCTGTCGGCCTATATGACCGGGCATATCGTTGCCCTGGATGGCGGTACCTCGCTGCTGGGCGGTTCTTACAGCCTGGCCTACCTCAACGGACGCAACCGCCAGTCTTGAGCGGATTTGCCATGCAGGCATGAAGCAGGGAAAATCCGCGCCGCTACGAGCGCTATCGTGGCGGCTCCCTGACTTGCCTGCGGTATGACCCTCGTGAACGCCTCCCAGAATCCTGTTGTCTTCTATCCAGAGTCCCTTGCTGCGCTTGATGCCGAGGCGGCAGAGGTGGATACCCCGTCTGCGCAGGAAGAACAGGCCGATACGGGCGGCGAGGGCGTGGACAAGAAATCCCGTACGGCTTTCAACAAGCTGCAAAAGCGTTTGCGCCGTCTCGTCGGCACGGCCATCACCGACTACAACATGATCGAAGAAGGTGACCGTGTCATGGTTTGCCTGTCCGGTGGCAAGGACAGCTACACCATGCTGGAAATCCTGCTCAATCTGCAGATCAGCGCGCCGGTGAAATTCGATATCGTCGCCGTGAATATGGACCAGAAGCAGCCAGGCTTTCCCGAGCATGTGCTGCCGGAGTACCTGACCAAACGTGGCGTGCCTTTTTATATTCTGGAAAAAGATACCTACAGCATCGTCAAAGAGCTGACACCGGAGGGAAAAACCTACTGCGCTGTCTGTTCACGCCTGCGCCGTGGCAGTCTCTATGGTTTTGCCCAGGAAATCGGTGCGACCAAGGTGGCGCTGGGTCATCATCGTGATGACATACTCGCCACGCTTTTCCTGAATATGTTTTTTGGCGGCAAGCTCAAGGCCATGCCGCCCAAGCTGCTGTCCGATGATGGTAAAAACATCCTGATCCGCCCGCTGGCCTACTGCAAGGAAAAGGACATCGCCGAGTTTGCGCGTCTGAAAGGCTTTCCCATCATTCCCTGCAATCTTTGCGGCTCTCAGGAAAACCTGCAACGCGCCGCCATCAATGAAATGCTGCGTGAGTGGGATGTGAAATACCCGCATCGTCTGGACTCCATGTTTACGGCCGTGCAGAACGTGGCGCCTTCGCAATTGGCAGATAGAGAGCTGTTTGATTTTGTCAGCCTCAAGACAACGCCAGCTGAAGTGGCCACTGAGGACAGCTGCCGTCTGGATGTAGTCAATCTGACCCAGTAAACGCGGAGCTGGCCCCGCCGGCACGGTATATGGCCCGCGCTGGGCTTGCTGCTGGCCAGTGGCCTTGGCTAGTGTTGGGGACTCCCGATTTCCGGCCTCCAGGACGACTCCCGCATGGCTCTTGATGCCTCCAGCAGCAATTTTCCCGACAGCTCCGGTATTTCCTTTACGGCTTTCTATACCGGTGAAGTCTGGCGTCGCGAAGGCCTCTCCGTGCCTTTCCTGGCTTCAAAGCAGGGGCGTCTTCTGTATCTTGCTGGCATGCCGGTGGAGTGGGCCGGAAAGGCGCTGCTGGGCACCAATAATGTGATCATGCTCTTGCAGCGCCATCACATCATCGACCATGTGCTGGAAAAAGCAGTACGCGAAGAAGGTTTTACGCAGATCGTGGAAATTGCCTGTGGTCTTTCACCGCGAGGCACCGTGATTTCGCGTCGCTTTGCCGATATTGATCTGCACTATATCGAAGCTGATCTGCCTGGCATGGCCGGGCGCAAACGGCATCTGCTGGAAAAAGCCGGTGAGCTCAGCAGCAGGCATCGTGTGATTGATATCGATATCCTGGCACAAGATGTAGCCGAATCACTGGAGGCTGTATTTGCGCGTGAGCTTGATCCCACTCGCAAGACGCTGGTTATTACCGAAGGGCTGGTGAATTATTTCGATTACTCCACGATTACCGGTTTCTGGGCGCGTCTGGCCAAAACGCTAGCGGCTTTCCCCGAAGGCATTTATCTCACCGATCTTTATCCCAATTTCGGCTGGCATCCGGTCGTGAAGGTGGCCAATACCTTCAAATCGGCCTTGGCTTTTGCTACCCGCAGCAGCGTCACCCTGCATTTCGGTAACGAGGCCGCCATTGTGGCGGGCTTTGGTGATGCGGGCTTTGATTCCACCTGTGTGCATTTGCCCGAGTCTTATTACGGCGTGCTGGATATTCCGGTGATGCGTACGCCCAGTCTGGTTCGTGTCATAGAAAACAGGACGGCTTCAGCCTGACGCTCTGCAGCACCAATAAAAAAGCCTGCATTGCAGGCTTTTTTATTGGTGCTGGAAAACCGGTTTCAGGACAGCGGATTTTTTTGCTGGTTCTTGAGGCCTCGCTTTTGCAGCAGGCTCAGGATACGGCTGGTGGTTTCCGGCGCCACGCTGGAGGCCTTTGCCATCCAGCCGCGGGAATCCGGCAGGATGTATTCCATAGGGCGCTTTTCCAGGATGGGTCCGAGGATGGCATCACGTACTTCTTCGGTCGTCAGGATGCGGCCACCGGAAAAAATCAGAGCCGCATCTTTGGATTTGGCTTCGGCTTTCAGCATGGGCGTATTGATGCCATCCGGGCAAACGCAGGTGACAGCAATCCCGCTTTCTTTCAATTCCATGGCTAGTGCCAGCGAATAGCCGCGCACGGCAAATTTCGAGGCGCTGTAAAGGCCTATGCCGGGTACCGGCGCCAGGCTGGACATGGAGCCCATATTCACAATATGACCATGGCCTTGTTTCAGCATCAGTGCGGCAGCACGCTGTGAGCCGAACATCACGCCCTTCACATTGATATCCAGCATGCGGTGCACATCATTGTCGCGTACGGCGCTCAAGGGGCCGGAGAGCAGGATGCCGGCGTTATTGATCATCACATCCAGTCGTGACCAGCGCTGCAGGAACAGCTTTTCGGCATTATCCCAATCTGTCGGATTGCGTACATCCAGTGCGCCCAGCAGCACGCGATCGCGAGGCCAGGTTTGTGCGGCGGCAGTGAGCTCAAGCGCCTCCAGCGTGATGTCGCTGGCGAAAACAGAGTGTCCGGCTTTGAGGGCGGCCGTTGTCAGCGCTTGTCCCAGGCCGCTGGCGGCGCCGGTAATCCAGAAAATCATTTGTGTCATCAATGCAATCTCAGGGCTTGGTCAGGGTGCCGAATTGCAGCGGACCAAAACCGAAAGTCGGTTTCAGGCCGGGCAGGGCCCAGTAGGGCGTCAGCTCGGAGGAAGGCACGAAATTGGTAAAGGCCGTGTTTTGCTGGCAGGGACCGGCAATGGTTTTTTCCAGCACCATGGAAATGTACTGGTCGAGACCGCCTTCCAGGGTATTGCCGTTAAGGATGACTTCCATGCCTGTAGCCTGGGCATAGGCGCGCACACCGGGAATTTCCGAATTCAACGGTGAGTAGCTGTCAGCGCATACGCCATTTTCACTGGAAACCAGCAGGCCGGCTGGGGTGTTGGCTACCAGTGAGTGATTGCCTTCGGTATGACCGGGTGTGGCAACAAGGGCGACACCATCCCCCAGCAGCACGGACTTTTTCAGACGCACGACTTTTTTCTTGTCTATGCCTTCGATGCCGTTGGGACAGTACCAGTCTTTTTGTGGGGGCAGCAGCGCCAGTGTCGAATCCCATTCCTGCGCCATTACCAGCAGCTTCGCATTGGGAAAAACACCGGAGCGGCCATCGCAGCCCAGCCATTTGCGCAGGTCCTGCGTATGCAGGTGATCGTAGGAAATGAAATCGATATCAGCGGGCTTGAGACCAACCTGAGCCAGTGCATCTTCCACGCGGTTATAGACCGGCGCCATCAGTGCCTGCGCGCGCTCCCGCAGCCATGAAGGCGCAGTGCTTTCGGAAAGTCGCTTGAAGTAGGGCGTCTCGCGATTGGCATCAATATCCGACGGTGAAAACAACAGTGTTTTCAGGCCGGTGGGTGAGTCGAACTGCACGATGAAAAGCCGGTTCAGGATATGCATGAACGGTGTTGGCACCGTGCAGGCATTGAGCAGGCCGTATTTGGTCGGGTAGGGCACGCGTATGAGATCAACTGTCTGGTAATAGCGCACGGTTTTGCCGGAGAGCATTTCTTCGCGCATTTTCAGGCCGGCTTCGCGGGTAGCCTGGAGGCGTGCCGCTGGATGCGAGCTGTCGTAGGTCTTGTCGAAATGATCGAGATAACGGATGCCGAGGGCTTCCAGCTCGGAGAGGGTGGCGACAGTCATGGCTGGCCTCTGGTTGGTGTTGTCAGGCGCTCAAGTTGACGATTCCGGTCTGACAACGTCAAGGGCCTGCAAGCCGGCATCATGGCCATCCTCGATGCATAAACAACAATGCCCCGGCATACGGGGCATTGAGTGGGCATAGAACGGTTTGCTCTCAGTTGGCCGGACAACCCTTGATGGCAAACAGCTGCTTCAGCGCGGATTGACGTTTGCTCAGGCCGGCTTGGTGGGTAGCGGCTTGAGCTTGTGCGTTTTCAGTCTGGGCCGTGGCAAGAGCACTGGACTTGTTGCTTTCCTGATACATGCCGGCCATGGATGGATCCACTGCACTGCCCACAGCCGTAAGCACAGAACCAAAGGTATCCATTATGCGCATGGAGGATGCCTGCTTTTCCATGAAGACATTGGTATCGGTGTAGTGCTGTTGCCAGGTGCTGACGGCGGTGATTTCAGAGCCCATCTGCTGACAATCCAGATTGGCGTAACTTTCTATCGGACGCATTTGCACGCTGGGCTCTGGCGGTGCGGTAGCGCAGCCTCCCAGCATAGTGGCCAGCAGCAAAGGCATAACCATTCTCGAGTACTTCATGACAACGCTTCCTTGATGTTGGGTTTGTAATTTAAGTAATGATGCTTGAGTGATGCTTCCGGGAAGGCACTCACTCCAGTGCCTGTTAATGGGGCTGCGGTGCGCCTACCGGAATTTTTGGGTCAGGGCTGCGTAATCCTTCCCCGGGCTTGGCGCCCGGACCGAAATGATTGCTGGCGACACATTGGCGGCCGCCCGACTGCACCTGATTGCAGCCTTGCTGCGCGGCGTCATAGGCCGCCTGGTATTGCCTGCGCTCGTCCGCGCTGATTCCCGGGCATCCGTCATCAAACATTTCCACGGCTGTCCGCGTCAGAAACATGACGGTTTCCTGGCTGGCCGTGATCGAGGCGTTTGAAGGAATCCTGGTGGCTTTCACTTCCTGTTCTCTGGCTGCGCATTCCGGCGAGGATGTTTGCACCTGGTCTTCGCTTTCTGAAGGATTCACGTCTGGTGTTCTGGCCGTTTTTGCTTCCTGTGCGGCTCTTTCCTGCCTGGCTTTGGCCTCGGCAATCATGCGCGCCAGAGCATCGTCCTCCTGGCCATAAGCGGTCTCGATTTGCTGGGTTTTTGCCTGGGCATTGGCGAGTTGCATTTCGTTGCTCTGCCGCGAACTGCGCACCCATTCTGTTGTGGTATCAACGGTCTGCTGCCACTCCTGCTGACGGCGCTGCTCGGCTTCAGCGGCCGCCTGACGGGCCGCCTGCTGGCGCTGATATTCAGCTTGCGCCGCCGCCTGTTGGGCTCTTTGCTGGGCCTGGTACTGGGCGGCCTGGCGATTGGCGTCTGCCTGTGCGCGCTGGTTATAGGCATCACGCTCGGCATTGCTACGTTCTAGCTCACGATTGAATTGCTCAGTCCGTAAAGCCTGCTGCTGTTGTTCCACAATGCGATTGGTTTCTTGCTGCTGTTTTGCCAGCCTTTCCTGGTCTTTGAGCTTCTGGTCCGCTATGGCTTTACAGTTCTGTGC
>JAVHYE010000201.1 GCA_031119295.1 Pedobacter sp. | reverse complement strand
CTTGCAAACCGTGCAGGGACAGGCCACTTGTTTGCTGCGTGGTGTGGTGTTGCCGCTTTATGCACTGGGCGCGTTGCTCGGTATGCCAGCAGCAGAAAATCCTGGCGCAGAATTCGAGGTGGTGGTGTTCAGCGATGGCCGCCACCGTATCGGCCTGGTGGTGCAGCAAGTGGTGGGGCGCCAGGAATTGTTTGTGCGTGATATCCATCCGGACATCTTGCGCCTGCCCGGTGTGGGTGGTGCTGCCATCCTCGGTGATGGCAGCGTGGTGGTGATTGCCGACGGCGACAAGCTCATGGAGCTGGCGCGCCGGCAATCACAAAGCCTGCCGGAGTTGCTGCGCACATGAAGGAATATCTGCATTTGCGCTGCGGCAGCTGCGAGCTGCTCATGGACGCGGCCTGCGTGGAAGCGGTGGACTTCATCAATGACACGCAGCGCGACAGCAGCGGCCGCCGTCTCTGGCGTGATGAAGCGCTGCCCGTGCTGGACCTCACGGTTGCGCTGGGCATGACAGGTGCCAGCCGCCAGCAGATCGTGATCAGCGCCGGCGAATGCGGCCGCCGCTGCATCATGGAGGTGGAAGAAATTCTGGATCTGCGCCGTGTGGATGCCAGTGAGTGGCGTCACTTCGCTCCGGTCACACCAGAGGCCCAGCGTTTTTTTGATGGTGCCTTGTCCTTGCCGGACGGCCGCTGCCTGTTGCGCCTGCGTCAGCCTTTGCCCTGGTTCCAGAGCTGAGCCCTGCAAATCCCTATGCCGGAAATTGAGCGTATGAGCAGGCTGGAAAGGGCAATTACCGTCATCCCGCGCCAGGCTGTTTCCTTGTGGAAATAGCCTGGCGGGTGCTTACGATCTGCGGCCTTCCTTACTCTTCTTGTCTTTATCGTGATGCCACTTGATGGCGAAGAACATGCCCGTTCCGAGCACGATTACCTTAAACGTGATGAGGACTACAGGGACCCAGTTCATCATTTGAGTATTTCCAGGCTATGACTTGACGCTAGCGGTGCAGGGTTCTGTGAATGTCGTTTCTGGAAAGTCATAAACGAAGTTAAAGCGGCTTTTCCCACACGCTGCCTTTATATGATGCATGCCTGCTTTTGGATAGGGACACTTTGTCCTAGTGCCAAGGTGCTCTACAAGACAAGGTCTTTGCGTCAAACGGGATGATCAGGTTTTCTTCGATACCCAGCCGTGAATCAATCCCGCCTGAAAAAACTGTACCGGCAGCTCAAAGCCACCGGCCTTGATGATGGAAGCAATCTGTTCTGGTGGCAGTACAGCCACATCATTGGCGTAAGCTTTTCGCATACGCTCCATGGCCTCGGGCTGAATATCTGCACCTGCCATCATGGTCATCCAGGCCCGCAAGAGCACTTCGTATTCCGCTGAATTCACATCCGCCGCGAGATCGGAGCTGGCCAGCAGGCCACCGGGCTTGAGTCGGCTAGCAATCCCGTGAAAGAAATCAGCGCGGGCCTGCAGATCAAGAATGAACTGCGAGACCAGAAAGCAGGTGGCGGCATCATGAGTCTCGGTTGCCGGCAATGCATCCAGATAGCCTTCGTGAAAATGACAACGCCCGGCAAAGCCTTCGGCTTCTGCGCGTTGCCGGCACACCGCCAGCATGGGGCCGGAAGGCTCCACCGCCGTAAAGCACCAGCCCGGATGCTGCTGGGCGAGGTGCGCGATTTCGGTTCCCGTACCAGCACCCACGCAAAGAATGCGGGCATTGGCGGGCAAGCTCACGAATTGCGATTCCAGCAGGAAATACAGGCAGTTCCGTATCGCAGCGGTTTTCGCCCACTGCGTGTCGTAGCCGGCGGCCTGCTGATCGAAGATGGCCTTGATTTCGTCCTGATGCATCGGGTTTCACTCTTTCCAGGCAATCCCGCCAAGGATGGAGGCTTGGCAAGTGGCAAAGCACTCTTTGCCTTCTGCGTTGATGTAATCCACGCGGTAAAAGCGCTTGTTGCCTTCATTAAGCGATTTCCGCTCTCCGGCTATGGGCGTAATTCTGGCCTTGTCCCAGCCCTTTTCTTGTGCGGACTTCCGGATTCTTGAAATGTCGATACGGTACTGGAGAAGCAGTACCGGAAGCACAATGAGGAGAAGGGCAAGAATCCATTTGACCAGGTCAAGAGTCGTGAGTTCTGACATCTGTTTGGCAGTTCCTGTGGCCGGATGTTGGGGTTAAGCCGCCTGCTTTGGCAGCGCTGGCCTGGGGGCAATTTCATGGTGGTCTTTTCGCCAGCACTTTAACCAATTCCTGCTGGTATCAGATCAGGCTTTTTGTTTCCCTAGCGCCTTGTCCTGGGCTGGCGCTTTATAGCGCCGGCCGCGTGCCCATCTGAAACAAGGAGAACCTCCATGAAGACTCGTGCCGCTATTGCCTGGGAAGCCGGCAAGCCGCTGACGATTGAAGAAGTCGATCTGGCCGGGCCGCGTGCCGGTGAAGTGCTGGTGGAGGTGAAGGCGACCGGTATCTGCCATACCGATTACTACACGCTCTCCGGGGCTGATCCTGAAGGCGCTTTCCCCGCGATTCTCGGCCATGAAGGGGCCGGCGTGGTGCTGGAAGTGGGTGCCGGTGTGACTTCGCTCAAGCCCGGCGACCATGTGATTCCGCTCTACACGCCGGAATGCCGCCAGTGCAAATTCTGTCTTTCGCGTAAAACCAATCTTTGCCAGGCCATACGCGCCACCCAGGGCAAGGGCCTGATGCCGGATGGCAGCTCGCGCTTTTCTCTCGATGGCAAACCCATCCTGCATTACATGGGCACTTCCACTTTTGCCAATCACATTGTCGTGCCGGAAATTGCGCTGGCAAAAATCCGCGAAGACGCGCCCTTCGACAAGGTTTGCTATATCGGCTGCGGTGTCACCACCGGTGTGGGTGCTGTGGTGTTCACGGCCAAAGTGGAGGCGGGCGCCAATGTTGTCGTCTTCGGCTTGGGCGGTATCGGTCTCAATGTGATCCAGGGCGCCAAGATGGTGGGCGCCGACAAGATCATTGGTGTGGACCTGAACCCCGAGCGCGAAGCACTGGCCCGCCAGTTCGGCATGACGCACTTCATCAATCCCAAGAAAGTGGAAAACGTCGTCGACACCATCATCCAGCTTACCGATGGCGGTGCGGATTACAGCTTCGAGTGCATAGGCAATACGCAGGTCATGCGTCAGGCCCTGGAGTGCTGTCACAAGGGCTGGGGCAAATCCATCATCATCGGCGTGGCGCCGGCCGGTGCGGAAATTTCCACGCGGCCTTTCCAGCTGGTGACGGGCCGCCATTGGTTGGGCTCGGCCTTCGGTGGTGCACGTGGCCGTACCGATGTGCCGAAAATCGTCGACTGGTATATGGAAGGCAAGCTCAATATCGATTCGCTGATTACCCATCACCTCAAGCTGGAAGAAATCAATAAAGGCTTCGAGCTGATGAAGAGCGGTGAGTCGATTCGTTCCGTGGTGGTGTACTGATGAGCGCACTGCAGCTGCTCAGCGAGCACGCCTGCTTTGGTGGCGTGCAGCGTTTCTACCAGCATGATTCGCAGGCCATAGGCCTGCCCATGAAGCTGGGTGTATATCTGCCACCGCAAGCAAGCACAGGTCCGGTGCCCGTGCTGTTTTATCTGGCAGGCCTCACCTGCACGGAAGAAACCTTTGCCATCAAGGGCGGCGCGCAGCGTCTGGCGGCCGAGCACGGTATTGCCATTGTCACACCGGACACCAGTCCGCGCGGCGCCAATGTACCGGGTGAAAGTGATTACTGGGATTTTGGTGTGGGTGCGGGCTTTTATATCGATGCCACGCAAGCCGGCTGGGACAAGAACTACCGCATGGAAAGCTATGTGGCAGGGGAGCTGCCGGAATTTTGCAAAAAGAATTTCCCCGCGCTCGATTTCAACCGTTGTGGAATCTTCGGGCATTCCATGGGCGGGCACGGCGCACTCACCCTCTTCTTCCGCCACCG
>JAVHYE010000058.1:13790-19648 GCA_031119295.1 Pedobacter sp. | reverse complement strand
TGCTGGGTCTGGATGACGAAGCTTTCCGTCGCGAGCTGGGTTTTGCTTTCGAGCACACGCTGGGCGAGGTGCAGTGGGCTGACAAACGTTTCAGCTTTCCACTGCGTGCCCAGCATGCCCGCGACTATGCGCGTGAAGGTCTGGCGCTGATTGGTGATGCGGCCCATGCCATACATCCGCTTGCCGGTCAGGGCGTAAATCTCGGTCTGCTGGATGCGGCTGTACTCGCAGAAGAAATCCTGCGTGCACAGGAAAGGAGTATCGCCTGGTGGGGCGAGGCGGCACTGGAACGTTATTCACGCCGTCGTCGCGCGCATAACACGCTCATCCTCAACAGCATGACAGGCTTCCGCCGTCTGTTTGCCAGTCACAATCCGTTCATGGTGGTGGCACGCAATATCGGCCTCAATGCCACCAACAGCTTGCTTCCGCTCAAGCAGGAGTTTGCCCGTGTGGCCATGGGCTTGACGGGTGATTTGCCGGTATTCGCAACAAAGAAATCATAAAACAAGAAGGATTTTCTGATGGCTCCTATCCAGCAGGCCGAGCTGTTTTTCAAGGCGGGCGACTTCAGGTCGGCTTTTGATGAGCTGTCAAAGATAAAAAAGGGCAGTCTCGAAAGGGATCTGCTTTTGGCCAAGTGCGGATTGAAGCTGGGCAATGTGCCGGGGGCAATCATTGCATTCAGCCAGGTTCTGGCGCGCGACCCCAAGCATATATATGCGGCTTCAAATCTGGCGACGCTGTATTTCAATGAAAGGCAGCTTGGGAAAGCTGTTGATGTTTATAAGAAAACATTAAGGCATGTTGAGGATGACAAGCTTCGTTGTGAGCTCGGCGTGATGCTGTGGTCGCTTGGAGATAGGGCTAACGGCTATGCCGAGGTTGACAAGGTGGTCTCCCGCCGTCCTGGCTTTCATGCAGCAAGGTTCCAGCGCGCAATCATGCTCATGCTCTTGGGAGAGAAAGAGCGGTCGGCGGACGACTACCGGATACTTGTTACACAGGAGCCCGAGAATCCGGACTATTTGGGGGCCTTGGGCGAAATTGAGTTTGGATTGGGGCGATCTGATGAGGCAGTCCTGCATCTGAAAAAGGCGGTGGCTTTGCGTCCTGATAATGGCACGGCTCTCAAGTCGCTGGCTTTTGTCCAGATTGTTACGGGTGATATTGAAGGAAGCCACCAATCCTTTCGGCAACTCAAGGTGGTGGACCCTAAAGCCTGGGCTGAGGTGGCGGGAGCCACAAGCCTTGGCAAGAAACTTGTCGAGACGGAAGATTTTGACCCTCGTCCGGTTTTCCTCTCCATAGCCTTTCAGGAACAAGAGGTTTGTAATTGGGCTCGGCGCGGGCAGTTCGAAAAAGTTTTCCGTGATTTCATTGCGGAGCCGGGTGGAATGGATATCAGCTCCATCATGCACAATGCCGGCATCATTGATTTCGATAATGATGAGCGGCTGATGGCAATGAAAGTTGCTGCAGCTTCGGTGGAAAGAGGAATACAGCCTTTTTCTCAGCGTGCTGTCGAGAGACGTGAGAAGCTGAAGGTGGGATACGTTTTTCCTCACCTAGGTGCCCACGTTGTTGCCATCATAATAAGAGCAATGATTGCGGCTCACGATCGTGAAAAATTCGAGATTTTTGTTTACTCAACGCGTCAGTCAAGGCATGACTACGAAAGCGGCATGGCTGAGCGCTACAAAATGATTCCCGAGCTTTGCTATGAGGATCTTACGCCATTAACGGATGCTGAGGCGGCAAGGCGTATATATGAAAGCAAGCTCGATGTGCTGGTTGATCTGGCTGTCTACAATGATCATGCCCGTCCCGGAATAATGGCCCACAGGCCGGCCCCAATACAGGTGAGCTATCTGGGGGCTCCATTCACCAGTGGCTCCGGGTGGATGGACTATATCGTTACGGATGATGTTGTTTCTCCAAAGGAGGCTTGGTGCACCGAGGCCGAGGTTCGTATGCCTCGTTGCTATTTTGTTTATGGTCACGAAGATGAAGCCCCGCCTCCAAGGCCATTGCGCAGTGCCTTTGGCTTGCAGGAAGAGGTTTTTCTTTTTTCCGCGCTGAATAATCCTTATAAACTTGATCCTGAAGCGTTTTCTTCGTGGATGCGTATTCTCGCCGCCACTCCGGGAAGCAAGATACTACTGAAGGATGCCGGAGGTGTTCCTGACAGTCTGAGGCGTGAGGCGGTGCGACATGGTGTGGATGCTGACCGGTTGATCTTTGCGCCGCGTCTGGCCTCAGATCGTGATTATCTGTTGCGGCAGGGCACGCCAGATGTCTTTCTGGATACCCGTGTTTATGGCGCGCATACCACAATGGCAGAGTCGCTGTGGATGGGTGTTCCCGGTATTTCCTGCCCCGGCAAATCGTTCCAGAGCAGGGTGGGTGCAAGTCTCTTAGCCAGTTGTGACATGAATGAACTAATCGTGCCTGACTGGCAGGCATATGAATCGCTCGCGATTTCACTTTTTCACGATCGTGCCCGTCTGGATAGTTTGCGGTCCCGGCTGGCGACAACACGCCTGCATGCGGCGCCTTTTGATATCCAGGGGCAGACGCGGGCCTTGGAAAAAGCCTATCTGCACATGCTGGCGCGGCGCGCTGAAGGTTTGCCCTGTGCTGCCTTTGATATAGCTGCCTTGTAAGGCTGCGACAGGTGGCAGGAGTCCTGCCTATGCCATGGCAAAGCGTTGCTTGATCAATTGCAGGCGTCTGAATATTTCCGGACTGGCAAAGCCAAGGTTGCACAGGATTTCCAGCCGTTGTTTGCCGGAAGTGCCAGCATAAAACGAAGAAAAGGCGGACAGGCGCTCAATTTCTTCGAGGATGGCAGAGAAAACCCAGTTGCCCACTTGCGGCTGGGTCATTGCCAGTGACTCGTAGCGTGATGAGGCCGACAGGAATGGTTCGGCAGGGTCCGCCGTTTTCTGTGCAAGGATGGCATCGGCAAGGCGGCTCAGGGCTTCAACGGCCAGTCCTCTTTCACCATACGTTGCTGCAACCCTGGCCAGGCTTGCCAGGCGCAAACGGCTCGGATTGCTTGCGCAGAGGGAACGCAGCGTATTGAAACTGCGCTCCAGTGCGGCATAACGAAGATCATGGCGCCTGGCGCTGTCCTGACTGAAAGCGTACCAAGCGAGAGCGTTTTCCAGTTCCTTGAAGTCTGCGCCTTTTGCAGATGTCTTCCATATCGACTGCAGGTGCTTGCCATAGGGCTGGTGGGCCAGCGTATTTTGCCAGCGGTACTTGTTGTCAGCTGTGTCTGGCAGCGCGGGAATTTCGTCCAGCAGGAATCCGTCAGCAGCAAGTTGGGCGGCACGATCGGGTTTGCAGCAGAACAGGTTGAGCAGATAGATGTCTGGTTTCTGCTCCTCAGGGTTGAAAGGAACGAGAATATTCAGGCCTGGTACCAGTCGATAGGATTTGTAACCCAGTACAGAAAATGCGGTTGCCAGCTCGAGGTGCAGGGTAGTTCCGGCCTTGATTTCATATTCAATCAGTGGCGACAGGCGAGAGAAGAAAGCTTGTCCACCTTTGAGGATATTGGCCTCTTCGCCTTCTGCATCAATCTTCATGAAGGCGATATCACTCCAGCCGTACTGCTGAAGGCAGTCGTCCAGTGTAGTCAGTATGACCTCTTCGCTTTGCCCTGCTGTATTGCCATTGCCGCGGATGAGCTCATTCAGCTCGCTGTTATCATTCAGGGCAAGACGGGCTGTGCCGGCCTGGCTGGACAGCGCGCGTTTATCCAGCGTGACATGCGAGAAACCATTTGTGGCCAGTGTTTCGGACAGGAGTGCTGCTGTTGATGAGGCTGGCTCAAAGGCCCAGAGTGTGCCTTGTGGGCCGATCGCCGCTGCCATTGATACGGTATACAGGCCATAGTTGGCGCCAATATCGATGACCTGCTGTCCAGGCCGCAGCAGTTTGCGCAGGAATTTGATTTCATCCTCGAACCAGTCCTGCTGCTCCAGCAAAACATAAGGAGTGATCAGGTTGATGGAGTCGGGGACTACAACTTTGGTGCCGTCAATCAGGGGCAGCGTGACAGTGGACATGTAGCGGGCCTGCAGGTTTATGTTTGTTGTCGGGGCCGTGGGTGCCCAAGTGTCTATTGCGACTGCTGGGCTGGCAACCATCTTTACATGTGCAGTGGCGGGCTCTCTTTCGGCATCTTGAGGTGATTGAGGGGCTGCCCTGTGCCCTGGTGCTTCATGGCTATGCAGGGGATTGAAGGGGGGCATAATGGATATGCAAATGCAGGATCGCTTGCCGCTGGTTTTTCTGCTGCTGACTTTGCTGGCGCTGGGCGTTTCCGCCATCGCGCCCGAAGATGGCCTGACCTGGTGGCTGGAAGTGGCGCCGGTGTTTATTGCCTTGCCGCTCCTGCTGTTCACGCACAAGCGCTTTCCCCTCACGCCCCTGCTCTATACGCTGATTTTCCTGCATGCCCTCGTGCTCATCCTCGGCGGTCATTACACCTATGCCAAAGTGCCCTTGGGTTTCTGGGTGCAGGAGGCCTTTGATCTGCAGCGCAATCATTACGATCGCCTCGGCCATTTCATGCAGGGCTTCGAGCCTGCCATCCTGGCGCGCGAGATTCTCGTTCGCAAAGACGTGGTAAAGCGCGGTGCCTGGCTGACGCTTTTCGTGCTCTCCATCTGCCTGGCTTTCAGTGCCTGCTATGAGTTCATCGAGTGGTTTGCGGCTCTTGCCAATGGTCAGGCGGCGGAGGCTTTTCTGGGTACGCAAGGCGATGTCTGGGATACGCAGTGGGATATGTTCCTGTGCCTGATTGGCGCAGCCTCTGCCCTGATTCTGTTGTCGCGCTGGCATGACAGTCAGTTGGAACGGCTGGGCTCATCGTTGCATTAACGGCAACAGTCTTTTCCGTTCTCCCGGATATATCACGCTGGTGCAACTCTCCTATGATTCCCTCATCACGAAGGCGCCCCGGCACCTCATCTCACATGCGCCAATGGCGCTGACATCAAGGAGCAACATCATGGCCAAGGTTCTCGTTCTCTATTACTCCGCCTACGGACATATCGAAAAGATGGCTGAGGCCGTGGCCGCAGGCGCCCGTGAAGCCGGCGCCACCGTGGACATCAAGCGCGTGCCGGAAACCGTGCCTGAAGCCATTGCCCGTGGCGCTCACTTCAAGCTGGATCAGGCGGCTCCGGTGGCCACCATTGCCGATCTGGAAAACTACGATGCCATCGTCTTTGGCACCGGCACCCGCTTCGGCCGTATCTCCTCGCAGATGGCCAGCTTTCTGGATCAGGCCGGTGGCCTCTGGGCCCGTGGCGCTCTCAATGGCAAGGTCGGCTCGGCCTTTGTCTCCACCGCTACCCAGCATGGCGGCCAGGAAACCACCCTGTTTTCCCTGATCACCAATATGCTGCACTTCGGTCTGGTCGTGGTCGGCCTGCCCTACAGCTTTGCCGGCCAGATGGACAACAGCCAGATCACCGGCGGCAGCCCCTACGGTGCCACCACCATCGCCAATGGTGACGGCAGCCGCCAGCCCAGCGAGAATGAGCTGGCCGGCGCCCGCTTCCAGGGCAAGCATGTGGCTGAAGTCGCTGCCAAGCTCCACGGTTGATGCTTTTTATAAACGAACAGGCCTTCCTGGCCTGTTCGTATGTCGCCCCTTCAGCACTGGCGCAAAGGCGTGGCTTTGCTGGTGCTGAAAGGGCTCGCGCCAGCCAAGGCTGGCGGTGGCACATCCCTGTGCCAGCTCTTCGGCAGGGCTTCTCTCAGATTCCAAGGCTTCTGTTCCCTGCTTGATTCCTGCTGAGGCCCGCCATGGTCTTCTTTCATGGCTTTCGGGTCGT
>JAVHYE010000058.1:0-13780 GCA_031119295.1 Pedobacter sp. | reverse complement strand
CCGCCAAGCTCCACGGCTGATTGTTCATAAAACAAACGGGCCATCCTTGGCCCGTTTGTTTGTCGCCCTTCCGGAGCTGGCGCAAAGGCGTGGCTTTGCTTGCTCCGCAAGAGCTCGCGCCGGCATAGCCGGCGGTGGCACATCCCTGTGCCACCCCTTCGGCTTGGTTCAGTGGGCTTGGTCCAAATCTGTCTTGCCGGAGCTGCCGAGCGCCTGCGGCGGAGCGCAGCCCGAGCCACGCCTCGGGCGTAGCGTGTTCCCGGTGCGTTCAGCGCCGGGAACGTCATAAAGAGGCTCCCTCCGCCCCCCTCTCCGTGTAAAATGCCCGGCTTTGCGCCCGGCCTGTTTCTGCTCGGCGCCTCATACGGAATCCGCCATGGGCCGCCAGACTGCGCTTTATCCCGAACACCTTGCCCTCAAGGCCCGTATTGTCGACTTCGGCGGCTGGGACATGCCCGTGCAGTACGATTCCGTGCTGGAAGAGCACCATGCCGTGCGCCGCAAGGCGGGCATGTTCGATGTCTCCCATATGACTTTCCTCGAGCTGGAAGGCCCGGACGCCGAAGCCTGGCTGCGCAAGCTGCTGGCCAATGATGTGTCCCGCCTCAAGACGCCCGGCAAGGCGCTGTATTCCGGCATGCTGAAAGAAGACGGCGGCGTCATCGACGACCTCATCGTCTACAAGCCCGTCAGCAGCAACCCGAATCTCTGGCGTGTTGTGGTGAATTGCGGCACACGCGAAAAGGATCTGGCCTGGATGCAGTCGCAGGCGGCCAGCTTCCGCATCACGCTTAAAGAGCGCGAAGACCTCGCCATGATTGCCGTGCAGGGTCCGGAAGCACGGTCTATCGTTGCTGCCGTGAAACCGGCACTGGCCGGCCTTGTGAGCAGCCTTGAAGTGTTTCAGGGCGAGGTGGCCGGCGAGTGGTTTGTGGCGCGCACGGGTTATACCGGCGAAGACGGCGTGGAAATCCTTTTGCCTAATACCGAAGCAGGCGCTTTCTGGCGCGAACTACTGGCAGCGGGTGTAAAGCCTTGCGGACTGGGCGCACGCGATACCTTGCGTCTTGAGGCGGGCATGAATCTTTATGGCAATGATATGGACGAGACTGTTTCGCCTCTCGTTGCCAATATGGGCTGGACCATTGCCTGGGGCACGGACGAACAGCCTCACGATTTTATCGGCAAGGCCGCGCTGCTGGCCGAAAAAGCCGCTGGCGTGAAAAGCCGCCTGGTCGGCCTGATCCTGGAGGAAAAAGGCGTGCTGCGCTCGCATATGAAAGTGATCACGGCCGAAGGCGAAGGTGAAACCACCTCCGGTACGTTCTCGCCCACGCTGGAACGTGCGATTGCCTTTGCCCGTATTCCCGTCGGCACCAGCGAGCGCGCTGAAGTGGAAATCCGTGGCAAGCGTCTGCCCGTGCGTATTGTAAAGGCACCCTTCGTGCGCAATGGCAAAGCCCTGTACTGAGTTTTTTTCCTGTTTCATCAGTTTCTGTTTTTTTATTTGACGATTAACGGCATTAACCTCCGAGGCCAGCATCATGAGCAAAACGCCCGCTGAACTGAAATACGCCCCCTCCCATGAATGGGTACGTGTCGATGGCGATGTCGCCACCGTCGGCATTACCGACCATGCCCAGGATGCGCTGGGTGATCTCGTCTATGTCGAGCTGCCCGAAGTGGGCGATACCGTCGCCGCGCAGGATGAAGCCGGCGTAGTGGAGTCGGTGAAGGCTGCTTCCGATATCTATGCTCCGGTTTCCGGCGAAATCATTGCTGTGAACGAAGCCCTGACCGACTCCCCGGAAATCGTGAACAGCGATCCCTATCACGATGGCTGGATGTACAAGATCCGCATGAGCGATGTGGCCGAGCTGGAAGATCTGCTTTCGGCGGAAGACTACGACGCCAAAGTGGAAGCAGAAGACCACTAAGCGGCATAGGCCGGTGCGGCTTGCCGCCGCGCCGGCTTTTATTTTGCTGAACCGCCTTTGTTACGTTCCTTTTTATAAGCCCCTGCGAAAAGACGACCATGCCTTTTATTCCCCATACCGATGACGACGTACGCAAGATGCTGGATGCCATCGGCGCGTCTTCCATTGAAACCCTCTTCGACGAAATTCCGGTACATCTGCGCGGCAATGCGCTCTCCGGCATTCCCGAAGGCCAGTCTGAAATGGAAGTCACCCGCCAGATGCGCGAGCGTGCGCAGTCCGATGCTGTGGAGCTTTGCTTTATCGGCGCTGGCGCCTATGAGCACCACATCCCGGCCGCGGTATGGGAGCTGGCTTCGCGTGGCGAATTCCTGACGGCCTACACCCCGTATCAGGCCGAAGCTTCGCAGGGCACGCTGCAGGTGATTTACGAATTCCAGTCCATGATGGCGAACATCACCGCCATGGATGTCTGCAACGCTTCCGTTTATGACGGCGCTTCCGGTCTGGCTGAAGCCGTGCTCATGGCCGTGCGTGCCAACAAGCAGTCCAAGTCCAAGCGTGTGCTGGTGCCGCGTTCGGTCAGTCCGCTCTATCGCGCTGCACTGAAATCCATTGTGGAAATGCAGGGCATAGAAATCGTCGAGCTGGATTTCAACAAAGCCGGCGGTCATCTCGATGTCGCCGCTCTTGGGCGTTATGAAGATCGCGATTTCACCGCCATCGTGATTCCGCAGCCGAATTTCTTCGGTGTGCTGGAAGAGGCCGATGCGCTCACCGACTGGGCCCACAAGCACAAAATGCTGGTGATTGCCTGCGTGAATCCCATGGCGCTTGCGGTGTTTACTCCGCCGGGCGAGTGGGGCGAAACCGGTGCCGATATTGTTGTTGGTGAAGGCCAGCCTTTTGGTATCCCGCTGTCTTCCGGTGGTCCTTATGTCGGCTTCATCTGCTGCAAGATGGATATCGTGCGTCAGATGCCGGGCCGCATCATCGGCCGCACTGTGGATCTCGAAGGCAAGCCCGGTTATGCACTGACATTGCAGGCGCGCGAGCAGCATATCCGTCGCGCCAAGGCGACTTCGAATATTTGTACCAATCAGGGCTTGGCCATGACGGCTGCCACGATTTATCTCAGTCTGCTCGGGGCTGAGGGTCTGGAGCGTGTGGCACTGGCTTCGCACCACAATGTCCGCGAGCTGTCCCAGGCCACCAGCAAGCTGGGCAATATCGAGCGCGTCTTCAATCGCCCGGTCTTCCATGAAAAAGTGCTGCGCCTGCCGAAAGCTGTAGCGCCGGTGCTGGAACATATGGCGAATAACGGTGTGCTCGGCGGTTTTGATCTTTCTGTCGATTATCCCGAGCTTGGCAATGCCCTGCTGGTTTGCACCACGGAAACCAAGACGGCAGCTGATATCACGCGCTATGTCGCGGTCCTTGAAAAAGCCCTGCGCGAGGCCTGATAAAAATGACTCTCATATTCGAACGTTCTGCCAAAGGCCGTTTCGCCCATTCGCAGGCGCCGCGTCAGCGTCACGAACTCACTGATATTCCGGAAGGCCTGCGTCGCAAAAACAGTGCTGTGCTGCCGGAAGTCTCCGAGCTGCAGGTGGTGCGTCACTACACCAATCTCTCGCGCAAGAACTTCAGCATTGATACCCAGTTCTATCCGCTGGGCTCCTGCACCATGAAGTACAACCCGCGCGGTGCGCACAAGGCCGCCATGCTGCCGGGCTTTCTTGCCCGTCATCCACTGGCGCCGGTGTCGCATTCGCAGGGCTATATCGCCTGTCTGTACGATCTGCAGGAAGTGCTGAAAGAAGTCACCGGCATGAAAGGCGTGTCGCTCACTCCTGCTGCCGGCGCACAAGGTGAATTCGCTGGTGTGGCCATGATCCGTGCTTATCACGAAGCGCGTGATGATCACGAGCGCACGGAAATGCTGATCCCCTCCGCCGCACACGGCACCAATCCCGCCACCGCCGTGATGTGCGGCTACAAGGTGCGTGAAATTCCCGTGCTGGCCAACGGCGATGTGGATCTCGCGGCACTGAAAGCCGCTGTGGGCCCGCAGACTGCCGGTCTCATGATGACCAATCCTTCCACCTGCGGCGTGTTCGAGCAGCAGGTGGAAGATATTGCGAAAACCGTGCACGAAGCCGGTGGCCTGCTCTATTACGACGGCGCCAACCTCAATGCCATTCTCGGCAAGGTGCGTCCGGGTGATATGGGCTTCGATGTGCTGCATATGAATCTGCACAAGACCTTTGCCACGCCGCATGGCGGTGGTGGTCCCGGCGCCGGCCCCGTCGGTGTGGGCGAGCGCCTGCTGCCCTTCCTGCCGACACCGATTGCCGGCAAGAAAGCCGATGGTTCCTATTACTGGGTGGGCCCGGAAGAGCTGCCGCAAACCATAGGCCGCCTGTCCGCCTTTATGGGCAATGCTGGTGTCTTGCTGCGTGCTTATTACTACGGCCGCGCACTGGGCCGTGATGGTCTGCACCGCGTCGGTGAATATTCAACGCTGAATGCCAATTACCTGATGGCGCGCCTAGCGGCCGAGGGTTTCCAGCTGGCTTATCCGGAGCGTCGCGCTTCGCACGAGTTCATCATCACTTTCTCCAAGGAAGCGAAAGAGCTCGGTGTGACCGCCATGGATTTTGCCAAGCGTCTGCTGGACTACGGCTTCCATTCGCCCACCACTTATTTCCCGCTGCTGGTGCCGGAATGCTGGCTGATCGAGCCCACGGAAACGGAAAGCGTGGACGAGCTGGATGCCTTCGTGGAGGCACTGGTGAAAATCCGCGAAGAAGCCCGCAGCAATCCGGAAGTGGTCAAGGGTGCGCCGCATACGCAGCCCGTGCGCCGTCTGGACGATGTGCGCGCCGCCCGCGAACTGGATCTGAAGTGGCAGCCTGTTGCCAAGTAACAGGTCTGAGTAAAGTTGTTCTGACCAGCGCCCCCGTCTGAGTCTCAGCCGGGGGCGTTTGTCTTTTGGAGTGTTGTCATGGCTGCTGTGCTGCCCGTTCTCAAGCTCAAGCCCCAGGAGGACCGTCGCTTGCGCGAAGGCCATCTCTGGATTTATTCCAATGAAGTGGATGTGGCGGCTACGCCGCTGAAGAATTTCGCTGCCGGCGATCAGGTGCGTGTCGAAGACAGCAAGGGCAAACCGCTGGGCATAGCCACCATGAGTCCGAATGCGCTGATCTGTGCGCATATCGTCAGCCGCGATGAAAAATACCCGCTGAATAAATCCTTGCTCGTGCATCGCATCCAGGTGGCCCTGTCCCTGCGAGACATGCTCTACGACCAGCCCTTTTACCGTCTGGTTTATGGCGCCAGTGATTTCCTGCCGGGCCTGGTGATTGATCGCTTTGGTGATGTCTGCGTGGTGCAGATAGGCAGCGCCGGCATGGAAAAAGTGAAGGGCGAGATTGTCGAAGCTCTGCAGAAAGTGCTGAACCCAAGCGGCATTCTCTTCAAGAACGACGGCAAGATGCGCGAAGTGGAGGGTCTGCCCAGCTATGTGGAAGTGGCTGCAGGCGAAGTGCCGGAAGAAGTCCTGCTGCTGGAGAATGGCGTGAAGTTTCTCGCGCCTGTGCAGGGCGGCCAGAAGACAGGCTGGTTCTACGATCACCGTGAAAGCCGTGCCGAACTCGCCAGACTCGTGAAGGGCAAGCGCGTGCTGGATGTATTTTCCTATGCCGGTGGCTGGGGCGTACAGGCTGCCGCTTTTGGCGCGGCGGAAGTGGTGTGCGTGGATGCTTCGGCGGCTGCGCTGGCCATGGTGAGCAAGAATGCTGAACTCAATGGTGTGGGCGAAAAGGTAAAAACCCTGCAGGGCGATGCTTTCGAGATTCTGGCTTCGCTCAAGCAGTCCGGCGAAAAATTCGATGTGGTCGTGCTGGATCCACCTGCTTTCATCACACGCCGCAAGGATCACAAGAATGGCCTCGGTGCTTATCGCCGTGCCAATGAGCTGGCCATGCGTCTCGTCAATCTGGATGGCCTGCTGGTCTCCGGCTCCTGCTCGCTGCATTTGAGCCGGCCCGAGCTGGTGGAAGTGTTGCGAGCCAGTGCCCGTCATATTGATCGCAGTGCCCAGATCATTCATCACGGCCATCAGGGCGGTGATCACCCCGTGCATCCTGCGATTCCGGAAACGGAATATCTGAAGGCGATTTTCGCACGCATCCTGCCGGCTTGAGGCCGGCAAAGGGAGTGTGCCAAGCTCGGGGCACAAGCACGCGGGCCGCAGCAATTGCGGCCCGGCATCAGGGATGAACCATGTCTGCCAAGCCCCGCATCCTCATAGTGGAAGACGAGCCCGCGATTGCGGATGCCATACGCTATGTCCTCACCAGCAACGGCTTTGATGTGGCCTGGTGCCAGACCGGCACCGAGGCGCTGGCGACATTCCGCGGGCAGGGTGCCGATCTGGTCGTGCTGGATGTGGGGCTGCCGGATACCAGTGGCTTCGATCTTTTCCGTCAGATGAAGGACGGACGCGATATTCCCGTGATTTTCCTGACGGCGCGCAGCGACGAGATAGATCGCGTGGTCGGCCTTGAGCTGGGTGCCGACGACTATATTGCCAAGCCCTTCAGTCCGCGCGAGCTGGCGGCACGTGTACGTACCATATTGCGCCGCAGTTCTCGCGTTGTAGGCAAGGCCGAAGTGGCGGCGGCCGCCGTCGCAGATACAGCGCTTCCCTTCCGGCTGGATGAAGAACGGCGCCAGATCCGCTATTACGGCCAGCTGCTGGATCTCTCGCGTTATGAATTCGGTATCCTGCGCCAGCTGCTGCTGCGACCGGGACGGGTCTATACGCGTGAAGAATTGATGTATCAGGTGTGGGAGGCGCCGGAAGTGAGTTCCGACCGCACCGTGGATACGCATATCAAGATGCTGCGCGCCAAGCTCAAGCTGATTGCGCCCGCTATCGAAGCCATACGCACGCATCGCGGCACCGGCTATGCCCTGGCCGAGACTTATCCGGACGCGCCATGAGCAAGCGTACGCGCATCTTCCTCGGCATCCTGCTAGTTTATGTGTTGGGCGCCACCTTCCTGCTTTACCGCATCACCACCGATCTTGATCCGCGCTATCGCGAGTCCACTGAAGAATCCATGGTGGAGACAGCGCATGTCTTTGCCAGTCTTGTCGAGCAGAGCGCTCGCGATGGTGCCATCGATGTCAGTGCGCTACCGGAATTGTTCCGTTCGGTCTATGCCCGTCCTGTCGAGGCCGAGATTTTCGGTGTGCGCAAATCGCGGGTGGAAATCCGTCTCTACGTGACCGATGCCCGTGGCCGCGTGCTTTTCGATTCCACCGGCCTGCACAAGGGCGAGGATTTCTCGCGCTGGCGTGATGTGAAGGAAACGCTGGCCGGCCACTATGGTGCGCGTACCACGCGTGATGTGCCGGATGATCCGGCTACAGCCGTGATGTATGTGAGCGCGCCGGTGCGCTCGGCCAATGGCATCATGGGCGTGGTTACCGTTGGCAAGCCGGTGCAGAGCTTCGGCCCGTATGTGGAAGCTGCGCGACAGAAAATCATCATGGTCGGCGCCATTTCCATGCTGGCCGTGTTCCTGCTCGCCGTGATTGCGTCCATCTGGCTGGTGCGGCCCTTCGGTCTGATGCGTGACTATGCCGCCTATGTGCGCGAGCAGCGCCGTCTGGGCCAGCCACTGCGCGCAGCGGGGCTGCTGCGCAAATTCCGCGTTGATCTCAAGGCAGCGTTTCACGATATGCGCGACACCCTGGCGGGCCGCAGCTATGTGCAGGAATACGTGCAGACGCTGACGCATGAGCTCAAGAGCCCGCTCTCGGCCATACGTGGTGCCGCCGAGCTTTTGCAGGAGCCCTTGCCGGACGATATGCGCGAGCGCTTTCTCGGCAATATCACGCGCGAGTCAAAACGCATACAGGAGCTGGTGGATCGCATGCTGGAACTGGCTGCGCTGGAGCGTCGCCGCAGCCTGGATAATCCGCAGCCGGTGGCCCTGCATCCCTTGCTGGAAGAAGTGGTGGCAGCCGTACAGCCACTGGCCATGGCGCGCGATATCCATGTGCAGCTGGATGTGCCGGCTGAGACCACGGTCAATGGGGATGCCTTTCTGCTGCGCCGTGCCCTTACCAATCTTGTCGACAATGCCGTGGATTTTTCACCGCAGGGCGGGCAGGTACGCATCAGCAGCGAATATGTGGGCCGTGAGCTGCGCTTGCTGGTGCGCGATCAGGGAGCGGGTCTACCGGCCTATGCCGAGGAGCGTGTCTTCGAGAAATTCTTCTCGCTGCCGCGCCCGCATTCCGCACGCAAGGGTACGGGTCTTGGCCTTTCCTTCGTGCAGGAGATTGCCGCCTTGCATGGAGGTCGTGCCGAGCTCGTCAACCATCCGGAAGGTGGTGCCCAGGCCAGCCTGCTGTTGCCGCGCTAAGGGTCTGTATCGGGCCATACAGCAGCTACTTCACACCGATTTCACACACACTCCTCTGTCACTCCATACAGCACTGCCTGCACTTCAAACTGCCTCCTTGCGGCCGCGCCATGCTGCTTCCGTCAACTGCCCATGAGGGGCAGTCCACCGGACGAGGAGCTTTCCCATGTTTGCGCGCCACGCGTCTTCATCGCGGCTGGCCTGGCATCGCAGTATTGCGCTGCTGCTGGCCTTCAGTTTTTTCCTTCCTGCAGCAAGAGCCGATGAGGCCGGGGCGGAGGCCGGCAAAGCGGAATCACCGTATTTCTTTATCGACAGCAATGATCCGTCGGTGGACAGGCTGCCTCTGCTGGAAACGCGGGTGGATGTGAAGATTGCTGGCGTGATTGCTGATGTCACCGTCACCCAGCGCTACAAGAATGCAGGCCAGCGCCCGCTGGAAGCACGCTATGTCTTTCCGGGATCTACGCGCGCTGCGGTCTATGCCATGAATGTGCGTCTGGGTGATCGCCTGCTCACGGCAAAAATCCGTGAAAAGGAGCAGGCCCGTGTCGAATACCAGACGGCAAAAAACGAGGGCAAGACGGCTGCTTTGCTGGAGCAGCACCGGCCTAATGTCTTCCAGATGAATGTGGCCAATATCCTGCCCGGCGATGATGTGCGTGTGGAGATGCACTACACCGAACTGCTGCTGCCGCAGGATGGCAAATACCAGTTTGTCTTTCCCACGGTGGTAGGTCCGCGCTATGCCGGTTCAGCAGAAAAAACCGGTGCTCTCGAGAAGTGGACCGCTGCGCCCTATCTGCAAGAAGGCCAGGAGGCCCCCAGTGCGTTCGATCTCAAGCTCAAGCTGGCCAGCCCCATTGCGGTAAAGGAAGTCTGGTCTTCTTCACACCGCATCGATGTGAAGCAGGGCGTGGACAAGCGCATGGAGATTGCGCTGGCCGATGCACGTAATGCCAATAACCGCGACTTCATTCTGGATTACCGCCTGAATGGCGATGCCATCGAATCCGGCCTCATGCTCTTCAAGGGTCAGGAGGAGAATTTCTTCCTCGCCATGCTGGCGCCGCCCAAGGCCGTGCCGCTGCAGAAAATCACGCCACGCGAATACATCTTCGTGATGGATATTTCCGGGTCCATGCACGGCTATCCCCTGGACACCAGCAAGGCCCTCTTGCGCAAGCTGATAGGCAGCCTGCGTTCCAGCGACAGTTTCAATGTGCTGCTTTTTGCCGGTGACAATTCCGTACTGGCACCGCAATCCCTGCCTGCTACCAAGGCCAATATCGAACGCGCCATTGCCGTCATCGACAGGCAGTCCGGCGGTGGGGGTACTGAGTTGATGCCGGCCCTGCGCCGTGCCCTCGCCATGAAGCTGGATAACGACCGTTCGCGCAGCATCGTGGTGGTGACCGACGGTTATGTGGATGTGGAAAAAGAAGCTTTCAGCCTGATACGCCGCAATCTCGATCACGCCAATCTCTTTGCCTTCGGCATAGGCTCTTCCGTGAATCGCCATCTCATCGAAGGTATGGCACGTGCCGGCCAGGGTGAGCCCTTCATCGTCACCAATGACCAGGATGCGGCGCAAGAAGCTGAACGCTTGCGTCGCATGATTGATTCGCCTGTGCTCACGCATATCAAGGCCAGCTTCGAAGGTGTCGATGTCTATGACATGGAGCCGCCAGCCTTGGCGGATGTGATGGCACAGCGTCCGGTAGTGGTCTTCGGGAAATATCGTGGCGAGCCGCGCGGCAAGATGGTGCTCACTGGCCATAGTGCTGAAGGTGTGTATCGCCAGAGCCTGGATTTTTCGCCAGCCAAACAGAGTCAGGATAATTCCGCCCTGCGCTATCTCTGGGCCCGCCATCGTATTGCCACGCTGACCGATCAGAAAAATCTGGAAGGCGCCGACAGCTATGCCGAGGAAATTACCAAGCTCGGCCTGAATTACAGCCTGCTCACGGATTACACCTCTTTCCTCGCTGTTGATGAACGCATACGCAATACCGCCGGTGATAGCGAGAGCGTGGATCAGCCTTCACCTCTGCCGCAGGGCGTGAGCAATCTCGCTGTAGGCGGTGCAGTTCCTGCAACACCGGAGCCGGCGACCTGGGCCATGTTGCTGGTGGGTGGCCTCTGCTTCCTGTTCTGGTGGCGTCGTGAAAAAGACGCTGTGCGCATTCTCGAGTAGTGAATTCAGGCGCCCGCACCGGCGGGCGCCACTCCCTGCATGCCGACGGGTTTAAAGCCATGAGCTCTCTTCTCTTGATGCACCGATTTCCTTCTTCTCGCTTGCAAAATTTCATGCGCGGCGTGCAGGCCATGCCCGCCATGTTCTGTCTTTTGCTGCTGGTGTTGGCGATGTGGCCGGTATGGTTGTGGAGCATCGCGCGGCTGCGCGACGGCTCTGATGAGCCTCTGGGTCTGCTGGCTCTTGCCGTACTGCTTGTCGCCTTGTGGTGGCGCCGGCAGGAGTGGTCGCAAAGTATTTCGCTATTTGCCGTGATACCGGCGACCGGCTTTGCACTCTGCGCCAGTCTGGGTATTGCCGGCCTGCCCATGCTCTTGCGTGCCGTGCTGGCGGTTCTGGCCATCAGCTGTCTGCTGGCGGGTATGGCACGTCGTCAGCCCTTGTTGCCGTATTTCGGTCTGGCACTGCTTTCCTTGCCACTGATTTCTTCGCTGCAGTTCTACGCCGGATTTCCCCTGCGCGTGGTAACCGCAGAAGCCACCTTGTGGATTTTGCAGATGCTCGGTCTTGTGGTGGAGAGAACGGGTTCTGCGCTGGTGGTGGAGGGACGTCTGGTGCTGGTGGATGCGCCATGCTCCGGTATACATATGGCGTGGACGGCGTATTTCATGGCCTGTCTTGCCGCGTTCAGTGTGCGCCTGCCGGATCGTGCTTTTTTGTTGCGCCTGCCCTTGGTCGGTATCACGGTGATTGCCGGAAATATCCTGCGCAATACCGTGCTGGTCTTGCGCGAGGCTACCGGATGGAGCTGGCCTGCATTCATGCATGCCGCAGTCGGTCTGGTGGTGCTCGTACTGGTATGCGCCGTGATTTTTCGTCTCATGAGCCAGCGTGCGCCGGCACAAACACCGGTCCTGTTTGTGCCTGCTCAGGAAAAGATGGCCGGGCAGGGCAAGGCCGTGCTGCTGCTCCTGTTGCTGCCTTGTGCCCTGCTGCCTTTCTGGCAGCAGCCGGCGCAAGCGGCCGTTGTGCATTCCACATCGTATGTCTGGCCTGAGCACTGGGATGGTGTGCCTTTGCAACCGCTGCCCTTGACCGCCGTTGAGCAACGTTTTGCAGCGCAGTTTCCCGGCACCATACGCCGCTTCAATGCGGGTCAGCAACAGCTGGTGCTGCGTCAGGTGGCAAGGGCTACACGCATGCTGCATCCGGCGGGGGATTGCTATCGCGGACTCGGCTATCTCATACGCGACGAACATCTGGAAGTGGATGCCGGCATGCGTCTCTCGCGCTGTTTCATTGCGGAGCGTCAGTACAAAAAATTGCGGGTGTGCGAACGCATCACGGATAGCGAAGGCCGTAACTTCACCGATACCTCAAGCTGGTACTGGAGCGCCGTGACAGTGCAGTCGCGCGGTCCCTGGCTGGCCGTGACCACGGCAGAGGCCCTGTGAAAATCCTCTGGCGTTGTGCGCTGGTTTTTCTGGGGCTTGGTCTCATTCTCGCTGTCATGCTTTTTCTGGCCTTCAAGGCAGATAGCGGCGAGTGGTCGCACGGCCTGCGCATAGGCCAGTGGCAATATCGTCTGGCACTGGCGCCCAGCCTGCGCCTGCTGACGCGGCCGGAAATCATTCATGCCCTGGATGGGCAGGAGTTCGACAGTCGCTGGGGGCGGCTGCAGTGGCAGGAGGTGGCGCCCGGGCAGCTGCGCCTGCAGTGCCGGCCTTGCCGTGTGCATATGCCGGCCTTGAGCGAGCAGCCGCTGGATTTTCCCGTCGTCACATTACAGCTGGTTCGCAAAAACGATGTGATTACTGGCCGGCTGCATTTCAGTTCCCGCGTGGCCGTGAATTTCACGGCGCCTTTTGATGAAAATGGCATGCAACTGCATGCCAGTCTGCCTGCTACGGAAATTGCTGCGGTCTATGCGCTTTTCGGCCCGGCCATTCCCGAGTTGTCGCATGCGCGTATCGCAGGGCAGGTGAAGCTGCTCATGAAGCTGGAGCTGCCTGCATACAGCATCACTTTGCAGCCGGAGGTTCAGGGTTTTCGTGTCAGTGGTCTGGGCACGGAGGTGCTGCGCAGTCGTCTGCCGCAGGTGCAATGCCCGCTAGCCACTGCCGTGGTATCGGCGCCATCAGGACGCTGGCTGCCGCGTGCCGTTATCGCTGCCGAAGACCAGCGCTTCTATCAGCATCCCGGTTACGACCAGCGCGAGTTGATTGCCTCCCTGCAGCGCAATCAGGCGGGTGCCGCCATTGCGCGTGGTGGCAGCACCCTGGATCAGCAACTGGCCAAACTCCTTTTTACCGGCGGCGAACGCACGCATGTGCGCAAGCTGCGCGAACTGCTTTATGCCGTGGAAATGGAAGCCACTCTGGGCAAGCCACGCATCCTGCAGATTTATCTGGCGGTAGCGCCCTGGGGCAAAGGAGTGTGCGGTGCTGAAAATGCTGCACTGGCCTATTACGGAAAACCTGCCGTGGCGCTGAATCGCGCGGAAGCTGCCTGGCTGGCCGCCATGCTGCATACACCGGATCGCGAATTCCGGCGCTGGAAAAGCACAGGCCATCCGGATGTGAAACGCGGCAGCTGGGTAGTGAATGCCATGGGTGGCGGCAGCAAGGCCCGGCAGCAAGCCGTGCTTATGCTGGCTTCGCTGGCGCCGCCCTCATCTTTATAGGGCTCAAATTACAGGAGAAGAAAAATGTCACGTGCGTTTGCTGCATTCACGACTTTTATAGCCAGTACTGGAAGTCTGTTTCTTCTGTTCTGGATATGCATGACCTTGGGAGATTTCATCTTCAGGTGGGATGTTTTTCCGGATCATATGCAGAAAGACATTTTCTTTGTTGGCGGAGCGCTCATCACCCTGATAGTCACGAGCGGCTCAGTTGCCGTGGTGCTATTGCTCAGCAATATACTGGTCTTGCTTGAGAGGCTTGAGGCGGAGCGTCGTACTGATGCCGCCAAGGCAAAGGCCTCCGGGCGCATTTGAGCAGGCCAGGAGCCTCCCGAGTTTTCTATTTCTTCGGAGACTCCGGATGTGCTCAACCCAGAAAAAGCTTGTAAGCCGGATTCTCCGTTTCTTCCTGGAAGGGATAGCCAACGGCCTTCAGTGACTCCAGCAATTCCTTGTGCGGACGGCCGCCCAGTTGCAGGCCCACCAGTACACGGCCGTATGCCGCACCGTGGTTGCGGTA
>JAVHYE010000057.1:17669-19712 GCA_031119295.1 Pedobacter sp. | reverse complement strand
CACAACCACACTCAGATAGAACAAATGTTCAGCGCATACGGGAGGCCCAGGCCTCCCGTACTTCTATCTGCTTCCCGGAAATCCTGCTGCCAAGCCCGTCAAGCCCTTGCTATCATCCGCGGCTTCCTTATACCGGCCCCCGAGCCTGCCCTGTTCATGATCAAAGCCCTGATCAACCGCCTGCGTGGCAAACCCGCCGCTCCCGCCAAGCTTGAGCGCGTGGTTGTGCCCCGCGACCAGCATCCCATTTCGCGACGCGACATCAGCAATGCTGCCCTGAAAACCCTCTATCGCCTCAAGGAAAACGGCTATCAGGCATTTCTGGTGGGCGGTGGCGTGCGCGACCTGTTGCTGGACCTGCACCCCAAGGATTTTGATGTGGCCACCAGTGCCACGCCGGAGCAGGTGAAACAGGTCTTCGGCAGCCAGTGCATGCTGATCGGCCGCCGCTTCCGCCTGGCCCATGTGCGCTATGGCCGCGAGATCATCGAAGTCGCCACCTTCCGTGCCCATCACACCCAGGCCGAAAGCGAGAACCACGCGCGCACCTCGGACGAGGGCATGATCCTGCGTGACAATGTCTGGGGCTCGGTGGAAGAAGATGCCGAGCGCCGCGATTTCACCGTGAACGCGCTCTACTACAACATCGAAGACTTCAGCGTCTGGGATTTTGCCGGTGGCCTGGCCGATCTGGAAAAGCGCCAGCTGCGCCTGATCGGCGATCCGGAAACCCGCTACCGCGAAGACCCGGTGCGCATGCTGCGTGCCATACGCTTTGCCGCGAAACTCGAGTTCGATATCGAGGCCGGCACCGCCGCTCCCATACGCGAGCTGGGCGATCTGCTGGATGATATTTCCTCGCACCGCCTTTATGACGAAACCCAGAAGCTGCTGTCCTGCGGCCATGCCGTGCGCGTGCTGGACCTGCTGCATGACTACGATCTTTTCCGTCACCTCTTCCTGTTTGCTGCGGACTCCGAAGAAAGTAAGCGCCTGCTGACACTGACGGCCGAGAGTACGGACGAGCGTATTGCCATCGGCAAGAGCGTGAATCCCGCCTTCTTCTACGCCGTGCTGCTCTGGCCCGCCCTGCAGAAAAGCTATGCCAGCCTGCTCGACGAAGACATGCCGCCCGTGCCTGCCCTGCAGCAAGCCGGCCAGCGTGTGATTTCGCGCCAGACCCAGCGCACTGCCATCACCCGCATGACGGCGCAGACCATACGCGAAATCTGGGAAATGCAGCCGCGCCTGGAAAGGCCACGTCCGCGTCAGGTGGACATCCTCCTGCAGCAGCAGCGCTTCCGTGCCGCCTACGACTTCCTCGTCCTGCGCGAAGAAGCCGGAGAAGACACGGATGGCTGGGGCGAATGGTGGACGCACTACCAGGAAGCCGATCCCGGCCTGCGTGCCGAGCTCCTGCGCGCCTTGGAGTCCAATGGCGGCAGCGCCGGCCGCAAGCCACGCAAGCGTGGTCCGCGCAAACGCAAACCTGCTTCCAGCCAGCAGCCGTGACCCCGGCCTGTATCGGTCTTGGCGCCAATCTCGGGGATGCCGTCAGCACGCTGAAAAGCGCGGTGGCTGCCCTGCGCACCCTGGCCGACAGCCGCGTCGTCGCCCTGTCCTGCCTTTATCGCAGTGCTCCGGTCGGCCCGGCCGGCCAGCCCGATTACCTCAATGCCGCCCTGCAGCTGGACACCACACTCACACCGCATGCCCTGCTGTCTGCCTTGCAGGCCATAGAAAACGAGCACGGCCGCGTTCGTGAAGTGCGCTGGGGTGCTCGCACCCTGGATCTGGACCTGCTGCTTTTCGGGCGGGATGAAATCGTCAGCGCCGATCTCACTGTCCCGCATACCGAGCTTACGGCCCGCAACTTCGTTGTCTGCCCCCTGCTGGATATCGATGCCGGCTTGAGCCTGCCCGATGGGCGCCTGCTGGCCAGCCTGCCAGCAGCACGAGACGGCAATGGTCTTGTGGCTATCGCAGACCGTCACTGGGCCGATTGACGTCAAACGGCACCGCACCCACCATAGCCCTCCCTTG
>JAVHYE010000057.1:11359-17569 GCA_031119295.1 Pedobacter sp. | reverse complement strand
ACCAGCTATGACGCCACCTTCACCCATGCCATGGGCGAGGCCGGCGTGGAAACCTTGCTGGTGGGTGATTCGCTGGGCAATGTCGTGCAGGGCCAAAGCTCCACGCTGCCTGTCAGTATCGAGGACATGGTCTATCACACTGCCGCCGTCTCGCGCGGCAACTCCGGTAATGCCCTCATCCTCGCCGACATGCCCTTCATGACCTATGTGCGTCTTGAAGACGCCCTCGATGGCGCGAAGAAACTCATGCAGGCCGGCGCCCATGTCGTGAAGCTGGAAGGCGGCGCCTGGCTAGCCGATACCGTGGTGCAGCTGGCCCGTGGCGGCATTCCTGTTTGTGTGCATATGGGTCTCACACCGCAATCCGTGAATGTATTCGGTGGCTATAAAGTGCAGGGCCGCGGTGAAGCCGCCGATGCCATGCTGGCCGAAGCCATTGCCCTGGACAAAGCCGGTACTGCCATCATCCTGCTGGAATGCGTGCCCACCGAACTCGGCAAGCGCATCACCGAAAGCGTGTCCTGCCCCGTCATCGGCATAGGCGCCGGCCCGTATACCGACGGCCAGGTGCTGGTCATGCACGACATGCTGGGCCTGCACAAAGGCAAGCCCGCACGCTTCGTAAAGAATTTCGTGGCGGAAAGCAGCAATGGCATCACCGGCGCCTTCAAGGCCTATGTGGATGCCGTGAAATCCGGCAGCTATCCCGCACCGGAACACTGCTTCGAGTAAATGCTCTTTGTTCGGCCTCCATCAGGGCCGCACTTTTTTCACACAGGTATTTATGAAAACCGAAACCACTATCGCCGGCCTGCGTGCCGCGCTGAAAGCTGCCCGCAAAGCCGGCAAAAGCATTGCTCTCGTGCCCACCATGGGCAATCTGCATAGCGGCCATATCACTCTGGTGAAAAAGGCCAAGCAACGCGCTGATATCGTGGTCGTCAGCATTTTCGTGAATCCCACGCAGTTCGGCGTGAACGAGGATTTCGACAAATACCCGCGCACGCTGGCTGCCGATTCGGCACTGCTGGCCGAGGCGCAGTGTGATCTTGTTTTTGCTCCCAGCGCGCAGGAGATGTATCCGGACGGGCGCAGCCAGAACACCACGGTCAGTGTCAGCGGCGTCACCGAAGTGCTTTGCGGAAAATCCCGCCCCGGCCACTTCACCGGCGTCGCCACCGTGGTGAGCAAGCTCTTCAATATCGTGCAGCCGGACATGGCCCTCTTCGGCGAAAAGGATTACCAGCAGCTCGCCGTCATACGCCGCTTCAGCAAAGAGCTCTGCTTTCCGATTGAAATAGTCGGCGTGCCCACCGTGCGCGCTGAAGACGGTCTCGCCCTCTCTTCGCGTAATGGCTTCCTGAGCGCGGACGAACGCAAGCTGGCCCCGCAGATCTACCAGACCCTGAGCAATCTGCGTGGCGCTATAGAAAACGGCCAGCGCGATTACGCCATGCTGACCGCTGCCGGCAACGGCCATCTGGAGAAATGCGGCTTCACGCCGGACTATCTGGAAATCCGGCGCCAGGACCTGGGCCCGGCCGGCCCGGAGGACAAGGCGCTGGTCATTCTGGTGGCCGCCAAGCTAGGCACTACACGTTTGATCGACAATCTGGCCTTTGAACTCGCCTGAGATCGCCCCCATCCTTGTGGACAAAGGCCATGAACGGCCAGTCACAATAAGCCAACAACCTGTCTGACAATCAAGTTTTTTCGCGATTGAATGACTGGAATAATTGCGGCAGAATTGCCCGCCCGGTTGGTCCGGGCCGAAAGTGTTACGCGACTACCCACATTCGGGTGACCGCGTCATCTGAATGTCACGAGCGGAGGTAAGCCTCATGCAATGCACCATGCTGAAAGCCAAACTGCATCGCGCCCGTGTTACGCACGCTGAACTGGACTATGAGGGCTCCTGCGCCATTGATGGCGATCTCCTGGACCTCGCCGGCATTCTGGAATACGAACAAATCCAGATTTATAACGTGACCAATGGCGAACGCTTCACCACCTATGCCATCCGTGCCGAAGAAGGCTCGCGCATGATTTCGGTGAACGGCGCTGCTGCCCACAAGGCAGGCGTCGGCGACATCCTCATCATCGCCACCTATGCCAATTACTCGGCTGCCGAGCTCATCAATTTCAAACCGCGTCTGGTGTACTGCAATCCGGACAACACGGTCAGCCACAGCGCCAACGCCATTCCGGTGCAAGTCGCCTGAGCAACCTCTGTAGTGCATAAAAAAGGCCGGCATCAGCCGGCTTTTTTTATGCTCACGATAACTGCACGCGTCAGGGCTCACGAATCTGCGGCAGCTTTGCATTCTGGTAGCGCGGCTCAGCAATCACCTTGCGCAGACCACGCAGAGTGCGATAAGGCGTCTCATGAATGATGAGATTGACCACAGCCGCCGGAATATTGCCGCCGGGATTGGCGCGCATGGTCATCACCACTTTCACCTGACCATCGGCCAGGGGCTGGAAAGTCCAGCTGCCTTCCATATCCGGCATACGCACAAAATCAGTCGAGGCCGGATAACTGCTTGCTGGCAGAGAGCGGCTGCTCACAGAAATCATGCCGGTATCGGCTGCCTGCACAATACGTCCCTCGACCACCGCATCACGATCGGTCAGCGGCCAGGGAAAATCCGTCATCACATGGATAAGGAAGCTGCCACTGGCATCATCACGCTTGAGCAGGTCTATCCTGTCCGTGCGATAAATCCAGCGCGCTGCATTTTCAGTATCCATGAGCAGCGCCACCAATCCGTTCAGCGTACTTTTCACCGTGGTCTCGGCACGGATTTCCCGTATCGGATAATCCGGCACGGCACGCGTCCACACACGAACATCATGACTGTCGACAGCCAGCTCCCAATCGGCAGCATGGGCAGAAGACAGCAGGAAGATGGCAAACAGGGAGCAGGCAAGAAAACGCAGCATGAGCGGAGCAAACACCACAGAAAATGGAAAAGACACGACAAGGAAAAATCAGCAGCGAAAAAAAAGCCCCTGAAGACAGGGGCTTTTTTTATTCAGGCGATCACTCCTGATTCTGCGAGCACTCGGAATCAGCCGGGGTGATCTGGCAACGAACCTGCTTCAGCAGCTTCATGGCCTTCTTGTCGTAGATACCGTCGTTCATCAGCGAGATACGGGATTCGCGGATCATGGCGGTGTACTTCTCCTGATCGGCTTCCGGGATCTGCATCCAGTAGCGCTTGTCGATACCCTTTTCAGCCACTTCGATGATTTTCACAGCGCGATCAAACTGGCTGAAGAGATATTCACGCGACTTCTGACCAAAGCCCTGCGGGAACTTGTCCTGACGGATGACCACCTGCAGGGTCAGCTGCACCAGCGGGAACTGCGCAATGGCGCCCTTGGTGCCGAGGCCCTTGAAAAGCTCCAGCGGCTTGAAGGCAGCAGCAGGAGCACCCACCACATCCACGGAACCATTATTGAACTTGCCGGCAAAATTCATCACGTCAGAAGCGACAGGCTGGGCACCGATTTTCTGCACCATCTTGGCCTGGGCCTTGTCGTAATCCAGCACGGCAATCTTCTTGCCGGCCAGCTTGCCTACCGTGTTGATGCTGCGGTCATTGGTGAAGAGGTAGGCCGCACCCATGGGTGCCATACCAGCCACTTCATAATTGCCGCTCACCATCAGGGGGGCTGCATTCGGCTTGACCAGCGTGGCCTGCACCTTGCGCACATGTTCGTACGTGGGCTGCGAACCCAGCGAGTCCAGGCTGCCGGTGAAGGCATTGAACTGACGGGCGCGCAGACCGGTGAGGACAACAGCATCACACTGGCCGGCCTTGAAGTCTTCAGCCGCAATGCGCTCGTCGGTGTAGGGTTTGAGCTCGAGATTGGCACCCCAGCGCGCCGCAGCCAGCTTGTAGTCCTTCATCATGCTGAACACATCACCGCCCGCACCCAGGATGTCCCAGACACAGAGCACCTGGCTGGCAGCCATCGTGCTGCCAGAGAAGGAAAGGGCAGCACCGGCCAGCAGGCAGCGCAGATTACGCGAAATCTTCATCTTGGTTTCCATGAACTTCACTCCAGTACTTCTACAGATACAGATACGGTTGCGGCGGATCAGAGCAGATCGTCGATCTGCACGCCGTCGTCCTGCTGCACGGGCTTGTCATCCCAGAACTTGCCCAGGCTGCCCGGCGGTGTGCGGCTGCCGGTCTTTTCCGTCCAGTAACGGTCGGAAACGTTCTGCACGATGAGAGCGCCCAGCGAATCCACCATGCGGTATTTCGGATTGATGGCGGAATCCTGTGTGGCAGCGAAAGCACGGATGGCATCGCGCATCAGGGCTTCGTCACCCTTGGCCTGGGCGGCCATGGCGTAAAGGGCATAGGGCAGACGCACGCCGGTGCGATCGGCTACGCGCATATTCTGTTTGATGGTTTCCCAGGGATCGCCCTTGCCTTCACCGGCACCGGGCAGCAGGGTCCAGATCACGGCACGGGTGGCCATCGGCGTACCCCACCACTTGTTGTTGTCCAGGCACTGCATGCCACGCTCGACCTTGGCAGCGATGTCCTTGGGCACACCCACCACCTGCTGTGCGGCGATGTCGTTCACCATGGCCTGGAGGCCTTCGATGAGACCGAACATATAAACGAATTCGTCAAAGTCACGCTTGAACTTGGGGCACTTGGTGCCGATGGGCGCCTTGAGCTTGCCTTCGTAATAGCTCTCGAGGTGCTTGTAGCCATCGTATTGACGACGTGCCGCGATTTCAGACTCACGCTTCTGCTGGATGCGCGCATCCTGGGCATCGTCAATCAGGTTGGCGCGCGAGGAACGCATATAACGCAGTTCGAACTCGATAGCGCGCTGCTCGGCACAGACACCGGCGGCCGCATAGAGCATCACGGAAATCTGGTCGGCATCCGCGCCTATGCCCTTGGTGCCCAGAATCAGCGGGGTCAGAGCTTCACCTGAGGTGCAAGCCATGCCGGTATCGCTGATTTCGAAGAAGGGGCCGAGCAGATGGTTTTCCGCAAAGCGCAGGGCCGTATTGCCGCCGGTCTTGTAGATCTGCGAGCAGCCGGAAAGCAGTGTGACAGCAGCAAGGAAAGCGCTGAGGGCTCCCCAGCGGAGCATGCGATTCACCTTCATGGTGATCTCCTGGAACTTGTTCTTATTGATATAGGGGCCGGACGCTTTGTAGTTGTGAGTGCGTCAGAAACCGTCGGAATGCGGAGCCCGGCAAAGATAGCAGAGGGTCCGGAAACAGAAAAGCCGCCAAGAGGCGGCTTTTCCGGGGTTTTTGCTGTCATGACGATGCTTTTTTGTACATCGTCAGTGACCGGCCGATCAGGCGTCCGCAGCAGGTGCGGCAGCCTCGGCGGCCAGCTCCTTCATGGAGAGCTTGATGCGACCGCGCTGGTCCACATCCAGCACCTTCACCTTCACGATCTGGCCTTCCTTCAGGTAGTCGGCCACATTTTCCACACGCTCGCTGGCGATCTGGGAAATGTGCACGAGACCGTCAGTGCCCGGCAGGATGGTGACGAAGGCACCGAAGTCCACGATGCGGGCAACCTTGCCCTCATAGATGGTGCCCACTTCCACTTCAGCGGTGATGGCTTGCACCTTGGCCAGAGCAGCCTGCGTGGCGCCCTTGGTTTCGCCGTAGATACGAACCAGACCGGTGTCATCGATGTCGATGGTGGCCTTGGTTTCTTCGCAAATGGCGCGAATGGTAGCGCCGCCCTTGCCGATCACATCACGGATCTTTTCCGGATTGATGTTGATGGTGGCATAGGTCGGGGCATTGCCGTTCACTTCCGGACGCGAAGCGGCCAGCACATCGTTCATGGCCTTGAGGATGGTCAGGCGGCCGTCACGGGCCTGGGCCAGTGCGGTTTCCATGATTTCTTCATTGATGCCTTCGATCTTGATGTCCATCTGCAGGGCGGTCACGCCATGGGCGGTACCAGCCACCTTGAAGTCCATGTCGCCGAGGTGATCTTCGTCGCCGAGGATGTCGGTGAGCACGGCAAAGCGGTTGCCTTCCTTCACCAGACCCATGGCGATACCGGCCACCGGTGCCTTCACGGGCACACCGGCATCCATCAGGGCCAGCGAAGCGCCGCAGATCGAAGCCATGGAGGACGAACCATTGGATTCGGTGATGTCGGAAACCACGCGGATGGTGTAGGGGAATTTTTCAGCGGCCGG
>JAVHYE010000057.1:0-11349 GCA_031119295.1 Pedobacter sp. | reverse complement strand
ACACCACGACGAGCGAGACGGCCATGGCCGATTTCACGACGCTTCGGACCAGACTCGCGACCGGTTTCACCCACGGAGTAAGCGGGGAAGTTGTAGTGCAGCATGAAGTGGTCGGTACGTGTGCCTTCCAGCGCATCGATCATCATGGCATCGCGCGAACCACCGAGCGTTGCAGTGACGATGGCCTGTGTTTCACCACGGGTGAACAGCGCAGAGCCGTGCACCTTGGGCAGCACGCCGACTTCGATGGCGATCTGGCGCACGGTCTTGGTGTCGCGACCATCGATACGCGGCTTGCCGCTGAGGATGTTGTCACGCACGGTGCGGTACTTCAGGTCTTCGAACAGCTCTTCCACTTCATCAGCGGAAACTTCAGCGCCTTCCGGTGCAAACTGCTCCAGTGCCTGCTTCTTGATTTCGTCCAGCTTGGTGTAGCGCACCTGCTTTTCACGAATCAGATAGCCTTCGGAAACGGCAGCTTCAAAAGCGCCCTTGAGCTGGGCCTTGAGGGCTTCGTTCTTGGACGGAGCCGACCATTCCCAGGCAGCATTGCCGACTTCAGCAGCAAATTCCTTGATGGCCTTGATGGCAACCTGCATTTCATCGTGACCGAAAAGCACGGCGCCCAGCATTTCGTCTTCGCTGAGTTCCTTGGCTTCGGATTCCACCATGAGCACGGCCTTTTCCGTACCGGCAACCACGAGATCCAGCTCGGACTGGGCCAGCTGTTCGTAGGTCGGGTTCACATGGTATTCGCCATTGATATAGGCAACGCGGGCACCGGCCACCGGACCATTGAAGGGAATACCGGAAATGGCGAGCGCAGCGGAGGTGCCGAGAATGGCAGCGATATCCGGATCGGTCAGCTTGTCGGTGGAAACAACCTGAGCCGTCACCTGCACTTCATTCAGGAAACCTTCCGGGAAGAGCGGACGAATCGGGCGGTCGATAAGACGCGAGGTCAGCGTTTCCTTTTCAGTGGGACGGCCTTCACGCTTGAAATAACCACCGGGGATACGGCCGGCAGCGTAGGTCTTTTCCTGGTAATTCACGGTCAGGGGGAAGAAGTCCTGACCCGGCTTGGCCTTCTTGGCGCCAACCACAGCAACCAGCACGGACACGCCACCCATGGTGACAAACACGGCGCCGCTTGCCTGACGGGCAATGCGACCGGTTTCCAGCACTACCGTCTGCTGGCCGAACTGGAATTCCTTGCGAACAATCTTGAACATTTATGGGTTCCTCTTTTTTCAAAAATAAGCCCCGGCAATCCGGAACCGTTTTTGCCTTCGGAGGCCCCTAACAAATCAGCAGCAGCCACTACCGATTTGTTAGAAGCCTCTCCTTCGGCATTACTTTTACAGGCATGGCAACACAGGGATGTGCTGCTCGCGAGTCAAAACAGGGTTTTTACTCACGTGAACAAAGTACGGGCCTGCACCGGACTTTGCGTTCTGCTTTTTTAAGCCCCGGTAAAAATCAGGAGATTTTTACGAGAGATAAAAAGACCCGGGGAGCGCGAACGCTCCCCGGATGACACACTTAACGACGCAGACCCAGGGTCTGGATCAGTGCGGTGTAGCGAGCACTATCCTTGCGGTTCAGGTAGTCCAGCAGCTTGCGGCGCTGGTTCACCATGCGGATCAGACCACGACGGGAATGGTGGTCATGCTTGTGCTCTTTGAAGTGCGACTGCAGATCATCGATCTGGGCCGACAGCAAAGCCACCTGCACTTCCGGAGAACCCGTGTCACCCTGACCGCGGGCGAACTTGGCTACAACTTCGGCCTTTGCTTGCGCATTTAAGGACATCTTTATCACTCCACAATGAGAGGCAGGACTTAAAACGGACAGCCGCGCCTCTCTGCAGCTGCCGTAACGGAACGGTGTTGCCACCACTCCCTCTTTATTGACCGGCTTGTGGCCAGCCAAGACTATTCATGACATTCCCGGCACTCTTCGTGCCGGGAACACGCAAAGCCCGGCATCGGTTAAAGCCGAGCAACCATCGACGCAGCAAAAAAATCAAACTATCGAGCGAATCAGACGCTTGGGCGCCACACGCCCTTCATCATCAATCTCGCCTATGCCGAGAAAACGTCCGCCAGCTTCAAACACCAGCACACTGCCTTCACGCGGCACACCGGACACTTGCACCGGCTGACCTTGCAGCAGGTAGTAGGCGGTATTCTCGCTGAGCTCGACACGGGGCCAGTCGGCCAATCCCACCCAGCTTGGCAGCAGCAGGGCATCCAGCGCCTCATGCCCACCGGACTCAAGGGCCTGCTCCAACTGCTCCAGCGTCACCATGACCGGCTTTGTGAACGGCCCCAGCTCGATACGACGCAGCACCACCACATGAGCACCGCAGCCCAGCTCCGCGCCTATATCCTCGGCCAGCGAGCGTATATAGGTGCCCTTGCTGACATGGGCTTCCAGCTCCCAGTCATTGCCGTCTACCGCCAGCAATTCAAGGCGGTGAATGGTGACAGGTCTTGCCGGTCTTTCAACCTCAATTCCTTTACGGGCCAGCTCATAGAGCGGCCGCCCATCCTTCTTCAGGGCCGAATACATGGACGGCACCTGCCGGATATCTCCCCGGAAGCGTGCCAGCACCGCCTCTATGGCGGCAGCATCCAGCAGCGGTACCGGCTTTTCTTCCAGCACCTCGCCCTCGGCATCGCCGGTGGCCGTACGCTGACCCAGACGGATGCGGGTCCGATAGACCTTGTCGGCATCCAGCAGGTACTGCGTGAATTTGGAGGCTTCGCCGAGGCAGACCGGCAGCAGGCCGGTGGCCAGGGGATCAAGACTGCCGGTATGGCCGGCCTTGTCAGCCTGATACAGATGCCGCACCCGCATCAGCGCCTGGTTGGACGTCAGGCCTTGCGGCTTGTCCAGCAGCAGCACGCCATCAATCGGGCGGCGCGGGCGGCGCGGTTTGCTCATTGCGACTCAGATTTCACCGTCATTGGCAGCGTCGGCAGCCGGAGCGCCGCCCTGGGCACGCGCACGCGACTCGTCTTCACGCACCGCCTCATTGATGAGGGCTGCCATGCGATTGCCGCGCGCCACCACTTCGTCGTAGTGGAAGCGCAGACGCGGGGTCACACGCGTCTTGATGGCACGACCCACTTCGCCACGCAGGAAGCCGGCGGCAGCATTCAGGACTGCAATGCTCTCATCCGGCTTTTCATCCAGCGTGCTGCCCAGCACCGTGACATAGATATCGGCATAACCCATGTCCGGGCTCACCTTCACGGTGGAGACCGTGACCATGCCCAGACGCGGGTCTTTGATTTCCGTGCGGATCAGACTCGCGATTTCGCGCTGAATCTGATCCCCAAGGCGTTGCGTACGCTGACTCAAATTTTCATCCTGCTCTTAGAGCGAACGCTTGATGACAGTGACGTCGTAGACTTCGATCTTGTCGCCGGTGCGTATGTCGTTGTAACCCTTCACGGCGAGACCGCACTCCATACCGTTACGCACTTCCTGGACGTCGTCCTTGAAGCGGCGCAGCGATTCCAGTTCGCCCTGGAAGACCACCACATCATCACGCAGCACGCGGATAGGCTTGTTACGGTAGAGATTGCCTTCCACCACCATACAACCGGCAGCAGCGCCGAACTTGGAAGAACGGAAGACTTCACGTACCTGGGCCACACCGAGAATGGTTTCGCGGTGTTCGGGTGCGAGCAGGCCGGACATGGCCGCCTTCACATCATCAATCAGCTCATAAATGATGCTGTAGTAACGCAGATCCAGACCTTCAGCCTGACACTTGGCCTTGGCGGCATTATCGGCACGCACATTGAAGCCGAGAATGACGGCGCCCGTGCTTTCGGCCAGGGTCACATCGGATTCGGTGATGGCGCCTACGCCGGAACCGACGATGCTCACCTTCACTTCTGCCGTGGACAGACCATTCAGCGACTGGGTCAGGGCTTCCAGCGAACCGCGCACATCGGTCTTGAGCACGATGTTGACGGAAGCCGCATCCTTCTTGCCCATATTGGCAAACAGGTTTTCCAGCTTGCTGGCCTGCTGGCGATCAATCTTGGCCTGACGCAGCTTGTTCTCGCGGAACTCGGCCACTTCACGCGCCTTGCGTTCGTCATCCACCACCAGGAATTCGTCACCGGCATCCGGGGCTTCCGGCAGGCCGAGAATTTCCACGGGAATGGACGGACCGGCACTCTTGGTAGGCTTGCCGTTTTCATCCGACATGGCGCGCACACGACCATAGTGTGTGCCGGCCAGCAGCAGGTCACCGGTCTTCAGCGTGCCACGCTGCACCAACAGGGTAGCCACGGCACCACGACCCTTGTCGATACGCGCCTCAATCACCACACCGTGAGCAGAGCCATCCACCACGGCGGTGAGCTCAAGCAGCTCGGCCTGCACCAGAATCGCATCCAGCAGGGCATCAACGCCTTCACCGGAATGGGCGGAAACCTTCACCACCTGGGTGTCACCACCCCACTCTTCCGGCACGATTTCCTTGACGGAAAGTTCGTTGAGCACGCGATCAGGATCGGCGCTGGGCTTGTCCATCTTGTTGATGGCCACAATGATGGGCACACCAGCCGCACGGGCGTGATCAATGGCCTCTGCAGTCTGCGGCATGACGCCGTCGTCAGCCGCCACCACGATCACGACAATGTCGGTGGCCTTGGCACCACGGGCACGCATGGCGGTAAACGCCGCGTGGCCCGGGGTGTCGAGGAAAGTGATCATGCCGCGCGGCGTTTCAACGTGATACGCACCGATATGCTGGGTAATGCCACCGGCTTCACCGGCAGCCACCTTGGCGCGACGGATATAGTCGAGCAGCGAAGTCTTGCCATGGTCGACATGGCCCATGATGGTGACCACGGGCGCACGCGTGGTGCCTTCGCCGTGATGCTTCATGGATTCCTTCAGCGAATCTTCAACAGCCGTTTCGCTGACAAATTTCGGCGTATGGCCGAGCTCCTCCACAACCAGACCGGCCGTGGTCTGGTCTATGGTCTGGTTGGCCGTCACGGTTTCGCCCATCTTCATGAGCACCTTGATGACCACCTTGGCCTTGAGCGCCATTTTCTGCGCCAGATCCGCCACCGTAATGCTTTCACCGATGGTGACGTCGTACACCTGTTTCTCCACCGGCTTTTCGAAGCCATGCTGTTTGGAAAGGGCGCTGCTCAGCGTGCGCAGAGCCGGACGGAATGCCTGCTCTTCTTCACGCTTCTTGCCAGCCTTGCCCTTGGCTCCCGTCTTGGTATTGCCACGACGGATTTCACGGTCTTCACGTGCAAAGGAATCTTCAAAAGCAGCGCCAACCAGACCACGGGCCAGCGGCACATCCACGGCCGGTGCAGCAGCTTCGCCACCACGTGCCTCGATGTCTTCCGCAATCTTGCGTGCCTGCTCCAGCGTCTTCTGACGGGCTTTTTCTTCAGCTTCCAGACGCAGCTTTTCTTCCTGCTTGCGACGGGTTTCATCAGCCACTTTCTGACGTGCTGCTTCGGCTTCACGCTTGGCGCGCTCTTCTGCCGTTTCTTCCTTGCCCTTCACCACAACGCCAACCTTGGGCACGGACAGTTTCTTGTCCTTGGCGCCCTTGCTGGCAGCATCGTGAGCACGGCGCGCTTCTTCAGCGGCCTTGCGGGCTTCTTCTTCTGCCGCCGCCACGCGCGCATCTTCTTCAGCGCGGCGCTTGGCTTCTTCAGCAGCCAGACGCTCTTCTTCGGCTTTGCGTGCAGCTTCTTCTGCTTCACGCGCCGCATCTTCCTGATCGTCAAGCGCAGAGCGCTTCACATAGGAACGTGTCTTGCGCACTTCCACATTAACGGTCTTGGACTTGCCACCCGCCGAAGGCGCCACCTTGAGCGTGCTGGTTTCCTTGCGCTTCAGGGTGATTTTCTTGGGCTCGGCATCAGACTCGCCGTGGGCCCGCTTGAGGAAAGCCAGCAGCTGCTGCTTTTCTGCATCGGAAACCACTTCGTCTGCTTTCTGGTGGGCGAGTCCGGCTTCCTGCATTTGCGTCAGCAGGGTTTCTACCGGGCGGCCCACCGTTTCGGCCAGTTGTTTGACAGTCACTTCAGCCATGTAGCGTGTCTCTCCGCTTCGTCGGCATTATTCGTTTGGCGTTGCTTGCGATCCCGGTTTACTGAAACCAGGGTTCGCGCGCCTTCATGATGAGCTGGGCGGCTTTTTCTTCGCCCACGCCATCGATATCGGAAATATCGTCTATCGCCTGCTCGGCCAGATCTTCCATGGTGACAATGCCGCGTGCAGCCAGCTCAAAAGCCAGCTTGCGGTTCATGCCTTCCATTTCGAGAAGATCGGCAGCAGGTTCCTTGCTGTTTTCTTCGGACACAAGTGCCTTGGTCAGCAAGGCATCCTTGGCGCGCTGGCGCAGGGCATTGACGATGTCTTCATCGAAATCTTCAATGGCCAGCATTTCTTCCAGCGGCACATAGGCCACTTCTTCCAGCGAGGTGAAGCCTTCATTGACGAGGATGCTGGCGATGTCTTCATCGACATCCAGATCACGCATGAAGACTTCGATGTACTGGTGCGATTCGCTTTCCTGCTTGGCCTGCGCATCCGACACCGTCATCACGTTCAGGCGCCACTGCGTCAGCTCGGAGGCCAGACGGATATTCTGGCCACCACGGCCGATAGCCATGGCCAGCTGTTCTTCTTCCACGGCCACGTCCATGGAGTGGGAGTCTTCATCGATCACGATGGAGGCCACTTCAGCAGGCTGCAGAGCGTTAATCACATACTGCGCGGGATTGTCGTCCCAGAGCACGATATCCACGCGCTCGCCAGCGAGCTCGCCGGAAACCGCCTGTACACGCGCACCGCGCATACCGATACAGGCGCCCTGCGGATCGATACGCTGGTCATTGGTCTTCACGGAAATCTTGGCGCGCACGCCCGGATCACGGGCCGCACCCTTGATCTCGATGATTTCTTCACCGATTTCCGGCACTTCGATGCGGAAAAGCTCGATGATCATTTCCGGACGGGTACGGGAAATCAGCAGCTGCGAGCCACGGCCTTCCGAATTCACGGCAAAGAGGATGGCGCGCACACGTTCGCCGACGCGGAAAGTTTCACGCGGCAGCATTTCTTCACGGGCCAGATAGGCTTCGGCATTGCCGCCGAGATCCAGCACCAGACCATCACGGGTCGTCTTCTTCACGACACCGGAGAGGATTTCACCGATACGGTGACGATAGGCATCCACGACCAGGGCGCGCTCGGCTTCGCGCACTTTCTGCACGATGACCTGCTTGGCGGTCTGCGCCGCGATACGGCCGAATTCGATGGAGGGGACCTGCTCTTCACGCACATCGCCCAGCTTCATGCCTTCGCCTTCCACATCGCTGATGGCCAGCTGCATGGCGGGGATTTCGTGATCCATGTCTTCGACCACGGTCCAGCGACGGAAAGTGTCGTATTCGCCGGTCTTGCGATCGATGGCGACGCGCAGGTCGATTTCATCCGTGTTGTATTTTTTCTTGGTCGCGGCCACCAGCGCCTGTTCCAGCGCCTGGAAAATCACTTCACGAGAAACACCTTTCTCGTTACTGACCGAGTCGACCACCATCAGAATTTCTTTGGTCATGGTTCGTTCCTGTCCGGACCTCGCCTGTTAATCAAACATTCGGCTCTACGTTGCCCTTGTCGATGGCCGCAAACGGAATCAGCACCGCCACACCCTCAACCAGCAACTCCACCGCATCATCCGTTGTCTGCTGGACGATGCCCTTGAACTTCCGGCGGCCATTCAGCGGGCTCGCCAGACGCACGGAAACTTCACTGCCAATAAACCGTGTGTATTGCGGCAGTGTGAACAGAGGACGATCCCAGCCCGGCGACGACACCTCGAGGGTGTATTCACCGGCAATCGGATCTTCCACATCCAGCACGCCACTGACCTGGTGGCTGACGGTGGCACAATCGTCCACACCCACGCCTTCCGGGCCATCAATAAAAAGTCGCAGTACGGAGTGACGTCCCTGCTGGAAGAACTCTATGCCCCAGAGTTCAAAGCCCACGGCTGCAACCGCCGGGCTCAGCATTGCCATCATGGTTTCGACTTTCTTTGAAACTGCCATTGCGCCTGTTCTCCCGGCCGTATTTCTCGGGCCGCAGAAACAAAAAATGGGCGAAACGCCCACTTCTGTCTGAAACCGCATCCGCGCCAGAACAAACCCTGAAACATTCCTGAACAAGCGCGGGACCTGTAAAAAAGCCCACACAAGGTGGGCTTATTCACGAAACCTTCTGGTAAAGGTTTCCAAGTCCAAAAGTGGTAGCGGGGGCTGGATTTGAACCAACGACCTTCGGGTTATGAGCCCGACGAGCTACCAGGCTGCTCCACCCCGCATCAGAGGACGGCGACTATAGGCCCGACGACTTTACAAGTCAAAGGGTTTTTGCCGCATTTTTCCGGAAAATCTCCGGGAAAATCATAAGCCTGTCGTCTGGTACGACGGGCTTCGTTCTGTCACGGAAAGAGACTCTTTCCGTCGCCCTGCAAACCACCCGAAAGCGGGCGCAAGGACTTGTTTGGTGCGGAAGGAGGGACTTGAACCCTCATGCCGTGAGGCACAACCACCTCAAGGTTGCGTGTATACCAATTTCACCACTTCCGCGATTCTTTACTGCGCTGCCTTTTACTTGGCAGGAGCCGCCGGCACATCACCGCTTGCGGCAGCCGGAGCTGCAGCAGGCGCCACCGGCACATCGCCGGCCGGCTTGGTATCGACATGCTCTGCCGACACATCAGGCACAAGACCGAAGCCCTGCGCGTTTTTCTTTGCATAGACGGCCAGGCCGAGGCTGGTCGCAAAAAATATGGCAGCCAGCGCAGCCGTGAACTTGGTGAGGAAGCCGGCAGAGCCCGCAGCACCAAATACGGTCTGCGACGCACCCGCACCGAAGGAAGCACCCATTTCGGCGCCCTTGCCCTGCTGCAGCAGAATGAGGCCTATCATGGCCACTGCCACCAGCACATGCAGAACGAGAATCACGCTTTCCATCTGCTTACCTGTTTATTGCTTACTGCGTCGCCCGGGCTGCCCGGGCAATCGCGACAAATTCTTCGGCGTCCAAGGACGCTCCGCCCACCAGGGCACCATCTATATCCGGCATGGCAAACAGCGCTGCTGCATTGCCCGCCTTCACACTGCCGCCGTACAGAATGCGCAGGCCCTGAGCCACTACCGCATCCCGCTTTGCCACCGCCGCGCGCAACACAGCATGAACCTGTTGCGCCTGCTCGGGACTGGCTGTGCGTCCGGTGCCTATGGCCCAGACCGGCTCATAAGCCAACACCGCCTTTTCCAAGGTCTTGGCGCCATAAGCCTCGACCACCGCTGCCAGCTGGGCCAGGACGACGTCTTCCGTCTTTCCGGCCTCACGCTCTTCCAGCGTCTCACCCACACAGAACACCGGAATCAAACCGGCCGCCTGTGCCTTTGCAAACTTTTCTGCCACTACCGCATCGCTGTCGCCATAACGGCTGCGGCGCTCGGAGTGGCCAACGATGACCGCATGCACACCGATATCCGCGAGCATGCCGGCCGACACCTCACCAGTGCAGGCGCCATCATCCTCGCGCGCCAGATTCTGTGCCGACAGCGCGAGAGCACTGCCTGCCAGCAGACTGGCTACCTGAGCCAGATAAACCGAGGGGGGCGCAATCCACAGATCGATACCGCTGTACTCGGCCGCCCGCGAAGCTATGGCGTTGACCAGTGCCGCATTGGCGGCTTGCCTGCCGTGCATTTTCCAGTTGCCGGCAACCAGCTTGCGACGCATCGCGAAAGCTCCTGTTCAACAGCCCCGAAGGGGTTTGGCGCAGCGCAGCAAATGCCTTGAAAAGACCCCTGCCGCGCGAGGCCCGCAATCTTAGCCAAGTGACCCGGGTGAAACAACCACTGGCCCGAGATTTTTCTTGGGGATTTCGGGACTTGAAGCCAGCCTCAAACGAGGGCGGCTTTGACCGTCTCGGCCAGGCTGGCCGTGAGGCCCTGCACCAGCACCTCGTCCTCACCTTCCACCATGACACGTATGACAGGCTCGGTCCCGGAGGGCCGCAGCAACACACGACCACGGCCCGCCAGCCTCTGCTCTGCCTCTTTCACGGCACCGGCAATGACCGGCTCGGCCATGGGATCACGCTTCTGTGCCACGCGCACATTGATCATGTGCTGCGGAAAGATGCTCATGCCGGCGCGCAGCTCATGCAGCGGCTTGCCGCTGCGCACGATGACCGCCAGCACCTGCAGGGCCGCAATGATGGCATCACCCGTCGTCGTCTTGTCGAGCAGGACGATATGCCCGGAGGCCTCACCACCCAGAACCCAGCCGCGCTCTTCCAGCTCGGCCATGACATAGCGGTCGCCCACCTTGGCACGCACGAACTCCAGACCCAGTTCGCGTATGGCCAGCTCCATGCCCATATTGCTCATCAGCGTGCCCACAACGCCGGCCAGGGGCTGACCCTGCTCCACTCGATCACGGGCAATCATGTAAATCAGCGCATCGCCATCCACAAGGGCGCCATGCTTGTCGACCATGAGCACGCGGTCACTGTCGCCATCAAATGCAATGCCGAGATCCGCGCCGGTTTCCACTACTGCTTTCTGCAACAAGCCGGGATGCGTGGAACCACAGTTCTCATTGATATTGAGACCATCAGGTGCACAGGCAATCTTCACCACCTCCGCACCCAGTTCGGTGAAAACCGCCGGACCCACCTGATAGGCCGCGCCATGCGCACAATCCAGCGCAATCTTCAGCCCTTCGAGATTGAGCGCATACGGGAAAGTGGATTTGCAGAATTCGATATAGCGGCCGCGTGCATCTTCCTGGCGTATGGCCTTGCCCAGCGCATCCGGCGCATCAATGGTCAAGGGCTTGTCCAGCCAGCTTTCAATTTCCGCCTCGACAGCATCATCCAGCTTCTTGCCATCAGCGCCGAAAAACTTGATGCCATTGTCGTAATAAGGATTGTGCGAAGCAGAAATCACGATGCCGGCACTGGCATGAAAGGCGCGCGTGAGATGCGCGATCGCCGGTGTAGGCATGGGACCCAGCAAACGCACGCTGACACCCGCCGCCGACAAACCCGCCTCCAGCGCCGACTCCAGCAGATAGCCGGAAAGCCGCGTGTCCTTGCCAACCACCACAGAGGCACGCCCCTGACTGGCCAGCACCTTGCCGGCCGCCCAGCCCAGCTTGAGCGCAAACTCGGGCGTAATGGGCAGCTCGCCAACCTTGCCGCGCACACCATCGGTACCGAAGTATTTCCTGCTCATTTCCTTTCCCCTTCTTCCTGCA
>JAVHYE010000200.1 GCA_031119295.1 Pedobacter sp. | reverse complement strand
CCTCCGCCATGCTCTGGGGTGGCGCGGCCTATAACAACGGCATCCTGCCTTTCAAGCATTACATCCTCGGCGAGGCCTACACCGCCGACAGTCTGCCGGCACAACTTGTGGGCCCGGTAAAACCCACACCGGAAATGACCGCAAAAGGAATCCTGCCGAAACTCGCACCATTGCCCGCCTGGGAAACCGCGCCTCCTGCCGATGTTTTCCGCGTTTTTGAAAGCGGTGGTCGCGTTATCAACTCCAGCTTTCCAGAAGTGGGCCTGCCCAATTCCACCGGCCTGCTGCAGAAACTCGACGAACCCGGCCGCCCCGACATCAAGCAGTCCAATCGCGGCCCCGGCACCGGCAGCCGTATTGCCGTGCCGCTGATCAATGTCACCAAGACCCGCCTCAATGATCCGCATCTCTGGTTTTTGGGTACCAATGAACAGCCCGGCGATTACCGCTCTTCCGGCTGCACCGCCTGCCACACGGTTTACGCCAACGACCGCAATCCCCTGCACAGCAGCGTGTATGCCTATGCCGGCAATAATGGCGAAACACAGACGGCCGATCCCACCATTGCCCGCAATGAACCCGGCCACCCCATCAAGCATGTATTCACGCGCGCCATTCCTTCTTCGCAGTGCATGACCTGCCATATGCACCAGCCGAATATTTTCGTGAACAGTTTCTACGGCTACACCATGTGGGATTACGAATCCGATGCCCCGCATATGTGGCCGGAAAAACAGAAATACCCCACGGACGCCGAAGCCCGCGAAATCCTCGACCGCAATCCGGAAGAGGCTGCCATACGTGGAAAGTGGAGTGATCCCGCCTTCCTGCGCGAAGTTTCCGGCCTGAATCCGCAGTTGAAAGACACGCAATTTGCCGACTACCACGGCCACGGCTGGAATTTCCGCGCCGTCTACAAGCGTGATCGCCACGGCGCCCTGCTCGACAAGAACAACAACATCATCCCCGACGATGATGCGCACAAATTCCAGAAAGCCGTGCATATGGCTTCCATCCATATGGAAAAAGGCATGCAGTGCGTGGACTGCCATTTCTCGCAGGACGCGCATAACAGCGGTCATATCTACGGTGAAGTCGCTGCTGCCATTGAAGTGGACTGCGTGGATTGCCACGGCACCGCCACGCGCTATCCCACCCTGCGCACCAGTGGCCCGGCGGCACGACCGGGCGGCAATGATCTCAGCCAGATGCGTGTGCAGGATGGTCGTCAGCGCTTTGTCTGGCGTGATGGCAAATTATTCCAGCGCGCGGCGACCGATCCGACTATGGAATGGGAAGTGTCCTTGGTGAAAGACGCCGTGAACCCTGCCAATCCGCATTACAACGCCAAGGCGGCGCGCGCCAAACTCATGGCCGCCGGCGAAGCCGGACGTGAAGGGCAGTGGGGTCTGGATGTGCCGGAGTTTGCGCACAGCAATGAAAAGATGACTTGCTACACCTGCCACACCTCATGGACCACGAGCTGCTCCGGCTGCCATCTGCCCATACAGGCCAACTGGAAAACCGAGCGCCACCATTATGAAGGCGGCGAAACACGCAATTACGCCAGCTATAACCCGCAGGTGGTACGTGATGATGTCTTCATGCTGGGCATACACAGCTCAGTGAAAGGCCATCGTATCGCACCGGTGCGATCAAGCTCGGCGCTGATCCTTTCCTCCACCAATGCCAATCGTGAGCGCATCTATATCCAGCAGCCGCCGGTAGCGGCCAGCGGTTATTCCTCGCAGGCTTTTGCGCCGCATTTCGCGCATACCGAACGCAAGGAAGAAACCAAGACCTGCTCCGACTGCCATGTCTCCAACAAGAACGACAATAACGCCATCATGGCGCAACTCTTGTTGCAGGGTACCGGCTTTGTGAACTTCGTCGGTTTCAATGCCTGGCTGGGCGAAGAGAAACATGTGGAAGCGGTACAAGTGACGGAATGGGATGAACCACAGTCCGTCATCGGCAGCTATCTGCAGCAGTATGCCTATCCCGATTATTTCAATGCGCATCTCGGCAAGAACCGTGAACTGCAGTTCGCCCACAATCACGGCAGCGATGGCAATGTGGGCTGCCTGCAGCTGCGTGGCGAATATCTCTATGCCGCCGAAGCCGGTGCCGGCCTGCGTGTTTATGATGTCGCCAGCATCGCCAACAAGGGCATAGCACAGCGCATCATCACCGCGCCTTATTCTCCGCTGGGGCAGCAGAACTTCATCTCCTCGAAAAATGCGACTTGCGTGGCCCTGCCCACCAACCAGCCCATTGCACCACTGCGCAATCAGGGCGACCTCATGCGCATCACCAATCAGGAGCAACCCTTCCATCCCATCTACAACTACGCCGTGATTTCGGATGCCAAGGAAGGTCTTATCCTCACTGACGTGAACACCCTGGCCGACGGCGATGCGCGCAACAATTTCCTCAAGCGTGCCGTTACCTGGAATCCGGACGGCATATTGAATGGCGCGCGCCATGTCACGCTCGGCGGCCGTTATGCCTATATTGCTGCTGATGCCGGCCTTGTCATTGTCGATCTGGACAAGCCCACGCAGCCGCGACTGGTCACTACAGTGGCGATTGAAAATGCACAGGCCTCGGCGCTGCAATTCCGCTACCTCTTTGTTACCGGCAAGAAGGGTCTGCAGATCGTGGACGTGACGCATGCTGAAAAGCCGGAGCTGCTGCCCGCCTTTATTCCGCTGGAAAATGCCCAGCGCGTGTATATCGCCCGCACCTATGCCTATGTCGCCGCTGGCAAGCAGGGACTGGCCATTATCGATATTGAAAAAGTGGATGCGCCCAGGCTGTATCAGCTCTTCAACGATGGCGGCAAACTCGATGATGTGCGCGACGTGATCATAGGCAGCACCAATGCCTCGCTGTTTGCTTATGTGGCCGACGGCAAGAATGGCCTCAAGGTTGTGCAGCTCACGGCACCGGATACACAGCCGCGCTTCTACGGCTTCTCGCCCGAGCCCAAGCCGCATGTGATTGCCTGGCGCAAGACAGCGTCGCCGGCCGCTTCGCTCTCGCGCGGGCTGGATCGTGATCGCGCCGTGGATGAAACAGGCGGCCAGATTGCCGTCTTCGGTCGTCTCGGCTCGCGCCCTTTCAATGTGGGTGAAATGAACAAGCTTTATCAGCGTGAAGACGGCACGGTATGGACGGTGACGGATGATCTCGCCGCACCGGGCTTCCAGAAGCGCAAGGCAGCAACTGCCTCTCCGGACAGCAAGAACAGCAATCCCTCTGGCCCGCTCACCAAGAACGGCGCAGGCAAAAAATGAAGACAGTCATGCTCCCCTCAAGCAAACAAGCGATCACTGGCACTCTCCTGAAGAAGCTGTCAGCGCTCAGCCTTCTCTTGCTGGCCGGCTTGCTGCAAGCAGCAGCCCCCTTGCCGCAAGACTCCCTGCACCAGAGCGTGGGCGTGGCCAATTGCGCTTCCAGCATGTGCCACGGCGCCGTACAGCCCTGGAAGGGCTCGAATATCCAGCACAATGAATATTCCGTCTGGCTGCGCCTCGACAAACATGCCGAAGCCTATAACGTGCTGCTCAATGAGGATTCAAAACGCATCGCGAAAAAGCTGAGCCTGAAAAAACCGGCACAGGAAGAAAAGATCTGTCTGGACTGCCACGCCCATAATCCGCCCGCCAATAAACGCGGTGAACGTTTTGCCATCAGCGATGGTGTGTCCTGCGAAGCCTGCCACGGCCCCGCCGAGGTCTGGATAAAAAGCCATGTGGCTGCCAATGCCACGCATGCGAAAAACGTCCAGGACGGCCTTTATCCCACCGACCGCCCGGTGGAAATGGCCAAGCTTTGCGTGAGCTGCCATTTCGGTAACGAGAAAAAGCTGGTGACGCATCGCATCATGGGTGCCGGCCATCCTCGCCTCGGCTTTGATCTGGATACCTTTGCCAATTTCCAGCCCCCGCATTACCGCATCGATGAAGACTGGAAACAGCGCAAAGGAGATTTCGACGGTGTACGTCTCTGGGCCATAGGCCAGGCCGTGGCCGTGCAATCCCTGCTGGATACGCTCACT
>JAVHYE010000199.1 GCA_031119295.1 Pedobacter sp. | reverse complement strand
GCGAAGGTTTCGGCATGACCGAAACCTCGCCGGTGGCCACCATGAATCCGCTTTCCGCTGTGCGTCTGGGCACCATAGGCATGCCCATTCCCAATACCCTGGTGAAGGCCATTGATGACAATGGCGTGGAAGTGGCCATCGGCGAAGCGGGTGAGCTTTGCGTGAAGGGCCCGCAGGTCATGAAGGGCTACTGGCAGCGTCCGGAAGCCACGGCCGAAATCATCGACAGCGAAGGCTGGCTCAAGACCGGCGATATCGGCGTGATTGCCGAAGACGGTTATATCCGCATCGTCGACCGCAAGAAGGACATGATCCTGGTTTCCGGCTTCAATGTTTATCCCAATGAAGTGGAAGACGTGGCCGCCAGCCATCCCGGTGTGCTGGAGTCGGCCGCCGTGGGGGTGCCGGACGAGAAATCCGGTGAAGTGGTCAAGCTTTTCGTAGTGAAGAAGGACCCGGCCCTGACCGAGCAGGCCCTGATGCACCACCTGCGTGAAAACCTCACCGGCTACAAGGTGCCCAAGCACATTGTCTTCCGTGCCGATCTGCCCAAGACCAATGTGGGCAAGATCCTGCGCCGAGAGTTGCGTGGTCAGTAATAGTCTGCTGCGCGTCGGCCCTGCATCGTTAAAAACAGGCGAAGAATGCTCATTTACCTCAAGTAAACTCCGCTTCTTCGCCTGTTTTTGCCTCGCCGGAACCTAGCTCGCGCGACTATTGAACGGCAGGGTAGGCACTACCTGAAAAAGCCCCGTCAGTCGGGGCTTTTTCATGGCTGGCCGCCGCGCAGGGGGTGGCTGTCCGGCCAGCCAATCGCGGCTGCTTTGCCGGCGCTACCATGAGGGCCCGCTGTTTTGCCTGCACAGCTGTCATCTTCTGCAACCATTTATAAAACACAGCCTCAACACAGCTCTAATAAACAGGAAGTCACGACATGATTCACGGAAAAAAATTCCTGCGCAGCCTGCTCCCCCTGGCCGGTCTCCTGCTGGCCACCCCGGTACTGGCTGCACCTGCCGGTGCGCTCGACAAGCCGCTCAACCTCAGCTTCTGTATCTACGATCCGGTAGGCAATAACGGCGATGCCGCGACGCGTGCGCGTGACCTCGCCCTGGAGGCCAAGAAGTGGAATATCAACACCAGCATCAAGGTGTATACCGATGAGCGTGTAGCCTCTGAAGACTTCAAGGCCGGCCAGTGCGAAGGTCTCGTCGTCACCACCTTGCGTGCGCGCCAGTTCAACAAATTCATGGGCAGCCTGGATGCTGTAGGCGGTATACGTTCGGCGCAGGAAATGCGCGGCGTGCTGCAGACCCTGGCCAACCCCAAGGTGATTCCGCTCACCATTTCCGGTCCCTATCAGGTGATAGGCGTGGTGCCGCTGGGGGCGGCCTATGTCTTCGTGAATGACCGCAAGATTGATTCGATTGAAAAGGCGGCGGGCAAGAAAGTGGCCGTGCTGGACTGGGACAAATCCCAGGCCAAGCTGGTGCAGCAGCTGGGCGCACAGCCCGTGGCTTCCGACATCACCAACTTTGCCAGCAAGTTCAATAATGGCCAGGTCGATATCCTGGTGGCGCCTGCCATCATCTACAAACCCTTCGAGCTGTATCGTGGCCTTGGCAAGAATGGTGCGATCTTCCGCTATCCCGTGGTGCAGATCACCGGCTCCATCATCATCAACCGCGAGCGCCTGATCAAACAGGTGCCGGATATGGACGAGCGCATGCTCAAGCTGCGTGATTTCGCCATGACGCGCGTGGAAGAAGCCTTCACCTTCATCGAGAAGAGCGAGAAGGAAATCGATGCCAAATACTGGCTGGATCTGTCGCCCGTGGAGCAGGACAAATACAACCGCCTGCTGCGTGAGGCCCGCCTGCAGCTGACGGCAGACGGCACTTATGATCCGCAGATGATGAGCCTGTTGAAGCGTGTGCGTTGCAAATTCGATCCCAAGAATTTCGAGTGCGCACTCAAGGACGAATAAGGCGGCCATTCCCGTCAGCGTCATAAAAAAGCCCCGCGATTGCGGGGCTTTTTTCATGGCCGGTTTTTCAGTCCGTGGCTTCCGATGCCACCTGGCGGCGGAACTCACGCGGCGACTGGCCGAACCAGCCGCGAAAGGCGCGGGTGAAATTGCTGAGATCGGCAAAGCCGAGTGAATACGCCACTTCCTTGATGGAGCGCCGGCTTTCCAGCAGATAGCGCTCGGCCAGACTGCGGCGGGTGTCGTTGAGTAACTGGCTGAAAGAGGTGCCTTCGGCCGCGAGGCGGCGCTGCAGGGTGCTGGCGCTGATGCCCAGTTCCTGGGCAACGGTGACACGATCGAAGCGGCCGCTGGAGAGCTTGCTGATGACCTTGTGCACCACATCATTGAGGGCGTGATGCTGGTCCAGTTCGTTGAGGTAGCGCTGGATGATGATGTCGCCCTGCGCCACCAGTTCGGCATTGGCCGCCTGCAGGGGTGCCTGTGCCAGTTGCAGGGGCAGGCTCATGCGGCTGCGCGAGGCATTGAAGCTCACCGGGCAACCGAAGAAGTGATGCAGGCGGGCCCATACGGCATCGTCATGCGGCTCGGGAATATCGTGCAGGTCAACGCGTATGGGGTGCAGATCGGCCGAGCTCAGGCTGCGCCAGATATTGAGCAGCACGCCGTGGAAGAAAAGCTGCTTCTCGTGCACCGAGCTGGGATAGGTGGGGCTGACCTCTACATGGAATTCACCGTCTTCCACATAGCAATTGACGATGGCGGCGAAGGTGAGCAGACGCAGCGGCAGCAGCAGATGTTCCGAGGCCTGTTGCAGATTGAGGCTGGAGTAGAGCCCGAAGGCGAGCACATAGAGATTGCCGGGCTGGAAGTGGCAGGCATAGTCCAGACCCAGTGTCAGGTCGGCACCCTGCTCGAAGGCCAGGCGCCAGAGCTCGTCCATCTTGCGCGAGGGCAGGCGGGCACCGGCTTCGTCCATGATGGATGGATTCAGCCTGGCCTTGCGCAGCAGGGCGGTGCTGTCCAGACCCTGACTTTCCACGGCCTGCAGGAAGGGCCGCAGCCAGCCGGCGACCTGTGTAATTTCGCTATCCATGCCCGTTAGTGTCATCGCGACTATCCTTGTTCTCGCTTTGTTCAGCCTTCCGGTCTCTCTGATCTGCCTTTTGCCGCTTCTTTTCTGGATTGAAATGACAAGCTCTTGGCTTGTGCTGACAATCCCGCCGGCTTGTAGCTCTGTAGTCTAAGCCATTAATTTTACAGCTGTTTAGTGCCGTGATGCGAATTGTATGCAATTTGTGTTGGCGACTGTGCAGGTGGCTGCATCACAGGGAGTGCAAGCACCAAGTAGCGCCGGTTTGTCCTGGCGATGTCAGCGTCGGGTCAATCCTCCCTGCATGATGTTCGACGCCAGCCACATATTCCGGATGTCAGTACCAGAGTCAACACGATGTGAGCTCTGACTGCGTCCAAGATTAAAACTAAAAAGGCTGTGCGGATGTCACCATCACTCAGAAATATTGCCTTCCTCTCCGAGAGCGATGCGGACCAGGAACTTTTTCATTCACTCATGGCCGTGATGGGTGACCGCACCGGTTGCCGCTGGGCCTGCAGCCCCGATCTCGCGGCGGATGTAGTGGTGATTGATACCGACAACCGGACTTTTTTCGAACGCTTCCGCAAGCATGTGCATACCGTGGTGGTCGGCTTTGGCGACTATCCGGCACCCGGCACGCATTATCATCTGCCCAAACCTTTGCGCATGCGTCCCCTGGGGGATCTGCTGACCGGCATCGTGCGTGACGGCCTTGGCGAGCGCGATGAAATCATCCTGCGCTATATGGCGGAGATGACGCATCCCCATGTCGCCATGGATGTGGTGATGGAGATGGTGCAGCGCATGCCCAGCGGCATCATCGACAAGGAAACCGTCGCGCGGCATATGGGCATCAGCCCCAGCACCCTGCAGCGTCGTCTGGCAGCCGAAGGTGCTTCTTTCCGGCAGCTGCTCAACGATACCCGCCGTGATCTGGCCGAGCGTTATCTGCTGGAAAGCGGACGTCCCATCAAGGAAGTGGCGTATTCACTCGGCTTTGCCGACCTCAGCAATTTCACCCGTGCCTTCCGTAGCTGGTTCGGCCAGTCTCCGCGCGAAT
>JAVHYE010000056.1 GCA_031119295.1 Pedobacter sp. | reverse complement strand
CAGTAATATACGCCGCTCTTGCAGAGGGCCCGGGCAACCGGCAAATCGGCAGGACGGGTCGTTAGCTCAGTCGGTAGAGCAGCGGACTTTTAATCCGTTGGTCCCGCGTTCAAGTCGCGGACGACCCACCAACACTCAAGCGGCTTGCAGCAATGCAAGCCGCTTTTTTATTGGACAAGAGCAGGACATCATCAGGCCCTGATCCTGACTGGCCCTGCACTTGAAAAAGCAAGCCCCCACGCCTGCCGGCAACTCGCTCAGCCTCCTGCTTCTGCTCTTGCCCGCCCTTGCCCTCATCATGGTCTGGCGCGAGGGCCGGCTCTTCATGCCCGTCAATCTGGCGTCTTTCCTCATACTGGCCCTCCCGGCCTGCCTCGCTGCGTTTGCCCTGCTCTGGTTCCTGAGCTTCCGCCAAGCAGAGCGTGATCGCAGCCTCTATGCCGTCACGACCTTCCTGCTCGTATTCTGGATGATTGCCGGCCTGCCTTTTCTGGGCTGGCTGAATCATGCCGGCGACAAATCCCACGCTTACACGCTCACGCGGGCCATCACCAAAATACAGGGCAGTCCGGGCGGTGTGCGCAGCAAACCAAGCTGCCATATCTGGCTGGATACGGAAGTGGACGGTGTGAAGGTACTGGGCATCCGACGGGACTATTGCGACATCATCCGCCCGGGGCAGGACGGCATTGAAGTCTCACTTAAAAAGGGCAGTCTGGGTTTTGCCTGGATGGTGGATTACCGCATCGTGCGCGACATTGTGAGCTATCGGGAGAGGCTGGGCCGTTGACGCTGCCATCAGCTCATTGACGAAATACTGGCGGAATACAGGAGAAGTACTCATGCGCTATCTGCTTATGCCGCTCTGCGCTCTGCTCTGCCTGCAGGCACAGGCCCAAGACATTTCTGATGCCGGAGCAAGCACCTTCCCGGCAAGCACACGTTATGAAGTCGCTTTTGCACCTGACGGTGGCGCGCTGGAACTTGTGCTGAAGGCGATCAACAGCGCCCGGCATGAAATCCTTGTCGCCACTTACACCTTTTCCAATACCTCCATCGCACAGGCGCTATTGGCGGCAAAACAAAGAGGCGTAGCGGTTCGTGTGGTCTCAGACCGGGGCACTAACCTCAAATATACGCAGGCCCACTTTCTGGCCAGCAAAGGCCTGCCTGTCAGACTCAACGGGCAGTACCGAATCCATCACCACAAATTCATGGTGATAGACGGAAGCAGCGTGGAAACAGGCTCTTTCAATTATGCAAAAACCGCCGTCAGGAATGCGGAAAACGTGCTGCTGATCTGGCATGCCCCCGAGCTGGCCAAGGCTTACGCCGCTGAGTGGGAAAAAATGTGGGCAGGCGGAGAGGACATCAAGGGCGCGCCATAAAACGCCACGTCCTTGCCAGCATGATGGCGCATATGAAAAAGCCGGAAGCTGCAAAGAGCTTCCGGCTTTTTTATGTCGCCAGCCTTATGGCTAGCTCTGCTTTTCTTCCTCTCGCTCCTCGCGGCGATAAAGCATGCGGTAAAGCACGGGCAGCACGAACAGGGTCAGCAGCGTGGACGACACGATACCGCCTATGACCACCGTCGCCAGCGGACGCTGGACTTCCGCGCCGGTACCGACATTCAGTGCCATGGGCACAAAGCCGAGACTAGCCACCAGTGCTGTCATCAGCACCGGGCGCAAACGCGTGAGTGCACCTTCCACCACGGCCTTGTGCAAAGTGGCGCCCTCTTCCCTCAATTTGCGGATAAAGCTGATCATCACCAGGCCGTTGAGCACCGCCACACCGGATAGCGCAATAAAACCCACACCAGCCGAAATGGAAAAGGGAATGCCGCGCAGCCACAAGGCCAGCACACCACCGGTTAATGCCAAAGGCACGCCACTGAATACGATGGCGGCATCCTTGGCATTGCCGAAGGCCATGAACAAAAGGCCGAAAATGATGACAAGCACCACCGGCACTACCACCAGCAAACGCTGGCTGGCCGAAATCAGCTGCTCGAAAGTGCCGCCGTACTCGACCCAGTAGCCCTCCGGCAATTTCACCTTGGCCTCTACTTCCTGCTGCAATTCTTTCACGAAAGAGCCGAGATCACGGCCACGTACATTGGAGCTGACTACCACACGACGTTTGCCGTTTTCGCGGCTGATCTGATTGGGGCCCGGCTCTATCGTGATGCTGGCCACCGCACTCAGCGGCACCGATTTCGGCAAATTGCTGCCATCACCCTCTTTTTGTGCCGGCACGGCAATCGGCAAAGCGGCCAGCACCTTGAGATCACGGCGCTGGCTTTCCGGCAGGCGCACCACGATATCGAAGCGGCGATCGCCCTGGAAAAGCTGGCCGGCATTGGCACCACCGAGAGCAGCGGCCACCGTGTCCTGGATATCCGCCACAGCAAGCCCGTAACGCGCCAATGCGGCCCGGTCCGGCTGTATGAGCAACAAAGGCAGACCCGTCACCTGCTCCAGCTTGACGTCGGCATTGCCATCTGTGCCGCGTGCCACGGCTTCCACCTGCTCACCCAGCGCCTCCAGCTGCTGCATGTCGTCACCGAAAATCTTGATGGCCACTTCAGCACGTACACCGGCAATCAATTCATTCATGCGCATCTGCACAGGCTGGGTGAATTCATAATTATTGCCGGGCACGGCCTTCACCACGGTCTCCAGCTCCGCCAGCAACTGCTCCTTGGGTTTGCGCGGATCGGGCCAGTCGCTGCGATCTTTCAACAGTACAAAGGTATCGGCCACCGAAGGCGGCATGGGATCGGTCGCGACTTCAGCCGTGCCCAGCTTGGCCACCACCGTGGCCACCTCGGGCAAGGTCTTGATGCGCGACTCCAGCTGCGCCTGCATACCGGTGGCCTGGGTCAGACTGGTGCCCGGAATACGCAGGGCATGCAGGGCGATATCCCCCTCGTCCAGATTCGGAATGAATTCCGTACCCAGACGGGTGGCCAGCAGCGTGCACAGCACGACCAGCACCGCAGCGGCCGACACCACGGCCACACGCTGGGCCAGTGCCTTTTCCAGCAAGGGCGCATAAAAACCGGAGAGCTTGCGCATCACACGCGTTTCTTTCTCTTCCACTTTTCCCGTGACAAATTGCGCCACGGCAGCAGGCACAAAGGTCAGCGAAAGCGCCATGGCTGCTGTCAGCGCCATGACCACCGTGATGGCCATGGGATGGAAGGTTTTGCCCTCGATACCACTGAGCGCAAAAATCGGCAGATACACCGCGGCAATGATGAAAAGACCAAAGAGGCTGGGCTTGATGACTTCCGCACTGGCCACAGCCGCCAGATCAAAACGCTCATTGCGCGTCAGCAAACGCCCGAGCTGATGCTGGCGCTCGCCAAAACGGCGCAGGCAGTTTTCCACGATGATGACGGCGCCATCGACGATCAGGCCGAAATCCAGCGCACCCAGACTCATGAGATTGGCCGACACCCGGTTCTGCACCATGCCGCTGATGGTGAGCAGCATGGCCACCGGAATGACAGCAGCTGTAATCAGGGCTGCACGTATATTGCCGAGCAGGATGAAAAGCACGGCAATCACCAGCAGCGCGCCCTCCAGCAGGTTTTTCTGCACGGTGGCGATACTGCGATCCACAAGGCTGGTGCGATCGTAAACGGTACGCGTGCTCACACCTTCCGGCAGGCCGGCATCGATTTTCTGCAAACGCTCTGCCGCTCGCTGTGCCACTTCACGGCTGTTCTCGCCGATCAGCATGAACACCGTGCCCAGCACCACCTCATGACCATCCTTGGTGGCGGCACCGCTGCGCAGCTCGCTGCCCTCCTGCACACTGGCCACATCGCGTATACGCAGCGGCATGCCACTGCGCATGGCAATCACCACCTCGCGCAAACCGGCCTCATCACCGATCTGCCCGGGAATGCGGATAAGGTTCTGCTCGCCACTGCGCTCGATATAACCCGCACCTGTACTGGCATTATTCCTTTCCACCGCTGACAAAAGATCATCAATGGTCAAGTCATACGCCATGAGCTTGGCGGGATCAGGCAGGATGTGAAACTGCTTCACATGGCCACCGATGGTATTCACCTCGGTCACGCCTTTGAGATTGCGCAGCTGCGGACGTATCACCCAGTCCTGCAGGGTACGCAGATCGCTGAGGCCCCATTCACTGCCATCAGGCTTGCGCGCGCCGGGCTCGGCTTCCACCGTGTACATGAAGATTTCGCCCAGCCCTGTGGTCACCGGGCCCAGTGCCGGCCGTATACCATTCGGCAATTGCGCCGCGGCCTGCTGCAGACGTTCACTGACTTGCTGACGCGCAAAATAGATATCGGTGCCGTCTTCAAACACTACCGTGACCTGGGACAGGCCATAGCGCGAGAGCGAGCGCATGTATTGCATGCCCGCCATGCCGGCCATGGCAGTTTCCACGGGATAGGTCACGCGCTGCTCGGCTTCCAGCGGTGAATAACCCGGGGCTTCGGTATTGATCTGTACTTGCACATTGGTGATATCGGGCACGGCATCAATGGGCAGGCGTCCGTAATTCCAGATGCCCAGCGCACTGACGGCAAGTACCAGCAGCAGGACCAGCCAGCGATGCGCTATCGCGGCACGTATGATTCTTTCGAGCATGACGAGTCCTCAGTGGTCGTGGCTGGCGCCGGATTTCTCGACGTCGGCCTTGATCAGGAAACTCTGCTCGCTCACATAGGCCGTACCAGGCTTCAGGCCACCCAGCACCTCGGCATATTCACCATCGCGAGCGCCCAGCTCCAGCATGCGCACCTCATAGGTTTCACCCACCTGCGCAAACACCACCGTGAAATCACGGAAACGTTGCAGACCGGACTCCTTCACGGCCAGCGGCACCTGACGTGTCGCCACCGTCACTTCTGCCGATACCGCCATGCCGGGGCGCCAGCGACCCTGCGTATTGGGAATACGGGCACGAGCCACCACACTTTGCCCCGAAGTAAGCGGCAGCAGTGTGCGTATCACCCCCTCCACACTGTTCTCGCCCGTGGCGGAACGAATCTTCACGGACTGTCCTGCGGCAATTTTTTCGGCATCAGCACCTATGGCGCGCAACTCCACCCAGACATCCGAAAGATTCGCCACTTCCACCAGGGTATTGCTGCCGGCAACATCACCAACATTGGTGGCACGGCTCAGCACCACGCCATCAAAAGGCGCCGTCACGGCATAGCTGCGCATGCTGTCATTGCCTTCCACCGTCACCAGCGCCTGGCCCCGCTTTACGGGCTGGCCCTGCTCCACATGCACTGCACGCACAATGCCGGGAAAGCGTGCCTTGATCTCGGCATGGCGTGTGCCATCCACCACGACATTGCCCATGAGCTGCAGGGTGTCGCGTATTACCGCGGGACCTGCCGTGCTTACCACTACCCCTGCTTCTTTTGCAGCGTCAGCAGCAATCGTGGTACGTCCTTCATAGGAGGCGTACTGCCAGCGGTAATTCTTGCCAGCGTGTGTTGCCGTGACTTCGACATCAAAGGAATGCGGCTCGACTACCGTGGCATCACCGGCGAGATAATCCTGCTCGGGCTTGAAGCGGAAAACCGTGGTCTCGCCATCCAGACGCTTGAGCGTGATCACCGGCTGCACACTGGCAGCTGGCAGCGGCTTGCCATTTTGATAGGCATACAGACGGAATTGTGGCGGCGTATTCTTTTCAAAAATGGTGATTTCCAGCGCGAAATCACCTTCGCGCAAGAGACGGCCATTATGCGGGCCACGCTCATACGCATCGCTGCTGTGAGCAGACTCTTGTCCCTCTTCATGGGCATGCCCTGCTTCAGCATGCCCCTTTTCAACAGAGCGGGAAGACTCGCTGCCACAGGCAGTCAGCAAGAGAGCCAGTACAGAAACCGGAATAAAACGCTTCATTTGGCAGAATCCTGAACAGTAGCGGCGAGGCGATCCACCTCGACCAGCAAGGAGTGGTAGCGCGCATAGGCCTCAACGAGACGCTTGCGCAAATCAAAAAGGGTTTGCTGGGACTGGGACAGCGAGAGGAAGGAAAAACGCCCGGCCTCGAAGCCGCGCCGGCTGAATGCCTCCGCCTGCTCCGCCTTTGGCAGCACGCGCTCACGCAAGGATTCGATTTCCGTGCGGGCGTGCATCAATTCCTGGTATTTCTCGAAGAGCTGCTGTTGCCGCTCGAACTGTCCCGCCTTGCGCCGGGCCTCAATGGCGGCAAGCTGTGCGCGTGCTTCGCTGCCGGCATAGGCCGCACGGGTATTGCTGCCCAAGGGCATGGCAATACCCATCACCAGACCCTGGTCGCCAGACATTTCCAGATGGCGAATACCGATATTGAAATCGAGATCCGGCTTGCTGCCAGCCTCGGCAAGCTGACGACGTGCTTCAGCGATGCCGGCCTCACGTTGCAGGGCTTTGTCCTCGAAGCTGTCAGGCAGACGCGCCATCAGCTTGTCCAGTGACTCCACCTCCGGCAAACGGGCCAGATCCGCTGCCACCGTTTCGAAATCCGGCTGTGAGGAGCCCCACAGGGCCGACAGGGTCATGCGCGCACTGAGCAGCTCATGCTCGGCATGCTCACGTTCCAGTTCGGCATTGGCGACCGTGATTTCAGCGGCATGCAGATCCGATTCCGGATTGCGTGCCGCCTTCACCCATTTCGCCACCTCGTCCCGGGTGCGCTCTGCCTGTACTACATGCTGATTGGCAAACTCCAGACGCTGCTGGTCCACGGCTACTTCGATAAAGCGCAGGGCCGTGCGGCTGCTGATATCAAGGCGGGCCATATCAGTCGCCGTGTTTTGCTGGTCCAGCTCGGCCGTGCCCAGCGCCTGTCTTGCTGCGCGCTTGCCGCCCAGCTCGATACGACGACCGAGACGCAAGGTGGCCTCAGCAGACTCCATTCCGCTCAAGGCGCCAGTGCCGGCAAAATTTTCCAGCTCGCCGGTCACGATGAATTGCGGCGCCAGGCTCTCCCGCGCCGCTTTTGCCTGCACCGCATCCCGCTGGGCCATTTCTGCCGCCAAGGCGGGATTGGAGGCCAGAGCACGCGCAACCGCCTGCTCCAGACGTAAAGGATCAGCAGCGTAGGCCGATGGCACAACGCCGCAGGCTCCGGCCATGGCCAGAGCACATAAAAAACGCAGATTCACGGAAATCTCTCCGGATGATTGATGGACAGCAGAAATCAGGCCGCGCTCAGGCAGCCAATACCGTCATCAGGCAATCGGAGGTCGGAAGGGTGTAGCGAGGAAGGCGGAGGCGAAATCGTCCGGCTTGTAGAACGAAGGGGGAGAAACCGCAGGCACAGAAGTCAGCACATCCGGTTCGAACACGACCGCGAGATTGACGCCGCAGCATTGATGCAACAAGGCATGCAGTCCTTTTGCGCGGTCACTGCCCTTTTCCTGCGGGCTTTCTTCAAAGTCAAAAACCGCACTGGCAACATGGTCATGACCAGAGCCATTGTCAGAAAGGGCTGCCTGCACCTGATGCTCGACCGCATGCAGCTCACCGGCCAGCGCTATGCCCGAACGCAAAAGCGTGCCCAGCACCAGCAGCACCATCAAAAGGGTGCGGGTACTGAACGAAAGGGAGCGCAGGGAATTGAGCATGGCGGCGAGGATAGCGTCTTTGACGACGCAAGTTAAGAAGCATTCCTGTTACCACAAGCCCCGGTTCAGACCTCTTCCCCGCTATGGATACAGGACTTGCGCCGGCCACCATGGGAAAAGAAATAACCGGAATGGCCACGCAGGGCATAAACCAGGGCACGGTAGGCCGATTTGAGCTGGCCGCACTCCCAGCTGCGTATCTTTTGATAGGCCCATAACCATTTGCGCAGGAAATTCTGCATTAAACGTCGCTCCAGCTTCATTGCCGGTACATCCGACACGGTCTTTTTCATTTGGTTCAAACAGCAATGCAAATCACTTGCCGTTTTCGGCAAAACCTTCATCCGCGCTTGAGCGCGCGATATTCACTGGGCGACATGCCCGTCACCTGCCGGAACTGGCGCGAAAAATACGGTGCATCGCCATAGCCCAGACGCTGGGCAATCACGGCAATGCCCTCCTCGCCGGCATCCAGCCACTCACAGGCGCGCGCCATGCGCAGATGCTGGAAATGCTGCAAGGGCGCCTGCCCGGTGAGGCGGCGGAAAGTCTTGGCGAAATGGAATTTTTCCATACCAGCCACCGCGGCCAGTTGCTCAAGCGACAGTGACTCCTGCAGATGTTGCTGCATGAACAGTTGCAGGGCGGTGACATCGAGGCGGCTGCGTGCCTGCGGACTGCGGCTGCCCAGCCAGGCCAGATGCACCAGCAGCTGGCGCAATCTTGCCGCGGCCAGTTGCAAGGCTGCCGGCTCGAAGCCGGGTGTGCCCGCTTCCAGCAGGCTGCGCCAATCTGCCAGCAGTCCCGGCGACAGTCCCGGTGCCAGCACGGCCCAGGGCCTGTCCTCCAGCAGGGGCGCGAGGAAATCCTGTACGGCCTCGCCATTCAGATGCACCCAGTACAAGGACCAGGGATCATGGCTGTCCGCGTGATAGGCATGAGCCACAGCCGCCGGCAGCACGGCCAGCATGCCGGGCTGCAAGGCTTGCACCTCACCACTCACTTCCAGGCTGGCGTGGCCTTGCACGCAATACAGCAGCAGATGCTCTTCATGCTCCGCGGGGCTACGCTGCATGGCATGGCCGGCAGCATGGCCATAAAAGCCCATGGCCTCGGGATAGCAGTCGCGGCTGCGCCGGTCCGCCGCCAGCAACTGCCGGGCAAAAGCCGGGATGACATAGCGCTGGCTGCCGGCTGCCAGTGGCCAGGAGGAAACAAGGGGCATGGAGATAGCCTCGCAAATAACACCAAGATCATCCCTGCCGGCGCCAAGATATGCAATTTCACTACGTCTTGGCTGGTGCTAAAAACACAACATCATCCCAGACCCTGCTCCAGCAGGGCACCCACGTCGCCACAGGCAAGCGCTACGGAGAACGCATCATGACCACCCGCCAGATTCCTCTTTTGCTTGAGGGCCGCTTCCAGGAAAGCCAGAGCCGCGAACGCCTGGCCATACGTAACCCCGCCACCCAGGAAGTGCTGGCCGAAGTGCCCTTTGCCACTACCGAAGAAGTGAATCGTGCCGTCGCCGCTGCCAAAGAGGCCTTCAAGAGCTGGCGGGAAATGCCGGCGCCAGCACGTGCCCGCGTCATGCTCAGCTTCCAGCATCTGCTGAAAGCCCATCACGATGAGCTGGCCGAAATCCTTGCCAAAGAAACCGGCAAGACCTTTGCCGATGCCAAGGGCGATGTCTGGCGCGGCATAGAAGTGGTGGAGCACGCCTGCAATATCTCCACGCTGCTCATGGGCGAGACCGTGGAAAACGTGGCCGGTGGCATAGACACCTACTCCATCATCCAGCCGCTGGGCGTATGCGTGGGTATCACGCCTTTCAACTTCCCCGCCATGATTCCGCTGTGGATGTTTCCGCTGGCCATCGCCTGTGGAAATACCTTTGTGCTCAAGCCCTCGGAGCAGGACCCGATGACGCCCACGCGCATCGCCGAGCTTTTCCTGGAAGCCGGCGCGCCGGCAAACGTGCTGCAGATCGTGCATGGCGGCCGCGATCAGGTGGATCAATTGCTCACGCATCCGGATGTGCATGCGATTTCCTTTGTCGGCTCAGCACCTGTTGCCGAACATATCTACCGTACCGGCACGCATAACCTGAAACGTGTGCAGTGTTTTGCCGGCGCCAAGAACCATATGGTGGTGATGCCCGATGCCCAGCCGCAGCAGGTCATCAACAATCTGATTGGTGCCTCCTGCGGTGCCGCCGGCCAGCGTTGCATGGCCATCTCTGTTGCCGTTCTCGTGGGCGAGTCGAAAAACCTCATCCCGCATCTGGCTGCTTCTTTCAAGGAGCTGCGCCCCGGCGTATGGAATGACAGCGGTGCTGCCTACGGCCCGGTGATTTCGCAAAAGGCCAAGGCCCGCATCCTTGAATTGATAGAAGCCGGCAAAAAAGAAGGTGCGAAGTGCGAGTTCGATGGCAGCCATATCAATGTGCCCGGCTATGAAACCGGCAACTGGTTAGGCCCCGTGCTTTTCTCCGGCGTAAAAGCCGATATGCGGATTTATCAGGAAGAAATCTTCGGCCCGGTACTGCTCTGCATGGAAGTGGACACGCTGGAAGAGGCGATTGCCCTCATGAATGCCAATCCCTTCGGCAATGGCTGCTCCATCTTCACTGCCAGCGGCGCCGCTGCGCGCAAATTCCAGCATGAAATCGAAGTTGGCCAGGTCGGCATCAATGTGCCCATTCCCGTGCCCCTGCCCTTCTTCTCCTTTACCGGCTGGAAGAAATCCTTCCTGGGCGATCTGCATGCCTATGGCAAACAGGCCGTGCGTTTCTATACCGAGACCAAGACGGTGACGGCGCGCTGGTTTGATGAAGACATCGCGCACAGCGCACCCAATATGACCATACAGCTGAAGTAAGGCGGCACCATGGATTTCACGCTGTCAGCCGATCAGCAGGCTTTTGTACAAACCGCCCGCGACTTTGCCGAAAAAGAGCTGGCACCGCATGCCGCACAATGGGATGCGGAACATCATTTCCCGGTGGACGTGATACGGCGTGCCGCAGACCTCGGCTTCTGTGGCATTTATGCCGAACCCGACTGCGGCGGCCTCGGCCTTTCCCGTCTGGATGCCGCGCTGATTTTCGAGCAGCTTTCGCAGGGCTGCACCACGACGGCGGCCTATATCACCATCCACAATATGTGCACCTGGATGGTGACGCGCTTTGGCAATGCCGAGCAGAAAAATCAGTTTGGTGAAAAGCTCACCAGCGGCGAATGGCTGGCCAGTTACTGCCTGACCGAGCCCGGCGCTGGCAGCGATGCTGCCGCTCTGAAAACACGTGCCGACAGAGATGGTGATTCTTATCTGCTGAATGGCAGCAAGATGTTTATCTCCGGTGCAGGCGCAACCGACATCCTTATCGTGATGGCACGTACTGCGGATAACGGGGCAAAAGGCATTTCCACTTTTATCGTGCCAGCCAATACCCCCAGTGTGAGCTTCGGCAAGAACGAGGAAAAAATGGGCTGGAATGCCCAGCCTACCCGCGCCATTGTGTTCGAGGATGTGCGTATTCCCACCAGCTACCGTATCGGCGAAGAAGGCCAGGGCTTCGGCTTTGCCATGAAGGGTCTGGATGGCGGCCGCCTCAATATCGCCAGCTGCTCGCTGGGTACGGCACAGGCAGCACTGCGTCTGGCGCACCGCTATCTGCAAGAGCGCAAACAGTTCGGAAAAAACCTGGCGGATTTCCAGGCCCTGCAATTCCGCCTTGCCGATATGGCCACCGAGCTGCAGGCCGCACGCCTCATGGTCTATCACGCGGCCAGCCGCCTTGATGCCGGCGATGCTGATGCCACCTTGCACTGCGCCATGGCCAAACGCTTTGCCACCGACGCCTGCTTTAGCGTCTGCAATGAAGCCCTGCAGCTGCATGGCGGCTATGGTTATCTGCGTGATTTCCCGCTGGAACGCATGGTGCGTGATGTGCGCGTGCACCAGATTCTGGAAGGCACGAATGAAATCATGCGCCTGATTACGGCGCGCAAGCTGCTGGATAAAGACTCGCTTTAAAATCACTGCCAAGAAATAAAACCAGGAACAAGGAGAAGGGCATGAGCACCATCGCTTTTTTCGGCTGCGGCAATATGGGTGCGCCCATGGCGCGCAATCTGCTGAAAGCCGGCTACACGGTTCGTGTCTTTGATCTCAATCCGGCACTGACAGAACCGCTGGCAGAGGCCGGTGCCTTTGTTGCTGCCTCTGCGGCACAAGCCGTACAAGGCGTGGACACCGTCATCACCATGCTGCCGCATGATGCGGCTGTTGAAAGCGTTTATCTGGATGAAAAAACCGGCCTGCTGGCCCAGCTTTTCAAAGGCAGCCTGATTATCGACTGCTCCACGGTTTCGCCCGAATGTGCACGCAAGGTCTCAGCGGCTGCCCATGTCCGCGGCCTAGCCATGATTGATGCCCCCGTCTCTGGCGGTGTGGCCGGCGCGGCTGCGGGCACGCTGAGTTTTCTTTGCGGCGGCACAGCGACCGATGTGGAACGTGCTCGTCCTTTTCTTGCCACCATGGGCAAAAACACCCTGCATGCAGGCGCCGCCGGTGCCGGCGCCGTTGCGAAAATCTGCAACAACATGCTCTTGGCCGTGCATATGATAGGCACGTGCGAAGCCCTGCAACTGGGCGCAGACAACGGTCTTGATCCGGCAGTGCTTTCAGACATCCTGCTGAAAAGCTCAGGCAGAAACTGGTCTCTGGAACTCTACAATCCCTGGCCCGGTGTCATGGAAAACTCGGCGGCATCGCGCGCATACAGCGGCGGCTTCCAGACCGACCTCATGAACAAGGATCTGGGCCTGGCCATGGAAGCCGCCCAGCACAGCAAGTCCGTCACCCCGCTGGGGGCTCTCGCCAAACAGCTCTATGCCCTGCACGCCACCCATGGCAACGGCAAGCTCGACTTCTCTTCCATTCTCAAACTGCTGCAGCACTGAATCCGCAAAACCCGCTCTCCTGACCTACACTGCCTGCGCCTGCTGCAGGCAGGCGATTGCCAAGGAGAGTGCAATGAAAAAATACGCAGCAGAATTGGTAGGAACCTTCTGGCTGGTGCTGGGCGGCTGTGGCAGTGCCGTACTCGCCGCCGCCTTCCCCGAAGTCGGCATAGGCCTGCATGGCGTCGCCCTGGCCTTCGGTCTCACCGTACTCACCATGGCTTATGCCATCGGCCATATCTCAGGCTGCCATCTGAATCCGGCTGTGTCGGTCGGCCTCTGGGCCGGCGGACGCTTTGAAGCCAAAGAGCTCGCGCCCTATATCATCGCGCAAGTCATAGGCGGCATTGCTGCCGGTGGCGTGCTCTATCTCATCGCCAGTGGCAAGGCCGGCTTTGATGTCAGCGGCGGCTTTGCTCCCAATGGTTATGGCGAACACTCACCCGGTGGCTATTCGCTGTCTGCCGCCCTGATTTGCGAAGTGGTGATGACGGCGTTTTTCCTTATCGTGATTCTGGGTGCCACTGATGCACGTGCCCCCAAAGGCTTTGCGCCGATTGCCATCGGCCTTTGCCTCACGCTGATTCATCTCATCAGCATTCCCGTCACCAATACTTCTGTGAATCCGGCACGCAGTACCGGTGTGGCGCTTTATGTAGGCGATTGGGCGGTAGCCCAGCTCTGGCTGTTCTGGCTGGCGCCCATAGTCGGTGCCGTGATAGGTGCCGGAATTTATCGTTTCATCAGTGAGGAAAAATAGAGCTCTCGCTTTATTCATGAAAAAGGCCGGGGCTTTTTCAAGCTCCGGCCTTTTTCATTCAGGAAATTTTCCGGTCGCTCCTTACCTCAGGAAAACGGCAACCTTCTTCTCAAGCAGGCTGACCAATTCGGGCTGCATGAATTCGTAATCATCCGGAATATCCAGACATAGCACACGCCGCCCTTTCAGGACCTCTCCAAAGCGCTGCTTCAATTTTCGGGCGTGAGCCTTCTCCATCACAAAGATCAGGGAGGCCCACTCAATCTGCTCGGCCGAAAGCAGAACCTCGGCATCCGGATTAAGACCAGCCGAATCAGTATCCACACCGGGCCATGCAGCAAATACCTGCTCAGCCGTCGGGCTTCTGAGCCGGTTGCGGCTACAGATAAAAAGCAGGGTCTGCATCAGTCCGGCACCACCGCATCCAGCTCTGCCTCACTTTGCTGCAAGGCCCACATACGGGCATAAAGGCCGTCTTTTTCCAGCAACTCACGATGCGTGCCACTCTCCACCACCCGCCCCTGTTCCATCACCAGGATTTCATCGGCCTCCACTACCGTGGAAAGACGATGCGCAATGATGAGCGTGGTGCGATCCGCCGAGATGGAGAAGAGCTCGGCCTGTATGGCTTTTTCCGTACGCGAATCCAGTGCAGAGGTGGCCTCGTCGAAAATCAGGATGGGCGGATTTTTCAGGATGGTGCGGGCGATGGCCACACGCTGTTTTTCACCTCCGGACAGTTTGAGTCCGCGCTCGCCCACCGTTGTATCCCAACCATCCGGCATGGCCTCGATGAAATCCAGGATATGAGCAGCACGGGCGGCGGCCACGACTTCTTCTCGCGTAGCAGAGGGCCGACCATAGGCGATGTTGTAGTAGATGCTGTCGTTGAAGAGCACCGTGTCCTGCGGAACGATGCCGATATGCGCACGCAGGCTGCCCTGGCTGATATCGCGTATATCGTGATCATTGATACGTACCGAGCCCGAGCCGGTTTCGTAAAAACGGTAAAGAAGCCGTGAAAGCGTGGATTTTCCAGCACCGGAACTGCCCACCACCGCCAGGGTCTTGCCGGCGGGAATGGCAAAATTCATGTCGAAAAGGATCTGGCGTTTGGGGTCATAGCCGAAATCCACATGCCGGAATTCCACGGCAGCACTGCGCGTATCCAGCACATGCGCACCCGGCCTGTCCTGTATCTCGGCCTCTTCGTCCAGCAGGCTGAACATCTTTTCCATATCGGTCAGCGCCTGCTTGATCTCGCGATAAGCCATGCCGAGGATATTGAGCGGCGCATACAGCTGGATCAGAAAAGCATTCACGGCGACAAGATCACCAAGAGTCATGGTGCCCTGCACCACGCCATCCGCGGCCAGCCAGACCAGCACCGTCACGCCCACGGCAATAATGGCGGATTGTCCGCTGTTCAGTATGCCTATGGATTTCTCGTTCTGTATGGCCGAGCGCTCCCACTTGGCCATGGCCTCGTCGTAACGCGCCGCTTCGAATTTCTCGTTGCCGAAATACTTAACCGTTTCGTAATTGAGCAGGGAATCCACGGCACGGGTATTGGCGCTGGAGTCCAGCTCGTTCATGGCGCGGCGCGTGTTGTTGCGCCATTCCGTCACCACGATGGTGAAGGCGGTGTACACGGCAATGGTGATGAGCGTGACGGCGGCAAAGCGCCAGTCATACATGGTGACCAGAATCGCCGTGATCATGCCGATTTCCAGAATCGTCGGCAGGATATTGAAGAGCATGAAACTGAGCAGCGAGCCTATGCCGCGCGTGCCGCGGGAAATATCACGCGTCACCCCACCGGTCTGGCGATTGAGGTGATAACGCAGACCCAGCTTGTGCAGATGATTGAAGGTCTCCAGCGCCACGCGGCGTATGGCGCCCTGCGCCACCTTGGCAAACACCGCATCACGCAACTCGCCCAGTGCCGTGGTGGCCAGCCGCAACAGGCCATAAAGCGCAATCAGGGCCAGCGGTACAGCAAGCACCAGATGTGGCGCCACCGTGAGGTGGTCCACGATGGCTTTGAGCACCAGCGGAATGCCGACATTGGCCACCTTGGCCAGCACCAGACAGGACAGCGCAATGATGACGCGCGCCTTGTACTGCCAGAGATAGGGAAACAGGGTTTTCAGGGTCTGCCAGTCACTGCGCCGGCTGCCGTTCTTGTTCGAATCCAGGGTGGCCATGGGAATGCATCTGAGGGGATGCGGGCATGATGGTGGCAGCTACAGAAATATCAAGGCTTTGTAAGGCTTGCGTATCTATGAGGGACTGGCGCACAGCACGCTTGTGATGCCCTTCTCATCCTGTGTTCTTGCCGGACTTTTGTACGATTGTGCCGCCCGGGAGAGACCCTTAAGGTGGCGCCCATCAGTCAGAACATGATGTAACCAGGATGGTTTGCCATGAGCTATGAAATCACGCGCCGGGAGGATTTGGGCGCCCTGCAACTCACCCATACCGGCCTTGCCGATATAGACGAGCTGACCACGGCCCGCGAGAAGGTGATAGGCGATCTGCAGCGCCAGGGCTGCGGCCGCCTGCTGGTGGATGTGCGTCGTGTCGAGCATGAGCTGGGCATGCAGGATCACTTTGAATTCACCGCCGCGCACGCCAGCCTGCTGCCGCCAGGTTTGCGCGTGGCCGTGGTGGTACGCCCGGATTTTCCGCATATCGCCCAGTTCATTGAAAACGTGGCGGTGAATCGCGGTGTGGTACTCAGTGTTTTTGAAGAGGCGCAGGATGCCGAGCACTGGTTGAAAACCATGAGCCGACATTAAGCCGCCTTTAGTAATCGAAGCGGATTTCGCCAGTCACCGTGCGTCCCTGATAGGGGTGGAACTGGAAATAGGTCTTGTTGGCCAGATTGTCCACACCCAGCGAGGTGAGGAACTGGCGGTTGATGCGGTAATTCACCTTGGCATCAAATACCGTGTAGCTCGCAAAGCCCAAATAGGTATTCGGATTGGTGTCGGTATTGTCCAGCGTGGCGTACTGACGTCCGCTGTAACGGCCGGCCAGGCTGTAATCCAGTTTCTCGGTCTGGCGGAAAGTACCCGTAAGCTTGGCGCGCCACAGCGGCAGACGGTAATTGGTCTTGCCCACATATTCCGGATGCGCCGCATCTTCCAGGATTTCCGAGCGCGCATAGGTCACGCTGCCGGACAGATCAAAACGCGGCAGGAAAACATCTACTCCCTGCCAGGCCAGCTCGGCGCCCCGCGTACGGATTTTTCCCACATTGACGAAATAGGTGGTAGTGCCCACAAGGCCGGGCACCGTCTGCCGGATCAGGGCATTTTCATTGTCCTCATTGAAAACCGTGGCGCGCAGCAGGCCGGAAGCCAGCTGGTATTCCGCATTGAATTCGGAGGCCAGCACTTTTTCCGGCTGCAGGTCCGGATTGTTGTAGACCACATTATTGGCACCATTGGGCAGCGAGCCCTGATAGAGCTCGGCCACCGTGGGCAGACGATAAGCGCGGCCGACGGAAGCGCGCAGGGTGAGATCGTCCTGCGGGCGATAAACCAGCGCCGCCTTGGGTGAGGTGAAAGCCTCGTCACGATCGGCAAAATGCTGCGTGGTATTGCTGCTGGACACCGTGCCATCGCTGGCACTCCACCATTCCTGGCGCAGACCCAGCACCGCCTGCCACTGCGGCGCGAATTGCCAAGCATCCTGCAGATACACGGCCTGGGTCTGCGTTTCACCGGAGAAAGCAGAAGCACGTGCACCGCTGTCGCTATTCATCCAGTCGGCAATATTCAGCACCAACGTGTCCAGTGTGTACTGGTCCAGGTGATAGCCAAAACTCACCGCATGAGAAATATCGGCCGGATGCCATACGCCGCGCAGGTCCAGGGTTTTCCAGCCAGTGCCATCCATGCGCGTCAGCGTGCCGTTGACGCTGTTATTGACGGCCTGCACACGGGCTTCATCAGTGCCGTAGTCATAGAGGCTGGCCACCGCTTCCCAGCTCCAGTTGCTGTTATTGCCCTGCAGGCTCAGCGCATGCAGCCAGTGCTCGGCCTCCTGTTGCTGCAGGCGGAAGCTATTGGGCGCAATGCTGTAGGAAATACCATTGAGAAGATAAAGGCCGCTGTAAACCGTGTTGCCGCTGCTGTCGCGCAGATAACTGTCGTAGCTGATGTCGGAGTCGTTCTGCCAGAGGCCCACGGTATAGCTGAGCGTGCTCTCGCCTATGTCATAGCCCAGCTTGATCTTGAAATTGTCCTGCACGGTGTGGTCTATGCCGGTAGCACCGAGAATGAGCCTGTCCTTGCCGAACATGTCTTTATCGGGAACGGCGCCGGTGGCGGTATTGGCCGCTGTCGTTGTGGCCGGCGCCTGTGCGGTGGCAAAGCCCATGGGATGACCATGGCTGTCGAGATGGTTGGCCCCCAGCCAGAGAGAAAATTTTCCGGCACGTGTGCCCAGCGCTGCACTCAGTTGCGAGCCGGTATAGCTGTCATCCGTACCGTAAACCTGCAGCGCCTCGTGAAAACCCTGCACGCTGACATGGGCTTCGAATTTTTCCGGCGTGCGTGTGCTGAGCTGCACGACCGAGCCCATGGCATTACCGGGATAAAGCGCGGAATACGGCCCGTAAATCACATCCACACGCTCAAGCTCGGCGGGGGCCACCATGCTCCAGCGTGGCGTGTAGGTGGTGTTGTCATTGCCGAGCAGATTGGAGAGCAACACATTGTCGGCATACACCAGACCACGCGCGCCAAAGCCTGAGCCGGTAGTACGCGAAGCCACCGGGCTGGAGCGGTCGCCGATAAAACGCTTGCGCACATCAATCGCCGGCAGATTTTTCAGCGCATCTTCCACACCCACCAGATTCACGGTCTGTTGCAACTGCGTGGCGCTGAGGCCGACACTCACGGCGGGCAGATCAGCCGGCACATTGGGCGTCTCGCCCGGAGTGGCGGCCTGCGCTGTCACCACCACTGCTTCCAGTTCTCCGGCCACCTCACTGGCATGACTGATGGCCGCGCTCAGCAAGAGAAAAGCGAAGGGTGGAAAGACAGCAACAGCGCGCATGCAGGACTCCAGGACAGGATGGCGAACGGCGCGCATTATAAAAATCCGGACGGCTTCCGGCCTGCGGCATAGTGTCGCAGGCTGGCCTGCACAGCACTGTCCAGCCCTGTTCCGGGGATGGTCTTGGCCGCCACATCACGGTACACAAGCGCATACACCCGCCAGAGAAAAATCCATGAACAGCCTGCCCTGCCTGATCCGTCTCGTCCTGCCCCTGCTGGCGGGCATGCTGCCGCTGTTGGCAGCCGCACAAACACCGGACAGCAAATTGCTGGTGGACAGCCATAACCACTACCGGCAGGAGCTGGAGCTGCCGCCGCTCGTTTGGTCAGACGAGCTTGCGGCCAGTGCCCAGGCCTGGGCAGAACAATTGGCGCAGACCAAGAAATTCCGGCACTCGGATACCAGGCATGGCGAGAATCTGTGGATGGGCACGGCCGGGGCATATTCGCAGAAAGACATGGTGGACAACTGGGGCAGCGAAAAGCAGTTTTACGTGCACGAGACGTATCTCAAGGTGCCGCCCAGCGGCGTGGTCGGCCACTACACGCAAATCATCTGGCGTAACACCAGCAAGGTCGGCTGCGGCCTGGCCACCTTCAGCGGCCAGGAAATTCTGGTCTGCCACTATGACCCGCCCGGCAACTGGATAGGACAGTCTCCGTACTGACAGCCCCATGCCCGCCAGTCTCATGACCCGCCGCTTTGCCGTCGGCATGGCAGGCCTGATGGCCGTGCTGGGCGGCCTCCTGTTGCTAAAGCACCAGTTTCTACCTGCAGCGAATCCGCCAACTGCATATACACAATGCCCTGTCGCGGAAGCCCGCTATCAGCACAGCGCAGATCCGCACTTCAGCGCGCAGTTCATTCGACCACCGCATGCCGCCAGCGCAGCCTCGCCCTGGCTTTTGCTCATCAAAAGTCCCGATCAGGAGTACTGGTTCCGCTTTGCCAGCTCCAATGGCTATGGCGGGATTTTTCTCGTGCCGGTACACAAGCCCAGGCCGCAAACAGAAGAAGACGGCCCGGAGGACATTCACCCGGATACCGGCGCCGAAAATGCACTGACTCCGTATCTGGAACAGCTGCGCTTTTATCCTCTGGACGAGCAACTGCGCATTCTTGATGACCCACCACAGGACGGGCCCGGCCATGAGATGGCACCTAAGCTGCTGCTCATGCCCGAGCTGGGCAATCTGCTCTGGTACGAGCCGGGCCTGCTTGATGGCGATACGGCCAGCCCGCGCCAAACCCTGGCCCGGGGCTTTTTCCGCCTGAGGACTTGTGCCCGGCAAACACCCTGAGACCAGCCGGGACAGCCCCTCACCGCTTCCGTTATCATCCCCGACGCCGCTTGATTGCGGCTTTTGTCATTTGTACTGCCGGAACTGTTCATGTCCCTGTCTGCCATCGCCACGCTACTCCCCTCCCTTCCCGCCAAAGCCGGCGACCGCCGCCACTTCGGTGCCCTCAGCGGCTCCGGCCTGGCCCTGGCACTGGCGACGACGGCACAGCAGCACAATGGCCCTGTCGTGGTGGTGACAGCCGACACCCAGTCAGCCAACCGGCTGGAAGACGAGCTGGCTTTTTTCCTCGGGCATGACAGCGGCGACAAGGCCATTCCGGTACTGCATTTTGCCGACTGGGAAACCCTGCCCTATGACCAGTTCTCGCCGCATCAGGACATCGTCTCGGCGCGACTGAAAACCCT
>JAVHYE010000055.1 GCA_031119295.1 Pedobacter sp. | reverse complement strand
CGGCACAGTGTGGGCAAGCGGCGATGGCGGAACGATACTTCTTCCTCAAAATGGCCTATCACCCGATCCAGAGCTGGCGGCCTACAACACCAGCACCGGGATCGGCTACTTGACCCCGGTCAGGATAAACATGTCCACCATATCCATGAGCAGGGATGGCTCGGTGGTGATGTTTGACAGTGGCAATGTATATGACCGCTATTTCGGATTACTCGGCAACATAGGCTGGTCGTTAAGATTCCTGGTATCCCCTGATGGTACGCGCGCTTACGCCTATATCATGAACAGTTATACAGGCGACCCTGAAGGTGTAGACGTCTACGATCTCACAACCCCCGTCGGTAGTGGCTTCAAGAAACTCACAAGACTGCCCTTGTCTCCCACCATTCTTGCTCCAGGAGCATATGGTGTGGCGTTGGGCATCAGCCCTGATGGCAAAACCTTGTTTGTCTGGGCCACGGCCAAGATGGTAGCGATTCCTCTCTAGTTGTCTCAGCAACAAAGCTTGGCGCTGAGCCTAATCGCCACTTAAGTTGAAATAAAAAGCCCCGCGAATGCGGGGCTTTTTATTTAACAAGCTAGCCACATATAAGCGCCCAATTACACTTCCTCCAGTACATCTAGTTGGATAGCCTGAAATAAAGTACCCCCAGCAGCAAGCAAACCAACTGCCTCAGCCGCATCAGGAATATTGCTAAAACTATCTAAGCCGATAGCCTTAAACCTAGCACTTCCTGCTTTATCCTTATCAAACACCATAAACTTTGGAGCCACACCATCCGCCTCATCAGAAAAGATAAATGGTGATAGACATATCAACTTACTCTCAGCCTCAACAAGCAAATACAAGGCATCAACTGCAAGAGAGCAACCTGACTCAAATCTATATTTCTTACTGTAAGGCCAGCCACCATCCCACACAAAAAGACTACCGGAGAAAGAGTTAGGCCTAAACTTCCCTGCAGAAACATCTCCTGGCTTAACTAATAACACCCCTTCAATCGAGTGCGTAAGCAACCTAAGAAATGCAACCAACATTTCAGCTCTTTTCTCAGGGGAAAGCTTAACCGCATTGTGTTTATCGTTATTAAAATCATCAATTGCACTATCAATCCACGCTGCGCCAAGCAAGCCATCTTTAACCCTTGCAGCAATATGACCCTGCCCATGCGAAAGCTGAGTAATCAATCCTTTTAATGGGCCCGCTGATCGATGTTGATAGCCCTTCAAGAGGCCTGCTACGCTCCGCCCCTTGGCTACCTCCTCAGATAGCAAGCAATAAGCAATAAAGGTTAGTACAGCCTCTATAGATTCACGCCACGCACGCTCAGCATCCGAGCTTTTCGCAGAGCAGCTAAGATATCTTGCAAGGCATGGATAAACCACCGCTGGGACATCATTAAGGAACTCAGAGACCTCATCAAATATAGAGCTTGTGTTAGCCTGAACGAAGTCAATCTGACCTCTCTCCAGCACAACTAACGAGCTATGACTAGTCCCAAAATCAAACCCGATATACTTATCTATGCGCGCCTCATCCCCCATTGAGAAGCTTGTTGCATCAATTGCAAATGGCTCTCCCTCAACATATATCTCGGGCTCGTTTTTTACGAAATTAGCTGACTGATAAATAAATTTTGGACGAACAGTCCCATCCTCACCAACAACAATTTCAACTTTTATTGCCTTCTCAAACTTAGGATTTCCTTTTGTAAAAACCTTAGTAGATGAAATATTGAATGCCTCTTTCGCCAAATCATTTTCATCCACTTTATTTTTCAAGAAGTAGTAGGACAACTCCTGCTTTGGTGGAGACATCAGTTTAACCTTCCAACGAAGCGGCTTATCTATTAAGCCAAAAAGAGAAGAGGCGGAGCTAATTAAATCACCTTCCTTTCCACCACACTCCACTGCATCCCCAAGAGATTTAAACTCAAGATACTCAACTTGCTTACCATCTGGCCCCAACGCAAGTTTCAAAGGATTATACGTAACCCCCTTAAACTCAGGGCTTTCCGTACAATTTCTTCTAACGCACTCTATTGCCAGCCCCTTAGCCACAATTTCTTGAAATGAGCCAACAACGGAAATGGGGGCCGCCGCACCTATAAACTCTTTAAAATCTCTAACAACTAGCTTTTCAAGCCACTTAATATTTGAGCTACCCCCAGACAAAAGAGTAACAGAGACCTGCCGCCCAACAAGAGAGGCCTTTGCAACATCAAAAACTCTTTTTATAGTCTTCCTAACACCTTCATCCCATATCTTCTGAACAAAAATACCTTTGAACTTCTTGGCACCAAGAGAGAAATCCTGCCATTCAGAACTAACATCAAAGATGTTAAGTGGAAGACTAATAGTGGCAACAATATTTAACTGTGCATCCAGGGACCAGTCATTTATTTTGGCGACCAATTCAATTTTTGCCGACTCCACTGAATCCATAATATTTTCATAATTATGGATGGCAGATTTTTTCTCACTTTCCGTCAGCAAGGGAGCTACGCCAGACAGAAATGAATCAAAGAAAGCGTCTATTTTTTTAAGTAAGACGCATCAGCCAAATTATATTTTGAAAAATCCTTAAGACACTCCCTCGCAATTGCTCTATTAATAAAAAAACCACCAATTTTGCACGAGTCAGATGAAAGTGGGTGCGCCAGAACGCCCTTAGCCCCAACATCACCCTTTTTAGTCGACTTGATTAAACAGGCATCGAACGTACCGCCGCCAAAGTCCAATATTAAGGCAATATGCGCATCATCTCCCTGAAGAGCAACATGTCTAAGCCCATATCTATAGTATTGATATACTGCAAATGGCTCCGGCAGAAACTCAACCTTACCAAAACCATGTAAAATGCTTTTTATCTCAGACCTATACTTAGTCAGCCACTCCTTATCCTCACCATTAAATGAAAGCGGCTCAGCAACCATTATTTTCAGATTATTATTATCAGCCAGAAAATTAACACCAGGAATCGAACTCACCAGATCCCGAATAAAGTCAGCAGCCAACTCAACCGGTGTCTTTTCTAGAACATATCTACTCGATCCAGCCTTACTTACACCCTCACCCAGCAAAACTTTGAAATCAGAATAACTCTTCCACCCATCCCCTTTTATCTTGCCAATCTTTCTCTCGCCGCTTTTATAGTTAACAATCGTTGGCATATAACAAACGCCATCATAAGAATGCAATTCACTGGAATTTACCCATAAATTTTTCTTAACTTTTTTTGCCACTTTACACCCTCATTATATTTAGCAAGCGTAAGTTTTGGTATGGATACGCTGCACCCCAACATCTCTTTAATCCACCAAGAACTTTATTTATTTCCACACACCGATTTATTTGTGGTGGAAGCAGCCGTTTAGTTCCGTGAAAACCCAATGCGCTTCCAGATTTGAAAACATTGGGGTTCGCTGCGCTCACCCCAACCTACACCATTATTTAATCACCTCGATCTCGACCTTGAGCACACCTTTTTCCGTACTGCCAATCGCATTGAATGCCGAGCTGGACAGATCAATGATGCGACCACTGACAAACGGCCCCCTGTCATTGACCCTGACCACCACACTTTTGTCATTCTCTACATTGGTGACTTTCACCATCGCCCCAAAGGGAATGGTTTTGTGCGCTGCCGTTTTCAATTCCTGCTTGAAAGGCTCTCCACTGGCCGTCTTCTTGCCCTGATGTTTACTGCCGTAATACGAAGCCTGACCTTTTTGCGTAAAACCCACCCAGTCCTTAGCTTTGGTGGATGCAGTATTGGGAGAAGGCCGACTGGCGCAGCCCGCCATGAGCACAGACAGCGCCAGAATAATGAGCCCAAGACTCCGAGCTCTTGGCCATGTGCTTTGTACGTGTGTCATCGCTGCTCCAATCACGACCGGAAAACAGCAGACGCGCCAAGGGAAGACGAGAGAGAAGAGAAAAGAAGAATGTAGCCCCGCCCTGGCCCACCACCATTAGCCTAAGCATCCTGCCTTTACTGATACGCACCAGCTTCCTTGCCAGCACTTGCTGTTTTTATTCAGTACGTCTAGCCCCATTAGCCTCGGACATCACGGACAAGCCCAGCGCCTTAACACAAACATCCGGGCCGGGCCTAAATACATGCGAGCCTCGAATGTAGCAGCCTTGCCTCTGCACTGGAATCAGCTACTCAGCACGCCATCAACAGCCCTGCCCCTGATCAATCAGCACACGCTTGAAGCGCCCCTCTTCCTCACTGTACAGCCAGTAATACGTGAAGCTGTTGTTGTAATGCGGGGAATGAGAAACGCGAATGACAGCCCGTCCGTTCAGCTCCCCCACCTCTACACGGAAGATGCTTGAATCCGGCGGCTGCGCCTGCATCAGCACTTGCGGCTTGCCTCGATAAGTGACACGCAGCAGATTAGGCCCCATCCAGAAGTCATTGCTGCTGGATGAACTCTCGCCATCATTCGCCTCACTGCGGGGCAAATAATCAAGATTGAAGCGCAGCAGCTCTTCCTTGAGTTTTATCTGCAAATCCGCCAGCGGCAAAGGCAGGTTCTTTTCAAAGGCCGGCTCAGACAGCTTCTTCCATACTGCCTCGCTCACATTGAATGCCCCCGTAAACTTTGCATTCTCGATGGCGACCTTTTGTGAAAGATGGCGCTTGCTTGAGCTCTCGCCCATGGCACCGGAAGAAAAATCCCGTGTTGGGTAATCCGTGTCTACATAAAGCGTGGAGAAGCTCTTGCCGATGATGAAAACGTAGTCCTGCTCACCCGTTATCCATATACGGCGCAAGATGGCATCCGGCTGATTGTCCTGATCCACATCACCCAACCAGAGCAGCTCCTGTCGGCTGAATGCCATGCCACTTGCGGGTGGCAGCATGGTTCTGACGCCCTCCTGAGCCACATTCAGTTCTAGCGCCATGGAGCCTGCCAGCAATCCGGTATCAGGCCGCCGCCCGTAACGCGTCTGCAGAATCCATGACATGCCTCCCAAGGCGAAACGCTGATGCCAGCCCTCGCCCAGCGTTACGGGCGTCGTCAACAAGGAGGCATACCCATCTGCTTTGATACGTATGGGGCGTGGACTGTCATCGCGCTTGATGCGCATGGCAAACAAGCTGCCCTCAGGCAAGGCCAGCGCTACGCCGGCAGCTTTGTAAGGCTCAATCTTCTGCTGCCCTGGTGACTGGCCATCATTAGTATCTTTTTCCTGCCAATCCGGGCTGCGTATATCCCGCACCGCTTCAACAAACAGCCTGTCATCGATAATGCGAACGGAATACCAGCGCTGCTGTAACAACCAGTCTGCCGATGCCCCTAGCTTCGCCGCTTCCGTGCTGACCTGCGGCAGAACCTCTCCGGGCTCCAGCAACTCCAGACGCTCATCGCCCTGCAATTCCGCCCGGACCGGACCAGCAAGCATGAGAAGACCCAGAGAAATAGCAGCAATCATTTTCATTTTTCAGAATCCATATTTCTTCAGAACCACTGCCGCTGGATTTTCTCCGGTGGGGAAGAAGCGATTTTTCTGCCAAACATAACGACTTTCGCCGTAATCACCTGTCTCCGAAAGGTAGCGATAACGCAACTCCGGTGCAGCTCCGCTCTCCTGTAACTGGAAAGTCGCCTTCAGCCAACGCTCACTGCCTGCCGCACATGCCTCTCCGGGCTTACAGGAGAACAATTGCAAGGAGGTCGGCAAGGAAATCAGCTGCACCATTTCCTTGTCCTCGACCCCCCAGATGGTGACCCCCAGCGTGGGTTCATTATTGGACAGATTGGGCCGTACCCAATCTTCGCGGAAAACAGGAAGGCCATAAGCGCCTGCATTCAGCAGCGTGAACCTTGAAAACGTAGGGCTACACTCCTTGAACAAATCATCCGCCTCGTAGCGAATGGTGGTGCAATACCCCTCCTCCTGGTCATGCTCTTCCATCACTCTGATAGACAAGCCATCCTTTTCCAGCAACTGCAAGGGAGAATTATCTTCGGGCTTCATTGCAGGCTCACTCGCCCGCTCTGCGGCCTCCGCATACCGCTGCTCCATGCCCTTCAGACCCGCCGCCGCGGCGGAGCGCTCCTGCAACCTGATATTGGCTTCAATCAGCCTTGCATTTTCAGCGCGCATCTTTTCTTCGGAGCGAATGCTGCTGCAATGCTGTATGCCAACCACTATCAACATGAAAATGACTAGCCTTCCGTACCAGTCTGAAAAAAAACCATACATGGGACTCAATCCTTTTTGCAGCTACCTTCAAAACTCTCATACCGCATAAAAAGGCTTCTCTCACCATTAAGTTCAATCAGCGAGAAACCATTACTGCGAGGTGAAACCACGCGATTTCTTTCGGTGACTGAGTCTGCATCAGCACCATATCGCCAGTGCAAATAGCCATTGCCATACTCCCAATGCCCGGATGCCCGCGGCCCCATTTTGTCCAGCGGATAAGCCTCAAAACGGCCATCTGCCTCCATGGCAATCACGTACACCTTGTAATTGCGCCAGGAATACCAGCGCCCCACAAAGGCACAGCGACGATCAAAGCCGTCAGCCTGCAGGCGGCCTCCCATCAGGCCCGGCAAAGTCCCAATACTTTCCCTCATACATCCGGCATAGGTGACGAGGCCGGATGGCAGCGTGCTCGCCAACCACATAGCCCGGCCAGCACAGGTGCCAACATGCATGGAGTGACCCGGTATCGGCACATAGGTAATACTGTCCACGACGAATAACAAAGGCAGGAGGCCCAGCAACAGCCCCAAGAAAATCCTGCTTTTCTTGCGTGATACGTCAGCCCCCATGAATCATACCTGCCAGTAAAGGCCGTCAAACTTCCAGCCAGAATTTGGTCTCGACTGCATGCAAGACTATGGCTCTGCCGGATACAAGCCCGCCATCCCTGCCAATGCGCAGCCGACTCTATCAGGCCAGCCATAAGCCCTGTATCCGTAGTTACCGCAGCCCCTTGCTCTGGGGCACAGCACTCCCTTGCCTCAGATTTTCTCCACTCAGCATGTGGCAATGGAAATAGGCCTGGCATACTCCGTCCGACCTGCAGGGTCATGAGCATCAAGCGGCAAGCAAGGCGAGAATCAAGATGGCGAACTGGACACGCGAACAACTGCTGGTAGCACTCAATCTTTATTGCCAGCTCGATTTCGGCAAATTCCATCAGGGCAATCCCCTCATCATTGCCACCGCCAAGCAGCTTGATCGCACGCCCAGCGCCTTGGCCATGAAGCTATGCAATCTGGCCAGCCTAGACCCCGCCATCACCGCCAGTGGCCGCAAGGGACTGGATGGCGCCTCGGCACTAGACAAGAAAGTCTGGGCGGAATTTCAGGCGCAGCCGGATGCAATTGGCCTGGAGAGTGTGGCTGCCATGGATGCGCTGGCCAGCAAAGAAGCCGCGATGGAAGCCCTGAGTAGCAATAGCGCTGATGAAGCTCTACCGGATTACTTTGGCAGTAATACAACGGCGCTAGTGACCGTGCGTCGCAAGCAGAGCTTCTTTCGCAAGTCCGTGTTAAGCAGCTATGAAAGCCGCTGCTGCATGAGTGGCATCAGTCATCCCAAATTATTGGTGGCCAGCCATATCGTGCCTTGGGCTCAGGACGAACATAACCGCCTTAATCCTGCCAATGGCCTTTGTCTTTCTGCCTTGCATGACAAAGCCTTTGATCAGGGCCTGCTTACCGTCATGCCGGACCTGACCATTAAAATCTCAGATGCTTTGCAGGACACACCACAATCCACGCAAGATCATGCCCTGCTCATAGCATTAGCGGGCCACTCGATAACAGCGCCTCACAAGCTTGCGCCCCACCCTGATTTCCTGGCGTGGCACAACCAGCATGTGTTTTTGGGGAGCTAATCCGTATCAGCTGGCGCTGCGCAACTAATACGCTGCGTCTTACCACCGCAAGCTGCCTTTTATATGGCTTGCTGCCCCCTGCCAGCTAGGCAGCGTTCACAGCGCTGAATCGGAGAACGTTGGGTTCCGTTTCACTCACCCCAACCTACGCCCAAAGCAAGCCTCCGTGAGGCGGCTTCGACATCATGACTGGGGTAGTCTGCAGAAGACCGCCAGCGCTCAGGAGAAATACAGGGGCAGCCTGCTCGCTGCCCCTGCCTGTTGGTCAATTGAAGAAAATCACCACTGACCCGTTACCGCCATTGGCACCACCGGCCCCACCATTGTTGGCCGGCTGCCACTGCACACCATCCGGGCCGGTGCTGCCTCCGCCACCGCCGCCGCCAATGTGATAGCCCCAGCTATTGTTCTTAGGGGGATTCGGTGTCCAACCACCGCCACCGCCACCACCCCCGTAGCCGCCACCGCCACCACCGCCGCCGCTCGAGCTGCCGCATCGCGAGTCATTGGCATTGCCGCCATTGCCTCCCAGCGTACTCCAGATGCCACTGCCGCCAGCAGCGCCGCCGGCACCCTGGCCACCTGCACCACCATTGCCACTGCCCGGAATACTGTTGCTCGAAAGCAGCGGGCAACCCGTGCCGACACCGCCACTTCCCTGAGCGCCACCGACACCGCCACTAGCACCGTTGCCGGCTCGCTCATTTCCCAAACCGGCGCCACCACCGCCGGGGCCGGTATAGACCGGGTTGGCTTGTGCACCACCGCCGCCACCGCCACCCGCCACGAGCAGCAGGCTGCCCATGCGCAACGCGCTGGCACCACCACCGCCGCCACCACTGATGGGGTTCTGGCCTCCGGCGCCACCGGCACCGGCAATCACATCAACACTCGTATTGCTGCCAACGGTTAGCGTGGCCGTGGCCATAGCCCCCGCACCTGCCTGCCCACCGCCGGATGAACTGTTGGCATTACCACCGCCGCCACCGCCACCGCCGGTCACAATGACGTTCAGGGTCTGTACACCGGCGGGAATGCTCCAGGAGGTATTCGCAAGCGCTGCGAACACCGCGGCCTTGATGGGCGTGTTGCTGGACACAGCCTGGCTGACCTGCTGCTTGACCTTGTCGAAGGTCGCCACCGAGAAGGTGATCTGACCACTGCTCGACGGCAGCACCGTGCACGGCGATGCCGTGCAGGTGATCACGGTGGTATCGACGTTGTTGGTGATCAGATAGCTGTACAGGGGGTCGGAAGCACTCGGTCCTGCCGAGCGCAGCAACATCGGTGCGCCGAAGCTGATCGACACGCCGGATGCCGTGGTAGCAGCCACCACATTGCGCGGTGCCGGCGCCACGCCCGCCACCACCATGTTGCTGGCCGCGGATGCGCTGCTGGTGCCTGCGGCATTCGTCGCCGTCACGGTGAAGGAGTAGGTGTTGCCCGTCGTCAGGCCGGACACCGTGCAGGGCGAAGCGCTACAGCTGCCGGTTCCCCCGGACGGCACGCTGCTGACCGTGTAGGCCGTCACCGCACTGCCGCCATTAAATGCTGGAGTGAACCGAACCGTGGCCAGGCCGGCCACCGGCCCGGCCACAGCACTGCCCACTTGCGGCGCGCTCGGCGGTGCCACCGGGATCACCGTCTGCGTTGTTGAGGTAGCACCAGTGCCAATGCTGTTCACCGCGACGACGTAAACATAATACCGGCCACCCAGCGTCGCATTGCTGAACGAGCAGCTCAGGCGCGCCATGTTGCAGCTGTAGGGCTTTGTCACCTGCGTATTCGGATCGTGCAGATACATCGTGTAGCCCGTGATGGGCGAGCCGCCGTTCGTGGCCGGCGCAGCGAAGCTGACATTGATGGTGGCGCTGCTGCCCGACAACGCAAACGAAGCGCTGACGTTCTGCGGCGCGCTAGGTGCAGCAAGCGGCGTTACGCTGTTGGAAGCCGCCGACGCCACACTGCTGCCGACGGCATTCTGCGCCGTGACAGAAAACGTATACCGGGTGGCGAAAGTGAGCCCGCTGAGGGTGCAGGGCGATGCATTGCAGCCGGCCGACAGTCCCCCCGGGGTACTCGTCACCGTGTAGCCGGTGATGGGCGTGCCGCCATTGGCGCCGGGCGTGAACACCACCTGCGCCGACGCGCTCAACGCACCGGTCTGCACGGGCAACACACTGGCGGTGCCGATCACCGGCGCCGCCGGCGCCTGCGTATGCACATAGCTGACCGGCGGACTGTAGAGCGTGCTGCCGGAACAGGTTACCGCGGCCCGCACATAGTAGGTGGCCCCTACCGTCAGCCGGGACAGCGGCACGCTGGCCGACATTACCCCGCCCTGCAGCACGGCCGGCACGGAGAAGGCATTGGCCGGCGCCGTGGTGGTGCTGGCAGGCGCCGTCGTCGAAAGGCTGTAGGCCACGGTGCAGCCCGGCTGCGCATTGCCGACCGGCGTCGATGCGCTCACGGCACTCACGCCCGGCGTCACCGTGGTCGCGCCGTATACAGGCAGGTTGGTGGCATACACCCAGGTGGAGGCCGGGTTGTCCACGGTCGCCATCACGCGCGTGGAGTCCGCGGAAATGACCAGGTTGGAGGGAGAGCCGTCCGCGTCAGTGGCGGGTGCCGAGGACAGCGGGCTGCCCAGCGCCTGCAGGGAGCCCGTGGCATTCACCTGGTAGGACTGGATCTGGCTATTGGCGATCGCCCAGGCCCGATGGCCGTGCGCCGAGAACACCAGGCCGTTGGCGTTAGGGCTGGTCACCGCTGAGGGCACCGTCAGCGCGCCCGTAGTGCTGTTCAAGGTGAAAACCGAGGGATTGAGCCCGTAGTTGAGCAGGTACACATTGCCATTGCTGGGGTGCATCTGCAGTCCGATCGGGGTCTGCACCACTTGCGCTTCGGGAGAAAAATTCTGGATGTTGAGGGGATAGGCCTGGCTCCCGGCGCTGGCGCCCAGTGCGCCGGTGGCCGACACCGGATACGTCACGACCAGCGGCTGGTTTGACACCGGATAGCCGGCCAACCCGCAGTTGACCATGTTGTTGCCCACGGCAATCACATAGCGGCCGTCCGGCGACAGCACGAAGCCCGGCGAGTTGGCGACCACCGGCGTCGGCCCCGCCACCGGTGTCAGAGTGCCCTTGTCGTCAAAGCTGTAAGTGACGATGGAGTTGTAGCCGCAGGAGTACTGCGCGGTGTACTGCACGGCTCCCTGCACCATCACGAAGAGGCGGCCGTTCACGCTGTCCACGGCCAGCGGACTGGTGATGGAGGCACTGTTGTTCATGCCCTGGCTGACCGGGAAGGGCGAGCCGCTAACCTCCGTCAGCGTGCCGTCGCTACCAATGCGATAGACATTGATGAGATAGCTTGCCGTGTTGGTGAAGCTGGCCTCGGCGGCAAACAGCAGGTTGCGGCTATTGTCGATCGCCAGCGCGAGGAACTGCGGCGGAATGGACATGCCCGGAATGGTGTAGGTGTAGTTATTGATCAGGGTCAGCGCGCCCGTTGTGGCATCCACCGCATAGGCCGAGATATTGGGCTGCTCCGTTGTAATCTGGTACAGGTAGGCCCCGTTGGCCGTGGTGACCTGGAAGGAACCGCCCACCTGTGAAGTCGACAAGGTGCTGATGGCGGCATCGGCCGCCGCCGTTGTCGCACACGTCAGAGCGCCCATGCCCAGCAGCAGGGGCAGCGCCAACGCCCGAGCAGACATTTTGTATTTTTTCCTCATTACATTTCCTTGTTCAGAGTAAATCGCCGCAGCAAAGGCCGACGGCAAGGTGCCAGGCAGCGGCATGAGCACGCTACCGATCGCAGCCATACGCACAGATGCCTCGCCCACAGGGGAGAGGCATCCTGGAGAAAAGCTGGCTGAGTGACATCGGAGACCGGAGCAGGCGCCACGGAGGCATCTGTCCTGTTGTAAGGATTGCGACCACGCGCAGCCCACCTCCTTGTCGGGCGCTGAATTCTCCGACCCTGTTCTTTTTGTCCGGATCACTCCGATGGGCGGCGGGCGGGCGAAAACAGCCGACACACTCTAACAGGCCGTGCCGGCATCATCAGGACACACCTCTTGCTATACAGCGGCAAGAGCCTCCTTTTATCCTGCTCAAGCCCAATGCGGGGTCGGATTTGAAAACGTTGCGGTGCGCTTCGCGCGCCCCAACTACTTAATCACCTCAATCTCGACCTTGAGCACACCTTGTGCCGTACTTCCAATCGCATTAAATGCCGAGCTGGACAGATCAATGATGCGGCCACTGACAAATGGCCCCCTGTCATTGACTCTGACCACCACGCTTTTGTCATTATCTACATTGGTGACTTTCACCATCGCACCAAAGGGAATGGTTTTGTGGGCCGCCGTCTTCAACTCCTGCTTGAAAGGCTCACCACTGGCCGTCTTCTTGCCCTGATGTTTGCTGCCGTAAAACGAAGCCTGTCCTTTTTGCGTAAAACCCACCCAGTCATTAGCTTTCGTAGATGCCGTATTGGAAGCAGGCCGACTGGCACAGCCCGCCATGAAAGCAGACACCATCAGGATAATGAGCCCAAGCCCCCTGGCGTTTATCCATGCGCTTTGTCTTTGTGCCATCACTCCTCCAATCACGACTGGCAATCAGCACGCACAGGGTGACCACGCCTTGTGACCCCTGCGGCTGCACATCGAATCAACCAGTACCGCCAATCTCCTGCCACGACCGCGCAATCATCGCTTCAATGGCGAATACCGGGACTGGTTTCCCAGTCACCGCTTGAAGCAGGCCTGCTACCAGACGCTTTTGGTTTTTTACCCCGACGCTCATCCGCACCTGGCTCGCACTCTACGATGCCCGTCACCGGATCATAGGCGACCATATCCGGAGGATCATTGCCGGTTACCGGGTCAAGCTGGCATCGATATGTTTTGCGAGCTGGCGCGGGCTGAGCCACCACTGGAGCAGCTGGTGGGGTTTGTTTGACTGGAGGCGCCAAACCCGGCTCGAAATAATTCTGTGCCACACAGTGACGCCCTCCGGCCTGCACTGCATTGCAGGCCCGCTCAGCAGCATCGTACTGCTGCTGGCGCAGCTTCCGCTCAGCGCTACGTTGTTCTGCTGTACCGCCCGGGCAGCCGCCATCAATCATGTCTATGACGGCGCGAGCCATGAACATGACTGTTTCTTGGCTCGCTGTGATCGACGCATCAGGAGGCACCACTATGCCGGAAATTTTCTTCTGGAGCGCTACGCACTCTTTCGGTGGCATGCTTGCGTTTTGTGTTGATGCATCAAGTTTCGCAGCCGCAGGCAAAGCCTTGCCGGTAATCTGCGTAATACGGGCATTCCATACGCAGAGATCAGCATCAGACATGGCCTGCAGGTAGGCCGCCTCTATTGGGCTCTCTGGGCTCGACCCCTTTATTGCAGAGTAAGCCTCATAGGCGCCAGCCTTCAGCGCCTTGAGCATGGCCATGTCCTCCTTGCGGCGCTCTCGAGCATTGGCCAGTGACAAGCCCTGCACAAAATCACGCATGCGCTCTTGTGCAGGAGCACTACCCGAGCCGAAGCGCGAAGCAAAGAAATCTTCTGCCGGCATGCCTTCAGCCGCAGCAATATCCCTTTCCAGATCATCAATCGCCTTCGGTCTTGGGGAGATGCGTGCCTGCTCGGTGGCAAGTCGTAACCGGCTATTCGCCAACGCAGCTTGCTGGTAGTCATCGAATGACGCAGAACAGGCATCAAGGTCGAGAGGGCGCGTAGCCGCACTCACTGGCAATGCCAGCATCAACGCAAACAGCAGACCAATCGTACAGACGAGGGAGCGCCCTTGATGTTTCATTTATCTCTCCTTGATTCGCCATGATCAGGCATACGTATAGCCCGGCGCGAAGAAGCACACGACACTGCCGCTACCCTAGCAACAGCACCTGAAGTCTGAAGTTGACGTCTGCTCATGAAGTGCAGACCTCCCCCAACTGACGGAAAGCAGCAAGCGATAAAGCACGAGGAAACAAAAGAAAGCAGCCCCGCCCTGGCCCACCACCATCCACCGGGCATCCTGCCTTTATTGATATGCACCAGCATCCTTGCCAGTGCTTCTTGTCTGCAGGCCTGCGCAAACTACGCACAGCACCGGCTCCACGGCCGGCCCAAACCCGACAAGGCCCCGAATGTAGCAGCCTTGTCCAAACCGCGGAATCAGTAGCTCCCGCATGAAGTGGCTAAATGATTTGCGAAAGCGCCATGTGGTACACAGCCAGCCAGACGGCCCGAGCAGGGGTTGGGCCGTCTGGACAGCGCCGCTCTTGCTACGCTGTACTGACTTTCCCAGCCCTTCTTTTGCCATCCGGACGGAGCGACGGCATGTCGGAACAAACAGCAGACAGCAAGCCTCGCGTCCTCCTGGTGGATGATTCAAAAGTCATCCGCATGGCGGCGAACAAAATCCTGGGCAAGGATTACGACGTCATTGTTGCGGCGGACGGGGAAGATGGCTGGCGGAAACTCCAGGCGGACAACAGCATCCACGTGGTCTTCACCGATCTGTTGATGCCGGTGCTGGATGGTCTGGGCCTGCTGGACCGCATACGCGGCTCGGATGATCCGGGCATACAGAGCATTCCCGTGATCGTGGTGACGGGCGCCGACAACTCCGAAGAAATGCGCGCAGAGGCACTGAATCGCGGCGCTACCGATTTTTTGCCCAAGCCCTTCAACTCCATTGATCTGCAGGCCCGCGCTCGTGCGCACTGCAATTACCAGCGCGAAGCCCTGGCCCTGAAGAAACAGATTCCGGTCGATGCGCTCACAGGCTTCCGCAACCAGCCCTCCTTTCTTGAACAGCTCACCAAAGACCTGGCTTTTGCGCGCCGTCACAGCCAGTCCGTGGCCATCCTCATTGCCGACATGGCCGACTACAAATCCTTTTTCATGCAGAATGGCAAACAGGCCGCCGATGCAGCCCTGAGCCATGCGGCAGGCCTGATACGCGCCTGCATCCGCACCGAAGACACGCCCAGCCGCTACAGCTTCTCCACGCTGGCCATCAGCCTGCCCTCCACCCCCAGCGAAGGGGCCTCGACGCTGCTGGAGAAAATACAGCAGGCCCTGCGCAATAATCCCTTGCAGATAAACGGCCGCGCCCTTCCCCTGAAATGGCGCTTCAGTGTTCACCTGCCCGGCCTCAGCGCCAGCAGCGATGCCCAGACCGAAGTGCAGGCCGCGATCGGCAAGCTGGGCCTGGAAGCTGTCGTAGCCGTTCACGCCACGGTCAAGCCGGCAGCCGTTTCTCTGGACAAGGCCCTGGCCCTGATTGCGCGCGGCCAGGGCGAGCAAGTGACAGCCCATCTCCCGCAATTGCTGAAGGAAATCATTCCCCTGCTGCAACTGGCCAGCCCGGAGCAGCGCTGGAGCCTGCTCAAGCAGATCGGCTGAGCTTCATTGGTGATTTAAAGCCCTGCAAAAAAAGAGCCTCATTTGAGGCTCTTTTTTACTTACAAGATCCATCCACCCAGTATCAGATTTTCCCCGGAAAATCGGGAGCAGACTGATCCGCCATCAATGCAGCGGCGTTGGCTTGGGAAAAGTCCACGAGCCATCCAGAATTTCCGCACGCGGACGATAGAGGCGAACCAGATAATTCCAGCCCTTGCTGACCGGGATGCAGTTCTTGATGGCAGCCGTGCAGCCACCGAATTGCACGGTCACGGAACCATCGGCGTTCTTGGCCGCCGTGACATTGTTCAGCGAATAACGCCCCAAAGCATTCTTTTCGAAAAAGCCCTTGGCGTTGTAGACAGAGATGGACCAGAAGCCGTCCACCGGTACATCTTTTACGGTGATGGTGTAGGCAGTTTTGCCATCATTCTTTTCCGGCGCGGCGCCTGCATACATGGCATCACGGCGCGGATTACCACCCCAGCCTGCCGCCGTGCCTATCAGATGCTGCACAACATCCACTTCTTCTTTGGGGCCGAACATGCGCGCTGAATCTAGGCCACCATTGGCGGCAGCCAGATTATTGAGTGCCTCACGGATTTTCTTGGCACGGGCCTGGTCCCAGGCAGGAATGGCAAACTTTGCCGAGGCGCCCTGGCTGAGCTTCATGCCGTCCTGCACGGCATGCACGGCGGCGAGATCCGCCTTGCTTTCCGGATCAACAAAAGTGCGTACCAGGAAAAGCACATAACGCGTGCCGACTTCCTTTTCCGTAAAGCGGTACTCGCCTTTTCCATACACCACCTGCGGGGTGTAGTGGTCCTCATTGATGACCTGCAAGGCCATGAAGCGGCTGCCACTCTCTGGCAGGGTGACTGTCACCGGGCCGGCGGCCAGATCGGCCACGGCATAGGAATACAGGGTGTCGCGATTCATGCGTATCACCTCCTGCTTTTCCACCGGGATAGGCGCACGTGCATGCGAGAAAGCACCAAAGGCGCCATCTTTCACGAATTTGGCAAAATAGAGATCACTCTCCACCCGCTTGAAGTTGTCCACATTCACCGGCTCCACGGCCGGTGCGGCCAGCACACCTGCCGAAAACACCATGGCCGAGACAGACACCCATAAACCCTGAAGAAGCTTCTCGAATCGCATCCTGATCTCATCCTGAATCATGAAAGCCACCACTCCCGTCCTGTTCACATATTGCCGCAGCACAGGAGCCCATCGCCGCGAAGCCCGACTCTAGCAGTCTGCCTCAGGACAAGTCAGCATGCGGCATACCGCAGCAAGCCGTTGTACGCTTTCCCTGCTCAAACACCGCTGCATGCACAGGACGCCCTATATGAAACACCGCCATGGAATGCCCCACACCTTTCTCTACCGTTGCCTCATGGGCAGCATGCTCGCACTGCTCACCGCCCCTGTATGCGCCGACAATTATCTGCGCCACGCCGATCCTTCCGCCGAAGGCTGGGATGTATCTGCGCGCGCCGAGGTCTATGCCTGGACGCTGGATGGCAGCGTGGTGAACCGGGGTGAATCCCCCAGCAATGTCGCCAGCTCTTTTGCGGCCTCGGGAGACTCTTTGAACTTGTCTACCGAAGCCATTCCGCAGCTGTCGGTGATTGCCAGCAATCGCCAGTGGGCTTTTGGTGCACATTATCTGCCTCTGCATTACGAGGGCAGCGGTTATGGCGTAGGCGGCCTGGTCGGCTCCAGTCTGGGTGGCTTTGCCGATGTGCCGGTGGCCGCCGGCATAGACATTGATTTCCTGCTGGCCGAAGGCTGGTACAACCTGATCGCCAGCGATACGGCCCTGCTCGCCATCGGTGTGGGCATGGGAAAAATTGACGTGAATATGGATTTCCTCGTCGCCGGCAGCAGCAGCTTCAACTACGACGTCTCCAGCCCTTTCGGCTATATGTCAGTGAAGATGGTGAACCGCGTGGACCGTTTCTTTTACGGTGCCGTCATTGGCGGCATGCTGTTCAATAACGATTCCGTCAATGCCAGTGAAACCGATTACCGCCTGAGCGCAGGCTGGCGTTTGGTGGAAGGCAAAACCCCGGTGGACATTGATGGTGGCTGGCGCCATATGCAGCTGGGCCTGGACATACGTGGCACGGACAGCAGCAATAGTGTGGACCTGGAACTCATGGGACCGTATCTGGGCGTGATGGCCACGTTCTAAGCAAAACACGGCGACACACATAAAGCGGCTTCATGCATAAGTTCATTACTCAGAGAACACAGATGCTAAAACGCAAAGGCCTCGAAAATTCGAGGCCTTTGCGTTTTTCACGGCGGCTCAAGCATCAGGGCAGGCTTAAAGCAGCCGCTCCTGGTGCTGCCGACACATAAACGGAAGCAGGAGTACTCAAGCTATCCGTAAGACTATCTCTACCCCACCACAACACACGGCCATTTGCCTGGACAACATACCCTCTGACCAATCCAGTCAGCCCGGTATATGCGCCCACACGCTGCGGCTCTTTACTGTCAGCATTGGAATAACCACCCCAGCTCCATAGGCTGCCATCTGTGCGCAATGCGACTGACAAACCAGACGTGATCTTGCTGAATCCCGTGACACTGGCAATGCGAGTAGCATATTGACGGTCAACTGTGTCGCCATGTCCAAGTTGCCCATAAAAATTCCGTCCCCATGTCCAGAGTGCACCGCTGGCATCAAGTGCCATACCTCCTTCTGGCAAAGAAGCAATGTCCACAATACCAGTGAGCGGTGTCTGTGCGTCCTTCATGATCTGCGTGTAGACATCATTAAAATCTTCCGGACGACTCCACACTGTTCCATCCTGCTTCAACATCAGAAGACTGGACCCGCCTGTAATGCGCTTGACCCCGGACACTCCCGTTGCCGACAACACATAACCGCGCCCACCATTGGGCAAAGGCTTTATGGCCACTCTTGTAACCCAACCATCCGAACGCAAAGCGAACAATGCTCCTGTATACGGAGTAAAGCTGGTTTGCGCCAACATGACGATGTCTTGAAGCAATCCAATCGGCCGGGGGATTACATCGTAATAATCAAAAGCACTCGCTTGCCGGGTCAGTTGTTCCCGCATTTCCGCACTGTAAACTTGAGTCGAAACAGGTTCGGGATACCAAACAGAACCATCGTTACGCAAATAGGCCCAGCCCTGAGAGGTTCTTACTGCCTGTTTGACATCACTGATAAAAGGATGGGGGTCTGACACCACTTTGCGGAAAGGCGAGCTCGCCGACAACAATGAGCGCACCAAATCATCTCCGCCCAACATCACAGCAGCCCCATTCAGGCCTTCTGCAGGATCAAGCCGCCTCACATGACCAGTAGAGGAGAACAGCGTAATAACGCGGCGCGCTGTTCGCACCACCCCGCTGTCATTCGGGTCTTGATAACTGGCCGTCAACATAAGCAAAGGCTCGCCACCAATACTTCCCACACTCAACTGCGAACCACTGACAACAACACCGGCATGATTGCCAGTCCATTGCACGCCCTCTGAGACCTCAGTGCTGTAGTCAGCCCCACCCGGCAGCTTCTTGTTCCAGACTGCACGTGCAGTAAGTGCATAACTCTTCCCAGACTGCATGAAGCCATAGCCTACATCTCCGGCATCCAGCCGCAGGCCTGTCAACGCAAGAGGAATATAACGAATCGTAACTGGCGTACTGGTTGAGATGCGATTGCTATCAGCACAGCTGTAATCTTCGCGATATTTGCAAGCCGATGCCGTCACCATCAATGACTTGTCACCAGGCTCATCCAGGATGTAGCTGGCCATCAGCAGACCGTACTGATACTGATTGAAATCCGCATAATTGGCTTTTGATGAGGACCAGCGGACCGAGCTGGTGACATTAGTGCGCGAACCATCATCCCAGCTAGCCCATGCTTGCAGCTGAGTACTTGTTCCATCAGCCAGCTCTGCCAAGCCATCCAACTCCAATCCAGTCATCAGAGTTTTTCGAGGGTTCAGGGAAACAGTTGCCGTGCTGGTGAGCGCACCCACCATGCCGCTTATCTGCACAGTGCGATAGGAAGACTTGTTATCCCATGTCGATGTGATGGTACTCCCCGACACCGAGACATAAGCTGCATCGTCCGTCGAAACACTGAGCTGGGGAACTGCTGTGGCCATGGTTCCATTGTTGTATATAACGGTTGCCGTGCAATCAGCCGGCATGGCGTAGTCGATGTAATACGGACAGAACATTGTCATATCGACAGGCGTAAGTACGAACTTCTTTACGACCACTGTTTTCTCAGTGGTGAAACTGAAGCCTCGAATGTTCTGCACAGCACGCAGGCGCACCGTGATATCAGATGCCGGCTGCAAAGTGTGAAGATAGGGCGCGCCATTTATTGATCCGATACTCACGCCCTGGGCGGCAGCAGCATCCGGATCAACCAGACTCCATTGCGCCTGGCTTACCTGGAGAACACCTCCACCAGCCGCCGCCGTAAGTTGAGCATTAGTGAAAAGGGGATAGCTGCTTATCGGCTGCAACTCATCAGGAAGACCATCCATATTGACGCTGACTACCTGCGGCACATCTGTCAATGTCAATGTCAGCGAACTCTGCCAATGCAAGTCTCCGCTCTGAAAATGGCCCGTCACACTCAGCGTATGCGTTCCCGAGAAGCTCTTGGTCACTATCCGACCATTCTCATCAATACTGGCAAGACTGCTATCACTGACCTCCCATTTGATGCCGTGCTTGATAACAAGCGGCTCAAACCAGCCCAGCAGCAACCCTGCCTCCAGGTTCTGACTACTGCCAGGAATCATGTACAAGGACGGCGCACTGACCTCAAGGCCAGTTGGATCAATATTGCCG
>JAVHYE010000054.1 GCA_031119295.1 Pedobacter sp. | reverse complement strand
CCTTTACATTGCGCTCGGCAAAGCGGTCGCGGTTCTTGGCGGTGAGGCCAAGCTCGGTGGTGCAGACCGGGGTGAAGTCGGCCGGGTGCGAGAACAGGACGCCCCAGCTGTCGCCCAGCCAGGAGTGGAAGCTGACGGGGCCTATGGAGGATTCCTGGGTGAAGTCGGGGGCGATGTCGCCAAGGCGCAGGCTCATGGTCTTTCTCCTCAATCATGTCTGGGGCGGTTTGCCGATGAGGAGAGACTAGGCCTGTCTGCTTATTTCCAAAAATACCGATTTTTCATTTATATATTCCATATCGCCAGGAATGGCTTTTTGAGCCACCCTGACGAGCCGGCTTGCCGCCTGCGGGCCTGCCTCCTACCATGCGCGCCTTTCCGGCTCTCCCCGCAGGCTTGCAAGCAGAGACTGCTGACTCCATGTCTCCGGAGTTCTGCCGGAATGTGTATCCAGGTAAGGATGAACAACAGCATGAGGATTTATGAGCACGCTTGACCGTTCCCTGCGCTTTGCCCGTACCAGCTCGGCCTTTGTGAAGAATGCCGTGCGCCGCCGTACGCACAAGCAGAACTATCTGCAACTGGACAAGACGCCGCATGAGGTCATCCTGCGCGACGGCCTCATGAGCGTGAAGCATTACAAGCCCCTGCCCACGGGCTATGTGAATATCGAAGGCAAGAGCTTCCAGGTGCGTCAGCGCCGCTTTGCCATTCCTCTCGTACTCGTGCCGCCCCTGGGTGTGTTTGCCTGGATTTTCGACTTGATGGCCGACCGCTCCATGGTGCGTTATTTCCTTGCCCATGGTTTCGAGGTCTATCTCATCGACTGGGGTAATCCCGGCGAAGACGACCGCGATATTTCCCTCGATACTTATATTGCCGACTGGTTTCCCAAGGCCCTGGCAAAAATCCGTGCGCATAGCGGCAGTGAAGAGCTTTCCCTGTTGGGTTATTGCATGGGCGGCTTGCTCAGCCTGTTGTATCTCGCGGCCAGTGGTGACAAGAGCGTGACGAATCTCGTGACCATCGCTTCGCCTGTCGATATGCACAAGATGGGCTGGGCGGGGAAGGTGACGAGCCTTATGCGCAAGCCGGTATGGGCGATAGGTCGCGTGACCGGTCTGCGTATTGATGAAATGGAAAGACAGTTCTTCCATGTGCCGGGCAAACGCTTGTCGCTCATGTTCAAGATGACAAACCCGGTGGGCACGGTCTCCAGCTATCTCGAACTCGTGCGCAATATGGCCGATGACGAATACGTCTCGCGCTATATGACCATGAATGAATGGTTCACCAATATGCCGGACTATCCCGGTGCTACCGTGCAGGAAGTCATACGCAAGATGGGCTTGTATAACCGTCTCGCCAAAGGCCGTATCCGTATCGGCGGGCGTGTGGCCGATTTCCGCAGCATCACCTCCAATCTTCTGGCCTTTGCCGGTGACAACGACAAGATCGTGAGCGTGGATGCCGCGCGCGCCATCAATGATGTGGTGAGCTCGGACGACAAACAGTTCCATGTTGTTCCCGGTGGCCATGCCGGCGTTTTCACGGGCAGTCGCGCCGCACACAGCACCTGGGCCATCAGCAAGGAATGGTTGTCGCAGCGCTCCAAACCCCTGACGGAAAAACCGGCCGGACGTGAAAACGACAGGCTCAAGTAATCGGTGATTACTGAAAATGAAAAAGCCCGCTTGATGCGGGCTTTTTCATTCATGCAGTTTTTTTAGAGCCAGGCCTTTTCCAGCCATACCAGATGCAGACTGCTACCGGAACGGCAATCACCAGCCAGGCAAGACCATGCCAGATGCCGGTGCCAACCAGTGCAGCCACCAGACCAAACAGCGTCAGTACGGTGAGCAGGATGGGGGCGCCCCAGATTTGCCAGAAACTGTTGCTCTTGCTGCTTTTCATGCGGCAGCTCCTTCGGCTTTTTCCAGTGCGGCGGCTTTTTCAGCGATGCGCTTGATGCGCTCGTCCTGCAAGCGTCGCCGCGCAAACCAGAGATAGAGGCCACTGCCGAGCACGATGATGGAAATGATGTCGAGCAGGGCCCAGAGGATTTTCAGGGGCAGGCCTGCGTAATCACCAAAATGCAGGGGCTGGGAGAGCAGCAGGGTTTTCAGATACCAGGGCAGCTCTACGCTGGCGGTGAATTCGCCGGATTGAGCATCAATCAATACCGGTTTGAGCAGACGTGAAGTCACGGGCGTATTGCCCTTCATGAGAACGGCAATGTGATGTTTGTTTTCGGTGAGGAAATAACCGGGATAGAACACGAAGGTGGGCGTCATATCCGGCTCTACCGCTTTGGCTTTTTCCACGGCGGCATCCAGCGAGGTGAACTGCAGCGGCTCAGGCAGCTTTTTATAGGGCTCGATCAGTGTGCCCAGTTCATTGAACTGCCAGAGTTTGATGAGCAGGGTGGCCCAGGTGTTGATGACGCCGGTACTGCCCACCACCAGAAACCAGCTGAGGGTGACAACGCCCAGCAGATTGTGCAGGTCCAGCCATTTCAGGCGGCGTTGTGATTCGCGTACCGTGCCGAATTCCAGTTTGCGCATGAAGGGGCCGTAAACCACGATGCCGGAAATGATGGCCACTAGGAGCAGCATGCCCATCACGCCGAGGAAGAGCATGCCGGGCAGGCCGGCAAACAGATCCACGTGAAGGCGGAACATGACATCCATGAAGTCCAGATCGTCCGTATGCTTTTCCATGATCGCGCCATTGCGCTGATCCATATTCATGAAGGCGACTTTTTGCGGATCGAGATTGCCGCGCTCCTGTGTGCCTATGAGCAGCACGTCAGGTTCGTCCTCCACCCAGGAAACCAGGCCGGGAATATGGCCGGGATGTTCTTTCAGGGCATTGGCGATGGTGGCGTCCAGACTGACAAGCTCGGTGCCGGGCGCACGCGGTCCACGCTCCGCCTCGCCAGCCAGATGATGTTCCAGCTCATGGATTTCATGATGGAAAATCAAGGGCAGACCCGTGATGCACAGCAGCAGCATGAAAGCTGTGCAGATCAGGCTGGTCCATTTGTGTATGGCGTACCAGCGGCGTATGGAGGCGTGGCTGGACATCTCGGGCTCCGTTTTCTGGAAAAATAAAACGGGAAGAGCGTAAGTACGCCCTTCCCGCAGCTGCTAAAGCGAGGAAAGCGCTTTAGAACTTGTACTTCACCGAAGCCGTGATATTGCGTGGCTCGCCATAAGTAAGCGCACCGTAGGCATCGAATACGTCGAAGTAGGTTTCGTCCGTGGCATTGCTGACATTGAGCTGGGCAGCAAGCTGCGGGCTGATGTCGTAACGTGCCATGAGATTGAGCAGGGCATAGGCTTTCTGGTTGATGCGTTCAGGGTTGCCAGCGGGATTGGTGGCGAGGGTGTAAATCGTTTCTTGCCAGTTCACACCACCACCTACGGTCAGCTTGTCGAGTGCGCCGGGGAGCTGGTAGGTGCTGAAGAGCCGCAGAAGCTTGCGTGGATAAAGTGTGTTCACATCGTCGCCGGCAGCATCGCTGGCCGTGAATTGCGTGTAGCCAAGCGTTGCACGCCAGTCCGCACTGAGCTCGCCTGACACTTCCAGCTCGAAGCCTTTGCTGGTAGCGCCTTCAGAGGTGGTGTAGGCGAGCTCTCCCATGGTGCCGGGAATGGTCAGGCCGGTGCTTTTGGCCAGGCCGTCCTGCTCGATGCGGAAAACGGAAGCGGAGGTATTCAGGCGGCCTTCCATGAACTCGCCCTTGATACCGGTTTCCATGCTCTTGCCCACGATGGGGTCCAGATAATTCTTGTTGATGTCACGCTCGGACTGCGGCAGGAAAATATCGGTGTAGCTGGCATAAGCAGAGAGCGTGCTGCTGATGTCGTAGATGAGGCCGGCATAAGGCGTCAGTTCGTTAGTAACCTTGGTCAGCTCGGCGCTGTTGGTGCCGGTTTTTTCATAATCACTGAGGCGTGCGCCCAGAATCAGCTTGAGCGGGTCGGCCAGGCTGAGGCGGGTCATGGCATAGAAAGCTTCCTGCGTAGTCTCGGTATTGTCGTAATAGCTGAGCGGGCCCCAGACCGGCTCGGCAAAGCCACCGTTGTAATTATCGAAATCAATGGGACTGTACAGGCCGGTGAGCGGCGCGCGGCTCTTGGCATCGAAGTTCTGATTGCTGAAGGTATAACCAAAAGCCAGTTCATGGCTGCGGCTCAGGAAGTCGAAAGCACCGCTCACATCAAGGCTGATGTCGTCCTGCGTGGTTTTGGTTTGATAAGCACCGGGCCAGGTCATCATGTCGTTGGCAGGAGTTTTGTCCGGGCTGCCGCCAAAGAGATAGAGCAGATAGGAGTCGGCATTTCTTTCGCCATGGCTGTAGCTGAGTTTGGCTTTCCAGCTGTTGGCAAAGCTGTGCTCGATATTGGCGAAATAATTATCGTAAGTGCTGTCCCAGCGTGCCCAGGTGGCTGAGGCCGTTTTTGAGCGATCCCAGTTGGTGCGGCTGCCATCGCTATACCAGACCGGCAGGCCGCCCCAGGCGGGGGAGTCGGTGGCATTGGCCTGATGGCTGGCGCCGAACCAGAGCACGGTATTTTCGCCCAGATCGATATCCATGGTGCCGAAAAGGGATTCCTGCTTGTTGGCCAGCAGATTCACCCAGCTGTCACCATCAACAAATTCGCCCACCACGCGACCACGCACGCTGCCGCTGGTGTTCAGCGCAGACGAGGCATCAACTTGGGTGGTGAAACGGCTCCAGCTGCCCACGCCGAATTCCACCGAACCGGTGGTTTCCTTGCTGTGCGCACGCTTGTGTACAAGGTTGATGGAGGCGGAGGGATCACCCGCACCGGTCATGAGGCCATTGGCGCCACGTACGATTTCCACACGGTCATAGGGCGAGAGACTGCTGAAAACTTCGCCCGAGCTCCATGGCTGATCCCAGATGGTGGAGACGCCATCCACCATGAGGCTGTTGATTTCAAAACCGCGGGCATTGAATTGGGCGCGGTTGGTTTCGTAGCGATTGACGGAAACGCCGGTGGCATTGTTGACCACATCCATCACGGTTTTGAGCTGCTGGTCTTCAATGCGCTGCTGGGTGACCACGCTCACCGACTGTGGTGTATCACGCAGGGAAAGATTGAGTGGCGTGGCGGTTTTGGCGGATCGACTCGTGTAGGAACCCGTGCCTTCAGTGGTGCCATCGCTGCTGGCAGTGGCGGCAACCGTGACAACATCAAGCTCCTGGCTTTCGGTCGTTACCGGTTCCTGGGCCCAGGCCGCGGTGGCCAGCATGGCAGTGGTCAGCGTGGAAATGGCGAATGGAAGCGGGCTTTTGGCCCGGATAAAACGGCGCATGGTCATCCCCTGCAAGCATGAGTGAAACGGAGCTGGCAGGCGGATGGCGGGCTGTCCGGAGAGGGTGCGAATTAGATGAGAATTATTCCTGTTTGTAAAGTGCGAGTATGGATTGTCAGGCTGATGTGACAGGTCCAGGTGGACTCATGAAGAAACAGGGCAGCCAAGCCGTCTTGTTCTGATCTCACTTCACAAACTCATTCCATGGCTTCTGCTTGCAGCTCTGCCGGATGCAGTGTGCTGGGCATTTCCCGCCGACGCCGCTTGCGCGCCCAGATCACGATGCCGGTGATGGAGAGCATGGCGACCACGGCGCCCATGAAGGAAATCAGGATGCGGCCGGGCAGGCCGAGGATGCGGCCGGAATGCAGGGGGAATTGCGCCTGCAGGAAAATATCGCCGGCAGAGCCTGTGCCGGGAATGCTGTCGCCGGCGCTGGCGCCACTGCCGCTGTCGAAATAGAGCCAGGGATTGCCCAGGCCGCCATCGCCATGATCATTTTCCGGTGTGTAAAAGCCCACGCCGTAAACACTGAACATGCTGGAGAAGAAAAATGCCGCCGGCGGGATCAGTCCAGCCGCGTGCGGTGGCTTCAGTGCGGGCATCGGCCAGTACCTGTTCGCGGCTTTGTGTGGGGTCAAGCGGTTCATCAAAGGGGCGTGGTGTGCGTGAAGTGAATGGCGTTTCCTGCAGCTCGGAAAACACCGAGACCACGGGACGCATCACTTCCTGACCGAGATTGAGGGAAACGGAGGTCACGGCAATCACGATGAGAATGGCCCAGATCCAGACGCCGCCGGAGCGGTGGGCATCGTAATTCAGGGCATGGCCACCTTTGCGGAAACGGAAGGCGAAAGATTTTTTCCAGACGCGGCGGCTGGGAAAGGAAATCCACAGCGCCACAAAGCTGTCGATTACCCAGACCACGGCAATGATGCCCATGAAAATCATGCCCAGTTCCAGGCCGAAGCCGTCCGGAATGTGCATGGTGTAGTGCAGCTTGTAGAGGAAGGGCAGCAGGTTTTCACGCGAGAGGGAGATGGCTCCCCAGAAACGTGAGCCCTGAATGGCACCGGTCACCGGGTCCAGCGCCACCTGATTGAAATCGAGTGCGTAGGCTTTACCGGTGGCCGGGTCCATGCGCGGCTCCACCGACAAGAGCAGCGAATGGCCGGGTTCCACATGCAGGGGCATCCAGCTCACACGCAGGCGTGGATCGGATTTTTCCAGTTGTGTGGCCAGCAGCAGGGGATCCTGCGCGCTACCTGGTGTGCTGTTTTTGAAAAGCTGGGGATTCAGCGCCTCATCCAGTTCGTGATCCCAGGAAATGATGGCGCCGGTCAGGCCGGAGATGAAAAGGAAGATGGCAATGAAGAGTCCGGCATAGCGATGTATGCCGAGCAGAAAGGGGCGGGCTTTCAGGGGGCGTTTGCCGGAGGTGCTGCTCATGCCTGTCGAAACTCGTGATAGGTGCTGATCGGTTTGCGGATGTTCTGGTGTTTGGCTCAGCCCGGCAGGCCTTCCACCTGACGCCATGCCTTGTTGTGCTGCGGACTGGCATCCAGCCATTCCAGCCACTGCTGGCGCTCGCTCCGGCTGATATCGCGTGAGGCCAAAAGGCGCAGCCAGCGCATGGCTTGCTGGAAAGCGTCGTGCTCGCTTGCCTCCAGCATGATCAGCCCCGCAGCAGGATCACGGCACCGCAAAGAGCGGCCGGAACCAGCATCAGGGCCCAGGCGCGCCAGGCATTGCGGGCGCGGAAGGCCCAGAACACAGTGGCGGCACAGACCAGAAAGGGCAGCAGGGTCAGCAAGGGGCGCAGGCTGGCCGGCAGCAGCAGTTGCAAGGCGGCAGTGAGCGCAAAACAGAGCACATAGCTGCCCAGTGTCGCTGCCAGCAGGCGTGAGGCGACATCGGTCGAAAGCTCGGGCGACGGCAATGGCGGGGCGATACGCATGAAAATTCCCTCTACCGTGGATGACGGACTGCTGGCGGGGGCGGGCGAGGATTATTAGATGAGAATAATTATCGTTTGTAAAGAGGCCTGTCGTTTGTAAGAGGGAGCCATTGTTGGCACAGGCGCAACACAGTTGTTTGCGAGCCTGCCTCATTATTTCAGGCAAAGTCCGCTAGGCTTTGCCGGCGCTTACATTCTCAGGAGAGACCCCGATGAAGCTGTTCCGTCACATGATGCTGGCCGCCGCCCTGGCCGGCGCTTCTTCCGCTGCACTGGCCGACAAGATCGTCAGCTACACCATTGATCCCACGCACAGCTTTGTGTCCTTCAGCTGGAACCATGTGGGCTTTTCCACGCCTTCTGCCGTGTTCAAGGCCGTCAGCGGCACCATCCAGGGCAATCAGGACAATCCGGAAAAATCCTCGGTGGAAGCCAGCTTCCCGCTGCGCAGCCTGGATACTTTTGTGCCGCTGCTGAACGAGCATCTGCTGGATTCAGGCGACTGGTTCAAGACCGATAAATTCCCCACCGTGACTTTCAAGAGCACAGGCATCAAGAATGCCGACAAGAAAACGCAGAATTTCCAGCTGCTGGGTGATCTCTCCGTGAATGGCGTGACCAAGCCGGTGGTGCTGGAAGCCCATCTCAACAAGGCCGGCCCGCATCCTTTCTACGGTGATGCGCCGGCAGCCGGTTTTAACGCGACTACCACGCTCAAGCGTTCCGATTTCGGCGTGGGTAATTATGCGCCGGTGGTGAGTGACGAGCTGAAAGTGACCATCACGGTGGAAGCCATCGAAGCCAAGGCCTTCCAGGCCATGCTGGACAAGCAGAAGGCGGATGCAGAAAAGAAAGCGTCGGGAAAATGATTCCTCGCCAATAAAAAAGCCCGGGCATGCCCGGGCTTTTTTATTTCAGCAGCGCTTAAATCAAGCCGCGTAAACTTCACCAAAAGCACGTGTGTTCTGGTCGGCATTTCCGAACAGCGCGTCTATGGCGGTGATGCGCTTGAAGTAGTGACCGATATGCAGCTCATCGGTCATGCCCATGCCGCCATGCAACTGCACGGCTTCCTGGCCGATGTGGCGACCGGCGCGGCCGATCAGGGATTTGAGCGCGTACACAGCCTGCTGCGCATCATCATGCTCTTCATTCACTTTCAGCGTGGCGCACATCAGCAGCGAGCGCACTTGTTCATAGGCCATGAACATATCGGCCATACGGTGCTGCAGGGCCTGGAAATTGCCGATGGCCACGCCGAACTGCTTGCGCGTCTTGGCGTATTCCACCGTGGTGTAGACGAGCACGGAGAGCAAGCCAGTGGCTTCAGCGCCCAGCGCCAGAATGCCTTCGTTGATCACAGCCTGGGCAATGGCTGCGCCCTTGCCGAGTTCACCCACGAGAGCATCGCTGCCGACTTTTACATTGTCGAAACGCAGTTCGGCAGCATTGCTGCCGTCCACCACACGATGCGCTTTGCGAGTCAGGCCGGCAGCCGTGCCGTCAACGAGGAAAACACTGAGGCCGTCCTTGTCGCCGGGATTGCCGCTGGTGCGGGCCACCACGCCGATGACATCAGCACGATCACCATTCAGCACTACCGACTTGGTGCCGTTAAGCACATAGCCGCCGTCTTTGGCTTCGGCCTTGAAAGCCGTGTTGGCGAGATCAAAAGCCTGTTCGTATTCGCTGACGGCAAATGCACCCTGCAGTTGGCCACTCACGAGTGCTTCCAGATGTTTGGCTTTCTGTTCAGTACTGCCACGCTTGATAAGGCCGCCGGCCAGCACCACGGTGGGGATGTAAGGCTCAACCACGAGGCCGCGGCCCAGTTCTTCCAGCAGCACCATGGTGTCTACCACGGTGCCACCGATGCCGCCGTCTTCTTCGGCGAAGGGCAGCATCAGCCAGCCCAGCTCGGCAAACTGCCCCCAGACGTCGGCATTCAGGCCGCCGTCTTTTTTCACGATATGGCGGCGCTTCTCAAAGTCGTAACTGCCTTTGACAAATTTGGCGACGGAATCGCGCAGCTGCTTCTGGTCGTCATTCAGGGAAAAATCCATGATTTTTCACTCTCATCAATTCAGGTGGCATGCAGACAGGGCCTGCATGGTTTCAATTTCCGAAGCCGGTCTTTAAAGACCGAGCACCATTTTCGCGATGATGCCGCGCTGCACTTCATTGGAGCCGCCGTAAATCGAGCAGGCGCGTGTATTCAGATAGCGGGCCATGGCCGTGATGGCGTATTCCGGCCCCACCGGCTCAACGCCGGAGTTGGGCACAATGGCCGGCGGCTGCCAGATCAGGGCCTGGGAGCCCGCGGCTTCAATGGCGAGCTCGGTCACGCGCTGCTGCATTTCCGTGCCCAGGATCTTGGTCATGGAAGAGAGCGCGCCCGGGTCTTTACCGGCGCCGAGAGCGGACTTGATACGGTTTTCCGTGAACTCCAGTGCCAGCAGATCGATTTCGGTCTGCGCGAATTTCTGGCGGAAGATGTCGTCCTGCATGAGGTTCTTGCCGGGAGCGACTTGCTGACGGGAAGCCATCTGCTTGACCTTTTCCATCTGCACGCCGAGGGCCGGGGCGTATTCGCCGCCGCCACGCTCGAAGGTGAGCAGGTATTTGGCCACGGTCCAGCCCTGGTTTTCTTCGCCGATGCGATTCTTCTTGGGCACGCGCACATTGTCGAAGAAGACCTGGCACTGCTCGGGAATTTCATCGAGGCCGACAATGGGGTCGATCTTGATGCCGGGGCTGTCCATGTCCAGCAGCAGGAAGGTGATGCCGGCTTGCGGCTTCACTTCACGATTGGTCCGGACCAGCGCGAACATCTTGTTCGCGTGCATGGCATAGGTAGTCCAGATCTTGGTGCCGTTCAGGATGTAATCGTCACCATCGCTTTCAGCAAAGGTCTGCAGGGAAGCGAGGTCGGAACCGGCGCCCGGCTCGGAATAACCCTGACACCAGAAATCTTCACCGGAAAGGATACGCGGCAGGTAATAAGCCTTCTGTTCCGGCGTGCCGCAGCCGATCAGCATGGGGCCACACATGCCCAGACTCATGGGGATGAGGGGCGGGGCTTCGGCGCGTACGAGTTCTTCGGCAAAAATGGCGCGCTGCGACACGCTCCAGCCAGTGCCACCGTATTCCTTGGGCCAGTGGGGGGCAGCCCAGCCGCGCTTGTGCAGGATTTTCTGCCAGGCGATGGCGAGGTCGGCATCGGCAAACACGGAGGTGGCCAGACGGCCGGCTTCGCGGATTTCGGGGGTCAGGTTTTCAGCAAGAAAGGCGCGGACTTCTTCGCGGAAGGCGCTTTCTTCAGCAGGAACGTGCAGGTCCATACTCAGACTCGTGGGTTATGACGTAAGGCGGGCATTGCAGTGAGGCGCCGATTATAGGCGGCACCCCAAGGGCGGGTTATGACTGAAACGCTCATTCTGACTGGCCATTCACAAGTGAGCCAGCCGGGGTAGAATCGGCCTCCGCCCAGATCCTTGTCTCGTCATTTTGTGCTGGAGTTTTCGCCATGCAGACCCGTATCACCCGGCTTCTCGGTATCCGTCATCCCCTGATCTGCCCGGGCATGACCTATGTCTCCAATGCCGAACTGATTGCCGCCGTCAGCAATGCCGGTGGTCTCGGCATACTCGCCGTGGGCCATCTGGATGCCGAACAGACGCGCGCCGAAATCCGTCGCACGCGCGAACTTACGGACAAACCCTTCGGTGTGGGTGTGGCCCTGATCATGCCGGGTGCCACGCGCAATGCCGAAATTGCCGTGGAAGAAAAAGTGCCGGTGATCAATTTTTCCCTGGGCAAAGGCGATTGGCTCTGCGAGCAGGTGCATGCCTATGGCGGCAAGGTGATAGCCACCGTAGTGACGGAAAAACATGCGAAAGCCGCCGAGCGTTCTGGTGTGGATGCGCTGATGGTGACTGGTCATGAAGCCGCAGCGCATGGTGGTGATGTGACGACGCTGGTGCTGGTGCCGGCCATACGCCAGGTCACCAAGCTGCCCATCATTGCAGCGGGCGGCATAGGTAATGGTGGCGGTGTGATTGCGGCTCTGGCTTTGGGGGCGGATGCCGTGGCCATGGGGACGCGCTTTGCAACCTCCAAAGAAAGCCCGGTGCATGCCAATACCAAAAAGCTCATTGTCGAAAAGAAGGTGGAAGAAACCATCTACACCGCGAATTTCGACGGCATGCCTTCACGCATCATGAATACGCCCACGGCGAAAAAACGTACGGCCAAGCCGCTGACGCTTTGGGCGGCCGTGATCAAGGCCATCAGTGCGGCGCGTGCCAGCGGCCGTCCGCTTGCCGCTGTTATTGCAGAAGTGATGAAGAACGGTATCGCCAATACGCTGAAGCTGGCTTATTTCGGCGCCTCCATTGAAGAAATCCGTCTTGCGATCCAGGAAGGCGATCATGAAAAGGGCGTGCAGCTGATTGGTCAGGTGCAGGGTCTGGTACACGATGTGCCGGCCTGTGCGGAAATCATGCAGCGGGTGCTGCAGGAGGCCGAAGTGGCCCTGCAGGCGGTGACGCCGCAGGTGCAGGCTGACGCTGTGGTCGCAGCATCGGCACGAGCAGAGGCGACGGTCTGATATTCTTGCCGTCATTGCAGTATCGGCCGGGAGACAACCGTGAACGTGATTGATGCCATCCTCACCCGCAATGCGCAGGGCAAACTGGGCCTGCCAGCGCCGGATAAAGTGGCGCTGGACAAAGCCTTTGCCTGTGCCTTGCGCGCGCCCGATCACCAGGTGCTCAAGCCTTGGCGTTATCTCGTGATCCAGGGGGATGCCCTGCAAAAGCTTGCCGAGCTTTATATTTCGGCATCCCTGGCGCAGGAGCCTGATCTGGCGCCTGAAAAAATCGAAAAGATGCGCAAGATGCCGTTTCGTGCGCCCATGATAGTGGTGGCCATCACTTCTTATAAAAACGATCCCAAGGTGCCGCGTGAAGAGCAGCTGCTGTCTTCTGGTGCGGGCATACAGAATTTCATTCTGGCCCTGCATGACCTGGGCTTTACCAGTATGTGGCGCAGCGGCCCGCTCACGGAAAATCCCGGGGTGAAGAAAGGTCTGGGACTGTCGGAGAGCGAACATATTTCCGGCTTCATCTATGTCGGCACGCCCAACTCCGAGCCCAAGAAGATCGTGCATCCGCCGCTGGCTGACTTTGTTGCTGACTGGAACTGATGGGAAGTAGTGCATTGACGCAGGATTATCTGGCGGACGCGCAGGAACTGGCCTCCCGCATACATACGCAAATTCCCCTGACCGCCGCCATGCGCCTTTCCGCGCAAAGCTATGACGGCAAGACGCTGGTACTGGCGGCTCCGCTTGATCCCAATATCAATGACAAGGGCACGGCCTTCGCCGGCAGTATCACGGCGCTGGGCAATGTCACGGGCTGGTGTCTGCTGACCTTGTGGAGCGAGCGGGTATTCGGTCGCAACCAATGCCGTGTGGCCATCTTCGATGCGCAGTTTTCTTTCAAGAAGCCGCTGACGGGCGATTTCACTGCAACGGTAAGTCTGCCGGATGAAGCGGAATACGAGGCTTTACGTGAGGCCGTGGCAGCAGGCAATAATGGCAAGATCACCTTGCAGATTGCTCTGGCCGATGCGGCTGGAGTGGCGGTAAAACTCACGGGCAGCTATGCCGTGCGGCGACAGAATTAAAGTGGTTTTGTCCCACGGGACTTTCTACGGTCGTAGGTCGGGCTTTAGCCCGACATGATTGGATATTTCAGGCGTGTTGTCGGGCTAAAGCCCGACCTACATGCGCGTCTTTAATCCAGCGTACGTCTATAACGCTTCAGTCCCAGCGTCATCACCACCACGATAAACAGCAGCATGGGCCAGAGATGCGGCCAGATTTCTACAGCTGTATTTCCCTTCAAAAGAATGCCGCGAACAATGCGCAGGAAATGCGTCAGCGGCAGTACTTCGCCTATCACCTGTGCCCAGTGTGGCATGCCCCGGAAGGGGAACATGAAGCCCGATAGCAGTATTGAAGGCAGGAAGAAGAAAAAGCCCATCTGCATGGCCTGCATCTGGCTTTTGGCCACGGTGGAAAACAGTATGCCTATGGTGAGGTTGGCAGCGATAAAAACCAGTATGCAGGCCAGCAAGAGAGTCAGGCTGCCGGCCACCGGCACATGGAAGATGTAATGCGCCGCCGTCATGATGACCGTCACCTGCACATAGCCCACCACGATATAGGGCAGGATTTTCCCCAGCATCACTTCCAACGGCTGCACCGGTGTGGCCAAGAGGTTTTCCATAGTGCCGCGCTCCACTTCGCGCGTAATCGCCATGGCCGTCATGATGATCATGGTCATCGTGAGAATCACGCCCATGAGGCCGGGCACGATATTGTATTGCGTCACGCCTTCCGGGTTGTAGCGCCTATGCACACTGAGCTCGAAGGCCGGTGTACCACTGCGTAATGAAGCCAGTGGGCCGGTGAGATCGCCATCCAGTCCGTGCAGATTGATTTGTTGCAGGGCGGTGATGGCATTGCCTGTTGCAGCCGGGTCGGTGGCATCCGCGCTGACCAGCAGTACGGGTTTTTCGCCACGCACAAGATCGCGGGTGAAGTCCTGCGGGATTTCTATCACGAACTGCACATCGCCTTCGGCCAGCAGCCTTTCCATTTCCGCTTCGCTTTCCACTTCCTGCACGAATTTGAAATAGCCCGAGTTTTCAATGGCAGCAAGAATGCGGCGTGTCAGCGGTGAGTGATCCTGCACAAGCACCGCCGTGGGCAGGGCTTTGGGATCGGTATTGATGGCAAAGCCGAACAGCACCAGCTGTATGACGGGAATGCCGACCATCATGGCGAAGGTCAGGCGGTCGCGGCGCATCTGGATGAATTCTTTGTAGAAGACGGCGAAGAGTCGGCCTAAGGAAAAGTTCATGCCTGCGCTCCGGATTTTATGGAGCTGCTTAGCTGAAAATTGTCACTGGAACTTTGCATGAGCTGGATAAACACATGCTCCAGTTTCACATCGGTAGACGCGAGTGTGAGTGCATGTACTTGTGAAAATTGCTGCAGGGCAGGCAGCAGGATGTTTTCATCACGACCGCAGACATGAACGACTGTGCCGAAGGGCACTACCTGCAGCGCGCCGGGCAGCTCACGTATGGCCATGGTGAGGTCAAGAGCGGTGGCGCCGGAAAGCGCCCAGGTTTTAAGGCCCGATTGTGCAATCAGTTCAGCGGGTGAACCATCCGCCAGCATCTTGCCGTAGGCGATATAGGCAAGACGATGGCAGCGCTCGGCCTCGTCCATGTAATGGGTGCTCACCAGCACGGTGATGCCGCGTGCCGAAAGCTGGTGGATTTCTTCCCAGAAGTCGCGGCGTGCTTTCGGATCTACGCCTGCAGTGGGTTCATCCAGCAATAATAATTTCGGCTCGTGCAGCAGCGAGGCGGCGAGGGCGAGGCGCTGTTTCCAGCCGCCGGATAATGAGCCAGCCAGTTGCGTGGCGCGTGAAGCCAGGCCCAGTTCTTCCAGTGCTTTTTCCACGGCCTCTTTGCGATTGGCCATACCGTAAACACGGGCCACGAATTCCAGGTTTTCGCGTATGGACAGGTCTTCGTAATAGCTGAAGCGCTGCGTCATATAGCCGACTTCGCGCTTGATGGCCGCGCTTTGCGTACGCAGGTCGTAGCCCAGGCAGGAACCTTCGCCTTCATCCGGCGTCAGCAGGCCACAAAGCAGGCGTATGGTGGTGGTTTTGCCGGAGCCGTTGGGGCCGAGAAAGCCGAAAATTTCACCGCGAGTGACTTTGAGATCAACGTGATCGACAACAGCACGGTCGCCAAAGCGTTTGGTCAGTCCGTGCACATCAATGATTACATCCTTGGCGGGGCCTTGCGCCATGATGCCTTCCTTGTATTAAGTTTTTTATTTTTGCGCGGGCTGATTATCGGCCAGGAGGATGTCCACTGGTTGGCCGGCCCGCAGATGTTCTGCCTGCGAAGGAGTAGCCTCCACCAAATAGACCAGCTTCTGGCGCTGCTCCTGGCTGTAGATTACCGGCGGTGTGAATTCGGACTGTTCGCTGATGAAACGTATGGTGGCCGGAATTTCTGCCGGGCAGCCATCGCAATGCACTTTCACCACCAGGCCGGGTTTGAGTTTGGGCAAGCTGGCCTGTGGTACGAAGAAACGGATTTTGAGGTGGGCAGGTGCATAAAGATCCAACACGGGCTGGCCGGCATTCACCCATTCACCGGGACGGAAATAAATCTGTTCGATACGGCCGTTTTCCGGGGCATGCAGGGTTTTTTCGTCCAGCTTCCAGCGATTCAGGTCTTCACCGGCTTTTGTTGCAGCAATGCCGGCTTCGGCGGCCTTGCGTTGCTGTGATCGTGCGGCCAGTTCCGCTGTTTTCAGCTGCGCACGCAGTTCGGCAACCTGTGCTGTCTGGCTATCCAGCAAGGTTTGCTGGCGATCCAGATCCTGCTGGCTGACATAGCCTTTGCTGAAGACTTCACGCTGGCGTTTGAGCTGGCGCTCGGCGAGCTGGCGATTGCTTTCAGCTTGTGCCAGTTGCGCGCGTATGACGGCAATTTCTTCCGGTCGTTTGCCGGTATCGAGATCGCGGGCAGTGGCTTGCGCTTGTACGAGCTGGGCTCTGGATTGTGCCAGTGCCGCATTTTCCGGCGTGGCTTCAAGCCGGGCGAGGGTCTGGTCCAGCGTGACAGAGTCGCCACGCTCTACCAGCAATTCCTGCAGGTGGCCGCTTTGCGAAGGCGCAAGACGCACCAGATCTACATCCACATAGCCCTGGAAACGGGGCAGCTCCTCGCCACCACAGCCGGCCAGCAGGAGGGGCAGGGCAAAGGCACAGCGCTTTTTCATGCGATTTCCTTTTGCAGGTCAGCTTTCAGCGTGCAGGTACAGGATGCGTGGAGGTGTAGCGGGGCACAGGCAAAGGCGCCAGTGCTGTGCATGCCTGTCAGGCGCTTTTGCTGCTGGCCACGATGCCGGCAAGGCTGAAGCGGGCAATATGCTCGGCCAGCACATTGATCTCGGCTTCGGTCTGCGGAATCTTCACGCCCAGACGCGTCAGCATGGGTTCGGCCATGCCGTAGTGGAAGCACTGGCTGACCACGCTCACGGTGAAGCGGTTGAGCTCTTCCAGCGAAGCTTCGCGGCCCAGCACGGCGGTGACCACGCTGCGCATGATGTCGTACTGCTGGCTGACGATTTCCTTCACCAGGAAATCCAGGGCCTCGGTGGGCTCCACGAATTCACGCACGCAGATCTTGATGCGGTGCTCTTCATGGCTGGTCAGCACGCGCCGCAGCAGGTTATGCACCAGCCACTGCAGGCGGACGGCCGGCTCTTCCTGGCGCACGCTTTCGGTTTCCAGGGGATAGGAGCTGTTGATCTCCTCCGCCTGTTGCTTGATGACGGCCTGGTAGAGGCCCATCTTGCTGCCGAAGTGGTAGTTGATGGCCGAGACATTGGCCTTGGCCTTGTCGGCGATATCGCGGGTGCGGCTGGCTTCAAAGCCGATATCGGCAAACAGGGGGCCGGCGGCTTCTATGAGGGCGGCACGGGTGGCGGCACTGGAGTCGGTGCCAACGGCAGACAGTGGGCGTATGCGGTACATGCGTGATCTCCTGGGACAAGTGCCTGATGCAGGCGTCAAAGTTGCGACACTCTGACATCAGGTTTGCGTGAGCAAAGGCGTGTAGGCTGGCTCACTGTTTCAAAAATGCCCGATTGAAACGGGTGATTGAATCTAGTGCTTGATTTGAGTTGACTCAAGATGACAAACCGACTGTATGGTCACAAACTGGCACGTCTGTACGCATACTGGTCGGTATGTTAGAAATCGCAGCCATTCCAGCCTCATGAACTGCTTTCATGCGCGAGCAACTCCTTTCCAGTCTGCGTGACCTGGCCCGTGGCCGGGCCAGTCCGCCCTCGCTTGCCGAGCTGGCGACGCACGCGGCTGTGCCGGAGGCCGTGGTGCGTGAGCATCTGGGACCGGCGGAGAACTTTGCGGCCCTGCTGGCCTGGCAACAGCCCCCGGCCGCGCAGGAAACCCGTGACCGCATCCTGGCCAGTGCGGCCCGTGTCTTCGGTCAGAAAGGCTTCGAGCGCTCTTCCCTGGATGAGGTCGCGGCCGACGCCGGCATGACCAAGGGCGCCATCTACTGGCATTTCAAAAGCAAGAACGATCTTTTCTTTGCCCTGCTGGACCAGCGTTTCCAGCTGCACACCAGCCCGCTCATGGTGGATCTGGCCACCATGGTCAGCAGTGGCGCCGATCCCAAGGCCGGCATGATGGAGCTCTTTCGCGCCGGTATGCAGCGCTGTGTGGAAGACCCGGCCTGGGCAAGGCTGTATCTGGAATGCCTGAGCCTGGGGCGTAATGAGGATGTGCGTGAGCGCCTGTCTTCTTTTTACGATCAGGTCTGGGACATGTCGGCGCATTTCACGCGTGAACTGCAAGGCCGTGGCCTCGCTGCCACGGAAACCGATCCGCACACCGCCGCCGTGTTCTGGGCGGCGCTTTTTGATGGCCTGGTCCTGGCCTGGCTGGTCAAGGGCGGCAAGCTGGATCTGGACCAGCTGCTGCCGGGAATTTTCAACATGCTCTGGCGCGGCATCGCCGCGCCTGATGCGCAAAACAATACGGCTTCTCAGAATCCTGACCTTCGCACCGGAGAACAATAATCATGATGCGCGCAATCGTCTGGCGTCCGACTTCTTTGGCTGTGGCCATGCTGGCTGTGGCTTTGGCCGGATGCGGCGGCAAGAACGGCGAAAGCAAGGCGGCCGAAAACAAGACGGCCGCGGCACTGGAGCTGGCCAGCGCTGATGTGGCCCTGGCCAAAAAAGGCAGTCTCTCCGGCTCACTGCCCATCAATGGCACGCTGCAGGCTTTCACACAGACCACGGTGCAATCGCGTGTGGCGGCTGAAATCAATGCGGTGGCCGTGCGTGAAGGTGAGCGCGTACAAAAAGGCCAGGTGCTGGCCAATCTGGGTACGCAGGATCTGGATGCCCGTGTGAAACAGGCCGAAGCCAATCTGGCCAGTGCCACGGTGGAAGCCACGCTGGCGCGCGCCCTGGTGGAGCGCAACAAGCAGCTCTACGACAAGAAATATTTCTCCGAAATCGATTATCAGAAAAGCGTGGGCGAAGCCGAAGCACGTGAAGAAAACGTGCGCGCGCAAAAAGCGCTGGTGGCCATTGCCCGCAAGGCCCTGAACGATGCCAGTGTGCGTGCGCCCATGGCCGGCATCATCGCCAAGCGCTATGTCGAGCCCGGCAGCAGCGTGGGTGTGGACGGCAAGCTTTTCGATATTGTCGATCTGTCCGAAATGGAGCTGGCGGCGCCGGTGCCGGCCACGGAAATTGCCGTGGTGAAAGTGGGGCAGGCCGTGAATTTTACCGTCAGCGGTTTTGCCGAGCAGAAATTCACCGGCAAGGTGGTGCGTATCAATCCGGTGGCCGATGCCGGCACCCGCGCCATCACGGTGTATGTGCGTGTGAACAATAGCGGCTCGGCGCTCAAGGGCGGCATGTATGCGCGTGGTGAAATTGCCACGGGCGCAGAAGGCGAGGGCCTGACCGTACCGCTGGAGGCCCTGCACAACGATGACAAGGGCAGCTGGGTCATTGTGCTCAAGGACGGCAAGCTGGAGCGTCGGGCTGTGGATGTGGCCGCACGCGACGAGCGCAGCAATCGTCTGGCCGTGCGTACCGGTCTTGCCGAGGGCGATACCGTGGTGGTGGCCAAGCTCAATGACTCCGTGCTCAACAAGCCGGCACGTGTGGTGCAGTAAACGGGCTCAGGCCTGAATCGCCCTGCAGAAAAAGAAGAAAGGATCGCATCATGTGGTTGACCCGCATCAGCATCAGTAATCCCGTCTTTGCCGCCATGATGATGATGGCATTGATGGTGTTCGGTATTTTTGCCTATCGCGATATCGGCGTTGAGGAATTTCCGGACATCAGTTTCCCCTTTGTCGTGGTGACGACGACCTATCCCGGCGCTTCGCCGGAAGTGGTCGAATCCGATCTCACGCGCAAGATCGAGGATTCGGTCAACACCATTGCCGGCGTGAAGCAGGTGTTTTCCTATTCCTTTGAAGGCCGCTCCATGGTTTTCATCGAGTTCTATCTCGATGTCCCCATTCCCACGGCGGTGCAGGATGTGCGCGACAAGGTCGCGCTGGTGAAGGTGGAGTTCCGCGATGAAGTGGACGAGCCCATCATCGAGCGTTACGACCCGGCCTCCATGCCGGTGCTTTCCTATGCCTTCACCTCTGACACGCTGAGCCCACGCGAGGTGTCCACCTATGTGGACCAGCGCATCAAGAAGCGCTTCCAGACCGTCACCGGCGTTGGCAAGGTGGATATCATCGGTGCGGTGAAGCGTGAAGTCCGCGTCTATGTGAAACCGGATCGCCTGCGTGCACTGAATGTTGGTGTTGACCAGATCGTGCGCACCCTGCAAACGGAAAACCAGGAATTGCCGGCGGGGACGGTGAGCTCCGAGCAGTCCGAGCTTGTGGTGCAGATCAAGGGCCGCTTGCGCAATCCCCAGGATTTCCGCCGTCTCATCGTGGCGCAGCGTGCCGGTGGTCCGGTGTATCTGGAGCAGGTAGCCGATGTGGTGGACGGCGAGCAGGAGCTCGAGTCCATGGCGCTGGTGAATGGCCAGCGCGCCGTTTCCCTGGATATCGTGAAGACCTCCGATGCCAACACCATAGGCGTGGTGGACTCAGCCAAGAAAGTCGCCGCCGAAGTGGAGCAGTCTCTGCCTGAAGGCATGAAGATGACCATTGTGGCGGACAGTTCAAAATCCATACGCAGTTCGCTGGCCGATGTGCAGAAAACCCTGCTGGAAGGTGCGGCGCTGGCGGTGCTCATCGTTTTCATTTTCTTGGGGTCATGGCGTTCTACCGTCATCACCGGTCTGACGCTGCCGATTTCCCTGCTGGGAACGATTGCCGGTATTTATTTCCTCGGCTTCACCATCAATCTCATGACGCTGATGGCGCTGTCGCTGTGTAACGGTCTGCTGGTGGACGATGCCATCG
>JAVHYE010000053.1 GCA_031119295.1 Pedobacter sp. | reverse complement strand
CGTGATCACTGCAATAGGCTGAGATACCCTGTTGTTCGTCGAGCCCGTAAAAGCTTGCATGTAAGCTGTCTGGTAGTGGAGAGAGAGAGCTAAGCAGTTTTGAGCGTATCTCTGGGGATGGATATAAGTAGATTTCGCGATGCATGCTGTCCGGGTTGATACGTAGCCCAACGTGAAAACTTATTCCGGTAGTGCAGGCATGTATCGCTGCCTCTGCCAAGCTGGATGGAAGTGTGGGGCTGATCTGTAATAGACCACTGACAGGAGGTAGTACTTGGCGTTTGATAATGAGCTTCAGTGTTAGCCGGTTTTCCAGTCCGATTTCCAGTTTCTGGTGACCTAAAGCTATTCCCTTTTCGAAGGGAGTCATGAACTCATTGAGTTCATGTGCCCAGCGTGACAGCAATTGCCGCTCTTCCGACCTGCCATGCTGCTTTACGAGCGCTAGCAGTTTTTCCGTTAAAGACATGGCAATGGCTCCTCGTCAGGTCGGTTTGGCTTGTGTAATTGCTGGTGATTTACAATGATTTAGTCTGAGTCCAAGTATGGCATATCTCGGTCTTGTGCCTGCTGGGAAATAATAACTGAACCAGTTTTATAAAATGGAATGTCGTCATGAAGCGCTTTCTTGGGTCTACATCGGGTCACAAGTCTACTTCCGGCATGAAGGATGGCGGAATGAAGCGCTCCATTGCTCTTGAGGCAAGGGTATTACTGGATGCAGCGGCTGTTGAGACGGCTGTCGCAGTTGCTGCCGCAGATGTTCATCCTGTTGCCGAGGTAACAACGGCTTCCCAGCCTCATGAGGTGGTTTTTGTAGACGGTACCGTGCCTGACCTAGCAAAGCTGCTGCAGTCGATTGATCTGGCTCACTACGATGTGCACATTCTTGATAGCAGCCGCAATGGTCTGGAGCAAATGGCAGATATCTTGTCTGCTACCCAGGGCGTTACTTCAGTGCATGTCATCAGCCATGCTGCTGATGGTGCGATCCAGCTTGGCAATCTGGCGCTGGGCGACCTCAATCTATCCTCGCAACAGGATGTCTTGGCCAGGCTGGGTGGCAGCTTGGCCTCTGGTGCAGACATATTGTTGTATGGCTGTAATGTAGCTCAGGGAGATGTTGGAAAGTCTTTCGTGGATGCTCTTGCCGGGCTAACTGGTAAAGATGTGGCGGCCTCTGATGATGTCACGGGTATGAATGGCGACTGGTCTTTGGAATATCAGCATGGGCTGGTTGAGACCACATCTCTGAGTCTGCCGGATTATGATGGCGATCTGAACCTCGATGGTGTGCTTGCAGGGACGGTCAGTGGTGCGACTCAGCAAGAGTTCGGCTCTTATGTCGATGCAGATGGTGCATGGGTGGTCGTTGGTGGTGGAACAAACAATGTCCAGTCAGTGACGACATGGATTGTAAGTGGCACATCACGAACGCCTTTTACCGTGACGCGTCCTGATGCAACAAACTGGTCTACATCATTTGGTCAGGGTGTTGCGATTGATGCTGCAACCGAAACACTGGTGATTGCAGATCCGAATGCGGGGACATATGGCAAGCTGGCGGTTTATAAGCTTCAGCGTGATGCAAATAACAACATTACTGGCTGGGGCCTAGTACAGACAATTGTGGTTTCTGGAACGGGCAGGATCGGTGCGTGGACTGGTGGCTATGGCAATAACTACATTGCCATTAGTGGAAACCACATTATTGTTGGCGCGCCTAATGAAGGCTCCGACCCTTCCGGGCGAGTATTCTGGTATTCCGACTCATCAAGCGGAGCATGGTCGACTTACAATTCAGGCTACATTGATGAGCCTGAATCTTTGCACGAAGATACTGGTGAGCGTTTCGGAGCTGCAGTGGCGTTGGCCGGTGACTATCTTGTCATCGGTGCACCTGGGGCAGATACGAATGGCAATGACGGGTATCTTGGCGGGGGAAATACGGGCAACCAAGGCCGAGTCTATTTGTATCAGTGGACTACTTCCAGTGCCAATGGGCCTGGAGGAGCCGCAAATGGTGGTACATCGGCAACCCGCTACACCACGTCATCATGGTCTCACTTATCCGGTCAGGATGATATGAATGGCCTGGATGGTGGTAATGGTTTAACTAACCAGTATTTTGGCGCATCGCTGGCCATGGATTACTACAACGGAGTTTATACCTTGGCGATTGGTGCGCCAGGCGACGGTAGTAACGATGGGAAAGTTTATATTTATCAATCGACAACAAGTGATATGTCCACGCTTGGCTACAATGTGGACACTAGCAAGGACGGTGCTATCGGTATCTATAACCTGTCTACATCCAATGCGGCATCCAGAGCTGGCTCTGCAGTGGATGTTAGCCAAGGCAGAATCATAGTTGGTGCTTATAACCACACCACAACAGCACAAAATGCTATATGGTATTTTGAGGCGCCTAATAATAACTGGAATGCTTTGCAGTCAACTAATAATGATGTTGATGCCAGTGTTGCCGCAAACTTCACAAGCAAAGGCATTACCTTTGTAAAGTTTACTGAAGAGACCCTCAATCCGGCGCTTACAAATGATCGTAACGGTGGTAATCGTCTGGGTTACAGTGTTGCTTTGGCAGGAGGTAATACTGTTGTTGTCGGCTCACCAAGATATAACAGTGGTGCAGCAAATGCTGTCGGCGCAGTCGACTTTCTTTACATGCATACCCCGGTGGCAACAAACGATACGACCTCGATGACAGAGGATGCCAATACGACGGGTTATTTGTCGATTGATATCCTGGCTAATGACCTTAAAGGAACGGAAACTGTTGGTACTTCCATAGGAACAAATACTTTTGTTGTCTCCGGTATTAGTGTCAGTGGTGCTGGTGATGCCTATTGGGATAGTGCCACGGGCCGCTTGATGTACCGCCAGGGTGAGGTGTCGTCAGGTGTCAGTAATTATAATTATCTGGCGCAGGGCCAATCAGCGGCTGTTGTTATCAGCTACATGATTACTGGCAATGACTTCTCATCTTCAGCCACAGTGACAATTACGATTACCGGAGCTAATGACAACCCTGTCTATGTGAGCGGCAGCATCCCGAGTATTTCAGGGAATCGTACCATCGATACAAATGGCAGTGCAGCTGGCGGGGTGGCGAATGGCGGCACGGTTGGTTATTACGCTGGGGATCCCTCGCTCCCAAGTTATCAGATTCAGCCGGGCTCTTTCAGCGATGTTGACTTGACTGATACTCTGACATATTCGCTGGATCTGACGGCAACCAACGCGCTGGGAAATCCTGCCGCTTTGGCTGCTGCAAATCTCCTGGTATCCGGCTCGGGCCTGATTACCTGGAATCTGCCTGCCTCACTGCCAACCGGTACTTACAATATTGTGATCAAGGCTACCGATAATAATGGTGGCTCTGGCTCAGGTACTGTGCAGTTCATAATATTGCGTGACGATATTCGCCCTGAAACGGTCTCGGCCAGTCTCCCTGCAAGCAGTACAGTTTATTGGACCCAAAATGCGGCATCTACACAAAGTGTGCAGACTTGGTTCAGGGATGTTGATACCACGAATGCCTACAGCGCTGATGAAGCTCTGAGTTACTCCGTTTCGTATTCTGGGCCAGGTGCGGGCTCCGGCTGGTTGTCGATACGCTCCGATACAGGCTTGCTGCAAGGAACCCCGACCAATGATCATGTTGGCAATACATCGGTTACCGTCACGGCCACTGATAAATATGGGCAAAGGGTCAGTTATACCTTCACGCTGACCGTGCGCGATATCAATGATGCTCCCCAGTTGAATGGAAGTGTTGATCCATTGCAGGCAGGGCAGGGAACAGCATTCAGCTACCAGATTCCAGGCTTTTCAACGGCAGGTAGCAGCGTCAATCAAGCGGATGATTTGTTCATCGATCCTGATAATCCTGGCTCCACTATTAGCTATACGGCGGAGCTTGTTGATGCTAACGGAAATCTGATACGTGCTCTTGGTGCCGCCGCAAGTGGTTCGGGTGCCGGCAGCTGGCTGACTTTCTCTGGTGGCACATATAATGCGGTGACGTTTGCAACGACTGGAACGGCAACGTTTGGTGGAACATCGACGGATGCAATTGGCACCAAGCTGTATGTACGCATCAAGGCCACTGATAGTGGTACCAGTTGGAATGGTACGGCCTACGCTTCTGATCCACAGGCATCTACTTACACTTTTACCATCCAGACTTTTGCTCCCACAATTACTGTTGGTCCAGGCTTCGGTGGTTCAACTGCGGCCGAGCTTGGCACTGCGGTCGCCATTTCTCGTGACGGGCTTTACATGGTGGCAGGCGCCCCCAATCAGGGAGAGAAGGGTAGTGTCACGACGTATTTCTGGAATGGCAGTAGCTGGGCCGCCATGACTACGGCATTCACGGTGCCAACGGCAGTAGTCAATGGTGACCGCTTCGGTCAGTCGGTGGCCCTGGATTACAACGGTGACAGGTTGTTGGTCAGTGCTACCGGTGCCAATAATGGTGCAGGTGTAGTTTATGCATTTACCCGTACCGGTGGCGCCGGTACGGCTGCGACATGGACCCTGGCAAATACTTATGCTGAGGCTGGAAGTGGCAATACAGCTAATGCAGGTGATGGCTTCGGTTTGGCACTGGCCTTTTATACAGACTCCAATAACACGAATGATGGCCAGTCTTTTATTGTTGGCGCCCCTTATGACAGTGATGGTAACCCGGCTGCCGGCAAGGCCTTCCTGTATGGCTGGAGTACTACTACGGCCACAGTGGCGGATACGAATCCCGTTGCTACGCTGGTTTCGACAACTGATGGTGGCAGCGACACTACCGCGTATGATCTATTCGGTTACAGCGTTGCCTTCAGTGGTGATATAGCTGTTATTGGTGCGCCGTATGATACCCATGATGGATATTTTGCTGCTGGCAGTGTGGCCATTGTTCAAATAAGCAATCCCAATACGACTACGCCGACAGTTGGAGCAAGTGCAAAGCTCACATTGGGTGCTGCTTCTGATTTCAATGACATGTTCGGCTATAGCGTCAGTCTTGTTCTCTTTGACGGAATAGGAAATGCGGCCAATGTCAGGGATTCTGCCCTGTTGGCAGTAGGTACTCCTGGACGTGATGTCCTTGCCTCTGACAGTGGTGCTGTCTATCTGTATCGGGCTGACAATCTGGTGGCGCAGACTGCTACGCGTGCATCGGTTCTCAGGTCTGCAACGTCGACGCTTATAACGGCATATGATGGCGCCGCTTTCCAGTATTTCGGCTCTGCCGTGGCGGTAAGTGTGGCGAATTTGTCCGAGGCAACAGGTACAAACCGCCTGTTGACGAGCTCTCAGCAGACGGCGGACAAAACCGGCTCCGTATACATGTTCAAATACACGACAGCATGGAATGGTCAGCGCTTTGTTCCGACCGGAACCGGTACTGTGACGGGCATGCAGTTCGGTCGCTCGCTTGATATGGCTGTATTGCCTGTATCCAATAATCCGAACTGGGTGGTGGGGGCTCCCATGTCGGGCACAACAGCTTATGACGGGCGTGTGTATACGGGTACAGCATCCCAGGCAACAGCGCTGTCACTTGCATCGGGTGGTGGAGGCGAACTCATTCCCATGGATGGTTCATCTTCATCTTCATCTGCTTCGAGCCAGACTACAGGTGTGCCTGTGGTGTCTGAATCCTCCTACGCCATGATGCCGATGTCTGTGGAGGGAGCATCTGCAAGCTCAATGTTCATGTTGTCCATGATGGATTCTGCAAGTGACGAGTTACCGGTAGCTGATGAGCTGCTTGCTGACCCCTCTCAGATGATGCAGCAGGCGTATAGTGATTTGCTGTTGATGGACATGCTTTCTGTAGATCCCCTGTCTGCTAATCCTGTGGATGCAGCCTGCCCTGAATCCAGCACGGAGTGCTCAGGTTCAGCAGGAGGGCTGACATACCAGCTTCAGAAAATGCGTGGCCGGACCCAATTTGGTGCGCAGAGCTTTATTGAGGAGCTGGAAAAACTGACAGTCTAAGCATGTTACTCCTGTTGTAAGGAAAGGCCCTTGACGGGCCTTTCATACTTTTCCGTCTGCCGTATGATACGGCCACCCGAATTATAAGAATCAGAATCATGCTCCCTGTTTTAAGGATGTTAGTAGTTACGGTTGCAGTAGTCGTTTTACCGGCATGTACAGCTCCTGTTGCTCTGACAGACGAGCAACTGGCGAAAAACGGGAAGGCTTACATGGATGGCTTGTCTGCCGTGTCCCGGCAGTCAGATCAGTCGATCAGTCTTGAGCGTGCTGTTGCTCTTGCATTGCAGAATAATCTTGAATTCCAGATGCGGTCACTCGAGGCTGCCATCGCGAGTGGTAACAGGAAACTGACTGGCATCAGTATGCTGCCATCACTGACTGCCCAAGCAGGCTACCGCTCTCGCAATAATGTGCTGGCCTCTGTCAGCAGAAGTGTTGATACGGGCAATATTTCGCTGATTCCCTCCACATCTTCTGACCAGCGCAGCCACAACGAGTCTCTGGTATTGGGATGGAATATGCTGGATTTTGGCCTGCAGTACTTCAGGGCCAAGCAATACGGCGAGCAGGAGCTGATTGCGACCGAGGAACGGCGCCGTGCCATGCAAGTCATTGCAAAGGATGTTGCTTATTATTGGTGGATGGCCAAGGGATTTGATGACATCCAGCCGGATGTCGATGCAGTCAGGGGAGATATTGAGCAAGCCTTGAGGAATGCCAGTGCCCTTGCCAGCGCGAAATTCAATAATCCCGCAGATTATCTGGATTACAGCAAATCCTTGTATCTCACGCTCAAGCGCATGGATCGCTTGATGCTGGATATGAGTCAGGCCCGCCTCGAGCTTGCCAAGTTGATGGGTATGCCTGCCGGTGTGCCGATTACATTGACTGCAGATGACGGTCTGATGTTGCCGGCGATGCCGGAAGCACGATTGGCGCAGTGGCAAATGGCAGCCCTGATTTTCCGTCCCGAAATCAGGCAGGCAGAATATCGTATCCGCATTAATCAGCATGAGCGACGCGCTTTCTGGTGGGGCTTGTTGCCCTCATTGTCATTCGGTTATGGCACCTATCATGACAGTAATAGCTATCTTGTTAATAATAACTGGAACGAGTTTGGTGCCCAGCTTGGCTGGAACATGATCAAGTTGGCAGGGGTTCCAGCTGGCTACCATATGCAGAAAGCAAGCCGCGAGCTTGCTGAGACGCAGGCCAGGATGCAGGCAACGACTGTTGTTTCCCAGGTTGCCATTGCGCTTAGCTCTTTGAAGTCGGCCACACATTTTTCATGCGTGAGTGCAAGTTTGGCAGACGTGGATAGCCGGCGCCTTTCCATCATGAATGCAAGAGCCGGCGCGGCTGTCCTGGATCGACTGTCGTTGATCCGGGCAAAAGTTGACAATCTCTTGTTGCGTGCCGAGTACGCCACTGACCGTGCTGAACTGCAGCGATCTCGTGCAACAGTTCTTGCGTCTATAGGGATAGGTTTGGTTCCCGATGATCTTGATGGGAAAGATAGTTACGAGGTTGCTTCAAGGCTGGAGGGATGGTGGAAAACCGGGCTGTCCGAGCAGTTGAAGGTGGTTATTCGGGATGCAGGAACGGAGGGTGACTCGAGCCCATTGGTTTCCATTCCTGGTCAGGAAGAGAGTGAGTTGTGCTTATGAAACGGATTATTGTGGCTGCTTCTTTATTGGTGGTCGGCATCGCTAGTGCGGATACAAATATGAAAGCAAAGCAAGCGGCTGTACAAGCTCCTGTGAAAGCTGCTGTTCTGCCTGGAACATCTCCGGATACAGTAACGACAGAAGTTTCTGTTCGTGTATTGCTTGTGGCCGCCCGTGAGGCAAAGGTTTCCAGTCAGATGAATGGCCGTGTCATCAGCTTGCCTGTCAAGGAAGGTAAAAGCTTTCCAAAAGGGGCACTTCTGGTGGAGTTCGACTGCGAGCATCAGGAAGCACAGCTTGCCATTTTGAATGCCGCTCTTGCCAAGTCGAAGGTTGTGCTTGCCTCAAGGCAGGAGCTCCAGCGCCATGCTGCAGTGGGTGAGGTTGATGTTCAATTGGCGACAGTTGACCTCGACGATGCAGTGGCCAGACAAAAACAGGCGGTAGCTCTTGTGCGCGATTGCCGTATTTTGGCTCCTTACAATGGCTATGTTGTGAAGATGCTGGTTAATCAGTTTGAAAATATCGGAGCAGGCTCACCTATTATGGAAATACAGGAGTCGGGGAGGATAAAGCTGGAAGCTTTGGTCCCGTCGCGCAGTATTTCCTGGCTCAAGATAGGGGCTCCTATTCCTGTTCATGTTGATGAGCTGGATAGGGATGTTACCGCTGTAATAACAAGCATTGGTGCTCGTATTGACTCAGTTAGCCAGACGGTTGGAGTCTCAGCGGAAATCAAAGGAGGCGTCAGTGGTTTGCAGCCCGGTATGAGTGGTAGTGCGAAGATCAGGAAGCCATGAGTACAAAAACGGATCCGATACTGCTGTCATTATCGGTCTTGCTGCAGCTTGAGCAGGCCGCTCGTCATGCAGAGAGTCAGCGTGAGCTGGCTTTTCTTTTCGTGAATGATTCGCGCCAGCTGCTTTCATATCATCAGGCATTTTTTTGGCGTTTCGATGATTTTGGAAGGAGGAAGATCGAGCTTGCTTCCAATGTTTCTGAAATAGATCCGCATTCAAAAACAGCCCTGGCGCTGCTTGATTTGCTTGGCTGGGTATCGGGTCAGGATGCTGCTTCAGGTATTCATCCGTTTACTTCGGCTGACCTGCCATCAGAGCTGCGTTCTTTCTGGGAAAGCGAGGGGTTTTCTCCTTATCTGCTTGCGGTGCCAATGAAGACAGCTCATGGGGTGGATATGGGCGGTCTTCTTTTTGCTTCTGCTGAGCCCTGGAATCAGGCACATATGACGCTGGTGGAGAAGCTTGCCGATGCTTATGTGCATGCATGGGTGGCCTTGGAAGGGCCTAGGCGGAAAAAGCAGGTTCTTTCTCATTTCCGGAATAATTGGCGTCGCTATGCTGCGGGCGCGGCTTTTCTTCTTCTTTTCCCTTTTCGTCAATATGTCTTGGTGCCAGCAGAAGTTGTAGCCAAGGAGCCATTCATTGTTTCGGCTCCGGTATCAGGTGTTGTGCATGCGGTGACTGTGCGCCCCAATGTTGAAGTAAAGAAGGGTGACTTGCTTTTCGAGCTGGATGGAACTGACTTCCTGAACCGATTGAATGTGGCAAAGAAAGCATTTGATGTTGTTGAGGCAGAATATCTCAAGAACTCTCAACAAGCTTTCAATTGTGAAAGTTGTCGTGCCAAGCTGCCAGAATTGGCTGCATCAATGGAGAAGCAAAGGGCAGAAGTAGCTTGGGTTTCGGCTCAATTTGAGCAGTCAAGAGTTCTGTCGCCAGTTAAAGGCGTTGCTATTTTCAGTGATCAGAATGATTGGCGGGGACGGCCTGTGTCGGTGGGTGAGCGTGTCATGATGGTGGCAGATCCTTCGGATACTCGTCTACAGATAAGCATGCCTGTCAGTGATGCCATTGCCATTGAAAATGATACAGACGTTGTCTTCTATTCGAATGTAAATCCATTGGATAGTTATAGCGCAAAGATTTCTTCAACCAGTTATGAGGCATTTCCTACGCCTGAGCAGGTTCTTGCATATCGACTATATGCTTCATTTGAAGGTAAAGAGCATCCGCGCTTGGGTATGCGAGGTACTGCGAAAGTTTACGGTGCCAGAGCCCCGCTCATTTATTATCTGTTAAGGCGACCGGCTGTTTGGCTGCGCCGTACTCTTGGTATATGAGTCAGGAAAAGCCGCAGGCGGCAGAGGCAAATGATATATCCCTTCCTTTGTTGAGGGAGGAGCTTCAGCTGCAAGAGGGCATAAGGGATGTAGATGGCCATAGAACATGGACTTTGTTTGATCCCATCAGGAATCGCTATTTCCAGCTGACAGAGCTGGATTTCACCTTGCTTTCATTTTGGCATTTGCGGACGTCGGCCAGTGTTCTGGAGGCAATGAGGTCTGCGCATTTTCCTGTTGATGCAGAATATCTGAACGAGTTTGTCCGCTTTCTTGTGGTGTCTGAACTGGTTGTTGCTCATTCCGGTGTCAAGGACAGGCTTGTTGAGCTGGATGCCCTTAAAAACATCAGCTTTTTCACGCGGGTATTACATGCCTATCTCTCTTTTCGGGTTCCTCTTATACGCCCCGATGGCTTTTTGAATTGGCTTTACCCAAGATCCCGATTTCTTTTTTCATTTATTTTTATCAGAATTTCTTTATTGGTCGGTGGCATTGGATTATTTCTTATAATTCGCCAACGGGATGTATTTTTTTCATCGTTTCAATGGTTTTTCAGTCCTTCAAATATCGCCATTTTTTTTGTTTGTTTGGCCTGTATAAAAATCGTGCATGAGTTTGGCCATGCCCTTATGTGCAAGCATTTTGGCCTGCGAGTGCCAACAATGGGGGTGGCCTTTCTTGTAATGTGGCCTGTTCTATATACGGATGCCAGTGATGCATGGCGTCTGAGGTCGCGGCGACAGAGGGCAATGATAAGTTTTGCGGGCGTGCTGACGGAAACCGTCATTGTTTGTTATGCCATGTTGGCTTGGGCCTTGCTGCCCGATGGCTTGGTCCGGGGGCTTCTTTTTGCAGTAATTACGACGGTCTGGGTGGGTAGCCTGGCGGTTAATCTCAATCCGGTTATGAAATTTGATGGGTATTATTTCTTTTCAGATATCTTGAATGTGCCCAATCTCCAGGATCGCTCTTTTGCACTTGCCAGGTGGTGGCTCAGACGGATGTTGTTTGGTGTTGAGGCGCCGGCTCCGGAGGGGCTGCGCCCCTCTACCTTCCGGATCATGCTGGTTTATGCCTTTTTTGTCTGGATATATCGACTCATTCTCTTTTTTGGTATTGCTCTGCTGGTTTATCACTTCTTCTTCAAGGCATTGGGGATTTTTCTTTTTTGTGTGGAAATCTGGTGGTTCATCATGAAGCCAATATGGAGTGAGATCAGGAACTGGCGTGGCTTGTGGCCGCTCATGGGTGAGTCACGGCGCAAGGCATATCAATGTCTGCTCTTGGTTGTTGCTGTCGTGCTGGTTTATCCATGGCAAACAGAGCTGCATTTGCCTGCCCAAATGCAGGATGCTGAATCACTTCGTGTTTTTCCTGTGCGGGCGGCCCAGATAGTAAGTGTATCTGTACGTGATGGTCAGAAGGTTGCTGCAGGAGAAGTTGTAGCCAGCTTGCGCTCCGCAGAGTTGGATCATCAGCTGCGTCAGGCCGAGATTGAAGTTCAGGTTTTACAGGATGCGCTGAATCGATTTTCTTCGTCTGGACATGCGGATGGCTTGCTCGTGCAGGAGCAGGATTTGGCTCGTGCCATTTCGCAACGTGATGCGCTTAAGGCGGAGGTTGATCGCCTGTTGATCCGTAGTCCCTATGCAGCGGTAGTGAAGGATATTGACGGGAGTCTTTTGCCAGGAAGGTGGGTGTCGTCTGAGACCAGGTTGTTCACGCTGGTGGGGCAGCGTTCTGCCAAGGTTGTTGCCTGGATTGAAGAGTCTGATCTGCCGGCATTACCGTCTTCGGCATCAGCTCGCTTTTATCCGGATACACACCTTGGCTTGCCACCTGTGCAGTTAGAGTTGGTGGCCTCTGAGCACGCGGTGGCACCACTGCTGGATACTCCTTACCAAGCCTCTGTTTATGGCGGGTCAGTGCCGGTCAGGCAGGATCATGATGGTCGTCTTGTTCCTGAGCTTGCAATTTACCGCCTTGATCTTGATGTGACCGATGGCTCCAGCTTTCATCAGTTGACACGGGGCCAAGTGACGCTTGCGGGCAAGCGCCGGACGCTGATCGGCAGGGTGATGACGTACTTGCTGGGCGTGCTAATCAGGGAAAGCGGGTTTTGATATTTACACCAGTCGCCGCTTGATTCCCGCCATCGCCAGTATCCGTGTCGAGATTTCCTCGATGGACAGATGGGTGGTGTCGATATAGGGAATGCCTTCCTTGTTGAAGAGGGCGACGGCGGCACGCGTTTCCATCTCGCACTGCTGGACCGAGGCATAACGGCTGTTGGCCTTGCGTTCGTTGCGTATGGCGGCCAGACGCTCCGGATCTATCACCAAGCCAAATAGCTTCTTCTTGTACTCCTTGAGGGCATTGGGCAGGCGCAGGTCGTCGAAATCGTCCTCGGTCAGGGGATAATTGCCCACATGAACCCCGAACTGTAGCGCCATATAAAGGGAGGTCGGGGTTTTGCCGGAGCGGGAGACGCCGGTCAGGATGATGTCGGCCTTGTCGTAGTGACGGGTGCGGGCGCCATCGTCGTTATCCAGGGCGAAGTGCACCGCCTCGATACGGACGTTATAGGTCTCGTTATTGATGATGGAGTGGGATTTGCCCACGGTGTTGACCGGGCTGGAGCAGAGCTCGGCTCCCAGCTTGCCCACAAAGGTTTCGAAGACGTCCAGCATATAGCCGTTGGCTTTGGCGATAACGTCGCGCACGTCCTTGTTGACGATGGTGTCGATGATGATGGGGCGTGTAGCGACCGCCTCGGCGATCTTGTTGATCTCGTTCACGGCCGCCCAGGCCTTTTCCACGCTGTCCACATAGGGGATGGTGAGCTCATCAAACTCTATCCCCTCGAACTGTGACAGGAGGCTGTGGCCCAGTGTCTCGGCCGTGATGCCGGTGCCATCGGAAATGAAGAAAACACTGCGTTTCATCGAGGTCATCCTGGCTGCCCGAAAAGGCCCTGGAAGTGGCGTTTTTGGGGCAAGCATTTTGGGAAAGATTTCAGTACAATGCCCGGCCTCGGACCGGGAGCCGGGCAGGGTGGAGCGGTTGTTATGCCCCACGAGTGTATGCCTAATCGCCCCGGACTGAACAGCGGCCCCCACAAGGAAATCCGCTGATCTATCAAAAGCTTGGCTGCCATGACTTATCAAAGCAGGCAGCCGACCAACCTCGTAATCTCAGGGAGTCACACCTTGGAAGCGTCCGTCATTTGGTTTCAGGAACTTGGCAAGCATGATGTCGAAAAGGTAGGCGGCAAGAACGCCTCCCTTGGCGAGATGATCAGCAACCTCGCCAACGCCGGCGTGTCCGTGCCCGGCGGTTATGCGACGACAGCCCAGGCCTACCGTGACTTTCTGGAGCAGAGCGGCCTGAACAAGCGCATCAACGACGTACTGGATGCGCTGAATGTGGATGATGTGGTGGCGCTGGCCGAAGCCGGCAAGCAGATTCGCCAGTGGATCATCGATACGCCGCTGCTGCCGGCTTTCGAAAAGGATGTGCGTGACGCCTTCACCAAGATGGCCAATGGCAATGAAAACATCGCCGTGGCTGTGCGCTCTTCCGCTACGGCTGAAGATTTGCCCGATGCTTCTTTTGCCGGCCAGCAGGAAACCTTCCTGAATATCCGCGGCATCGACAATGTCCTGATCGCCATTCGCGAAGTGTTTGCTTCTCTCTTTAACGACCGTGCCATTGCCTATCGTGTCCACCAGGGCTTCGACCACAAGCTGGTGGCTCTGTCGGCGGGTATCCAGCGCATGGTGCGCTCTGAAACCGGTGCTGCAGGCGTGATGTTCACGCTGGATACCGAATCCGGTTTCCGTGATGCCGTTTTCATCACCTCGTCCTATGGCCTGGGTGAAATGGTGGTGCAGGGTGCGGTTAACCCCGACGAATTCTATGTGCACAAGCCGACGCTGACGGCGGGCCGTCCCTCCATCCTGCGTCGCAACCTGGGCTCCAAGGCCCAGAAGATGATTTATGGCGCCACCGGCGCTGCCGGCAAGTCCACCCAGATCGTGGATGTGGACAAGGCCGAGCGCAGCAGGTTCTCCATTACCGATGCCGAAATCGAAGAGCTGGCCAAGCAGGCCCTCATTATCGAGAAGCACTATGCCGCGCCCATGGATATCGAGTGGGCCAAGGATGGTGATGACGGCAAGATCTACATCGTGCAGGCCCGCCCTGAAACCGTGAAGAGCCGCCAGAATGTCGGCACCATGGAGCGTTACCTGCTCAAGCAGAAGGGCAAGGTCCTCTGCGAAGGCCGCTCCATCGGCCAGCGCATCGGCTCCGGCCCTGTGCGTGTGGTGACCTCCATCAAGGAAATGGAAAAGGTGCAGCCGGGCGACGTGCTCGTCTCCGACATGACCGATCCGGATTGGGAACCGGTGATGAAGCGCGCCAGCGCCATTGTCACCAACCGTGGTGGTCGTACCTGCCACGCCGCCATCATTGCGCGCGAACTGGGCGTGCCCGCCATCGTCGGTTGCGGCAATGCCACTGAAGTGCTGAAGGACGGCCAGAACGTCACAGTGTCCTGCGCCGAAGGCGATACCGGTTTCATTTATGAAGGCATGCTGGATTTCGAAATCCAGAAGAACTCCATCGAGTCCATGCCCAAGCTGCCGTTCAAGATCATGATGAACGTGGGTAACCCGGATCGTGCTTTCGATTTCGCCACGCTGCCCAACGAAGGTATCGGTCTGGCCCGCCTCGAGTTCATCATCAATCGCATGATCGGTGTGCATCCCAAGGCCCTGCTGAACTACGACAGCCTGCCGCGTGACATCAAGCAGTCCGTGGATATCCGTTGCTCGGGCTATGCCTCGCCGGTGGATTTCTATGTCGAGAAGCTGGTGGAAGGTATTGCCACGCTGGCTGCTGCTTTCTATCCCAAGAAGGTCATCGTGCGTATGTCGGACTTCAAGTCCAATGAATACGCCAACTTGATCGGTGGCAAGCTGTACGAGCCGGAAGAGGAAAACCCCATGCTGGGTTTCCGTGGTGCTTCGCGCTACATCTCCGACAACTTCCGTGATTGCTTCGATCTGGAAGTGCGCGCGCTGAAGAAGGTGCGTAATGAAATGGGTCTCACCAATGTCGAGGTGATGATTCCCTTCGTGCGTACCACGGGCGAAGCCAAGCGTGTACTGGAGCTGCTGGCCGAGAAGGGCCTGAAGCGTGGTGACAATGGCCTTCGCGTCATCATGATGTGCGAGCTGCCCACCAATGCGCTGCTGGCCGATGACTTCCTCGAGCACTTCGACGGCTTCTCCATCGGCTCCAACGACCTGACGCAGCTGACGCTGGGTCTGGATCGTGACTCCGGTATCGTCTCGCATCTCTTCGATGAGCGTGATCCGGCCGTGAAGTTCCTGTTGGCCCGCGCTATCGAGGCGTGCAAGAAGGCTGGGAAATACATCGGCATCTGCGGTCAGGGTCCTTCGGATCACCCGGACCTGGCCAAGTGGCTGATGGATCAGGGCATCGATACGGTGTCCCTGAATCCGGATTCGGTGCTGGATACCTGGTTCTTCCTCGCGGAAAACCACGGCAAGTAATTTTGCCGAGAATAAAAAAGGCGGGAATTCCCGCCTTTTTTATTGCCTCCGGAAAGCGCTAGAGTCGGGGCATCCTCTTCCCGGATCTTGCGCCATGGCCTTTCACCGTCTTGAAAAGCTCATCAATCTGCATGAAGGCTATCGCCAGGTTTTTCGTGTAGATGGCATTACCTTGCTGCTTATCGTGGAGAACGGGCAACGCTATCTCTTGCGCAATATGTGTCCGCACAAGGGCTTCCCCCTGCATAACGGCAGCATGAATGGCAGCCGGCTGCGTTGCGCTTTTCATGCCATGGAGTTTGATCTGGAGAAAGGCGGGCGCTGTGTGCAGCACCCAATGCAGCCGGGCGTGAAGATGTATGCGCTGGTCTACGACGGTAATGAGGTGGGTGTAGAGCTTTAGCGCTTGGCGGGAGTGAGAGCGGCGAGGGTGGTACTGGAGCCGCCATAGAGATTGCGATAGCGGCTCATCACGCGCTTCACATAGTCCTGGGTTTCGGCAAAGGGCGGAATGCCCTTGTACTTGTTCACATTGCCTTCGCCAGCGTTATACGCCGCCAGCGCCAGCTCGAGATTCTTGTAGCGGTTGATCAGGTACTTGATGTGCTTGGTGCCGGCCTGGATGTTTTCGCGCGGATCAAAGGCATCTCGCACGCTGTACATGCCGGCAGTGGCCGGCATGAGCTGCATCAACCCTTGCGCGCCTGGCTTGGACAGGGCGCGGGGATTGAAGCCTGATTCGGTATGGATGATGGCTTTGACCAGGCCATGATCCACATTCTGGGCAAGGGCAGCAGATTTGATGATGTCGTCAAAGGCGTTGCGGTTCTTGCTGAAGCTGGGGCGTACGGCGTATTCATTGGCGCCCCAGTTGCCATATTTGTGGACGTTGGTGTCCTTGTACCAAGTCACCTTTTCCAGCGTGCTGTATTCCTTGAAACCTTCGCCACGGGGCTTGTTGCGCTCGTTCACCACATTCGTGAACAGCACATTCCCGTTCGCATCCCGGAATTTGTAGACATTGCCTGCCAGTGCCGCAGTAGGCAGGCTGGCCAGCACGATCAGGCTGTAGGCAAGGAGACGGAAAGGCATCATGGAGTGCAGTGTCTGGTAATGGCCGGATTCTGCCGATAAAGGCGGCAAGGGGCAATCAAGGCAGAATGCTCCCCTGTAGCGGATGATATCTATAAGTCAATTAAAAACAATATCTTGGGGATGTATTCTAAGGTTTGTTGTGAAAGTTGGGGCCGACGGAACTGGCCATATGCCTGAGGAGGGGTAGTCGTCTTTTCCGGCTTTTGTATTGCGGGCATTACGAATAGGCAGTGCCGGCGGAGCTTCCTAGAATGAGCGCTCTTCTGATGCAAGAAGCCTTCATGGACGACGCACTCTATCAAGTCATCATCACCGGCCATGTTCTGGAGCCGGTGCCCCAATGGCGGGCGGTCAGCGCTTTTGCCAGTCTGTTCAGTATCTCGCCCGAAGAAGCCCTGATCCGTTTCCAGGCAGCTCCCTGTGTGGTGCGCGGCATGCTCAGTCTGGAGCAGGCGGAAAAGTACTGTCGCGTCCTGCAGCGGCAGGGGGTGCAGTGCGAGATGCGGCAGGAAACACTCCTGCCGCAAGCTGCCGGCCTTTACCCCCGCCACTAAATCCGTTCGCTGATCAGAGGCGATGCAGGCGCACCGGCAGGCCGTCTTTCGGACGCGCAATCGGCACCATCTGGTAGGGCATCACATAGTCAGGCGCGATATCCCAGCGATACTTCAGCAGCACCTGATGCATGATGGATTTCACCTGCAGATTGGCGAAGTGCTGGCCCAGGCACATATGGGCGCCGCCACCGAAAGGCACCCACTGGAACATATGCTTCTTGTTCTCGACGCGAGCCGGTGAGAAGCGCTCCGGATCGAAATTGTCCGGATTGCTCCAGTACTCGGGCATGTGATGCGTATGTATGGGATAGACGCCGATGATGGTGCCCTTACGCAGAGCATGACCATTGAATACGCAATCCTTGGCCACCATGCGCGGCATCGAGGTGAGCGCAGGATAGAGGCGCAAGGCTTCTTTCATTACCCAGTCCAGCTCTTCCAGTTTTTCCAGATCGTCGTAATCCAGCTGGGTCTTGCCGAGAGCCAGACTGGAGGCGCGCAGGCGCTGCTGCCATTCCGGATGTTTGGCCAGGGTGTAGAAAATGGTGGTCAGTGTGGAGGTGGTGGTGTCGTGTGCGGCCATCATGAGGAAGATCATGTGATCGATGATTTCCTTGTCACTGAAGCGGGCACCGTCTTCATCCGTGGCATGGCAGAACTGGCTGAAAAAGTCCGGGGTTTCCGTGGCTTTTTTGGCCGGCAGCAGCTTCTTGAAATAGCTGAGCAGGAATTCGCGACCCTTCACGCCTTTCCACATATTGAAAGGAGGAATGGGGTAGCGGATATACGCCAGTGAGGCTTCAACGGTATCAATGAAAGCCTTGTTGACCTTGTCAGCCTCGGGGCCCAGCGATTCGCCCATGAACACGCCGGTGGCCAGATCCAGAGTGAGTTGCTTGATGCCGGGGAAAACCTGGAAGCGGCCCTGGGCTTTCCATTTTTCAATGCCACTCGCAATTTTCGGATTCATGGTGCTGATATAAGCCGTGAGCGCTGGCTTCTTGAACGCCTGCTGCATGATGCGACGCTGGAAGCGGTGCGCAGGATCATCCATGGACATGATGGCGCCCGGAAAAACCTTGCCGATATACGGATCCCAGCCGCCGAAGCTGGAGAAATTTCCTTCACGATCCTGCAGCACGAACTGATTGGCTTCCGGGCCCAGCATGACAATGAAATTCTGTCCCATGATGCGGGTTTCGATCAGCGTGCCGTATTCCTTTTCCAACTTTTGTGTAAAGGCCAGCGGGTCGCGCATGAAGTCGAGCAGGTAGCCGATGAAGAAGGGACCTTTTGCGGAAGGCAGTGTCGGTGCGGCGGCGGATGTTTGCATTGTTTTGGCTCCGGGGATGGGTCAGGCCATCATCTGGCTTCACGGATTAGAGTATAAGCTCTAATTTTTTGCAATGCCTTGGATGGCGGAAATTGCGCCTGAAAGCCTGTGGAACATCATCAGCTGGTGTGGCGGCTTGGTGTCATTTTGAGCAGGGCAGGGGAGAGGTTTGGCCGGACTGACCAGGGCTGAAACCATGTCATGCGGCTCGCGCCGCAACTCTTGAGAAGTTACTTTAAGTTTTGGCAGCGATCAGCGCTAAGTGTGTTCCACGGAGCAGGTTATACACGTTGTCCTACAGCTGTAATTTTTCTCCCGGGTATTGACAAGGAAACGTCAAATTTCTCGGTGGCAAGCCTTGTATAAAAATTAACCCAATGATTTTATTGATATTTATTGCTATGACGAAAAAATAGCCAAATTGTTGCGAGCGCAGTACCTGCGGGCTTTTCAGGCCAGTCAGTCCATCCTGTACACAAAGTTATCCACAGAAAATGTGGACAGAGTTTTTCTAGAAACCACCTGAGCTTGATCAGAGACCAGCCAGTCTGTGGGTGAGCTCGGCCAGGCGATGGCTGTAGGCGGTTTCGTTGTCATACCAGGCGACTACTTTGACCAGATTGCCCCCCATAACCTGGGTCAGGGAGGCATCCACGGTGGCCGAATGCCGGTCGCCCCGGAAGTCGGCTGACACCAGGGGGCGGTGCTCTATGGCCAGGATATTGCGCAGGGCATCGGAGGCGGCGGCCTCGAAGGCGGCGTTGACCCCGCCAGCACTGGTACTGCGCTGGACCAGGAAGCAGGCATCTATCAGGGAGGCATTTGTGATGGGCGCGCGTATGGCAAAGCCCTCCAGCTTGCCGGCCAGCTCGGGCAGTACCCGGCCTATGGCCTTGGCAAAGCCCGAGGTGGTGGGAATCAGGGAGCTGCCGGCCTGGCGCCCACGCCGCCAGTCCTCATGGGCCTGGTCCAGCAGGGCCTGGTCATTGGTCAGGCCGTGCACGGTGGTGATGAGGCCGCCGGTTACGGTGAAGACCTCATGCAGCACCTTGGTTACCGGTGCCAGACAGTTGGTGGTGCAGGAAGCAGCGCAGATGGCTCGCGCCAGACTCAGTTCCACACTGTGCTCGTTTACGCCGGGGACGATATTGGGAATGCCTTCCACTGGCTGTGAGACCAGCACCCGCGGTACGCCGCCCGCCAGAAAGGCCTGCACATCGGCTTCTTTCTTCAGCCGGCCTGTGCAGTCGATAACAAGATCGGCTTTGCCGGCCCAGCCGACCTTGGCGGTTTCACGCTCACGGCTGAAGCCCACCTTCTGGCCATTGAGTAGCACCAAGCTTTCGCTTTCCGCTTCGGCTTCACAAGGCCAGCGCCCGTGCACGCTGTCAAAGGCCAATAAATGTGCCGCCTCGGCGGCAGTGGGGGCGGGATCATTGATATGGCTGACGACGACTGCAGGCGCACCGCGTGTATTGCCGCCCCGGTAATCCCCTGAGCAAAGATGACGGGCCAGCAGTCGGCCGATACGCCCGAAACCGTTGATGCCAACCCGAAAAGGCCTGTGAGCACTCATGCTGGTCTTCCTTATGTTTTTTTCAGCCTAGGCGGGCTTGTCTGTCCCCGCCAGCAATGTGCCTCTTGCTGCTGACCAAAGCTGCCGGTTTCATGCCATCATGCGCGCGGCTTCAATCCGCTCCAGGCGCGGTATGAGCCGACAGGGAATGAAGACCTCGGGAACACGTGCATGCTGAACCGTATCTGGCTGGGATTTTTTCTGCTCGCCTTTTGCGCCTGCCTGTTGCAGGCCACGCTGGGCGGTCAGCCGGAAATCTTTGCCGCCGTGGTGGAGGCTTGCTTCAAATCGGCGCGCAGCGCGGTGGATGTGGCCCTGGGTCTTATCGGTCTGCTCTGTCTTTGGTTGGGCCTGTTCCAGATTGCCGAGAAAGCCGGTCTGATTGAAAAAATGGCCTGGGGGCTGACGCCCTTGTTTCGCCGTCTCATGCCGGAGGTGCCGGCAGGCCATCCGGCCATAGGCTCGGTCACCATGAATCTTGCAGCCA
>JAVHYE010000052.1:17623-20739 GCA_031119295.1 Pedobacter sp. | reverse complement strand
CTGCTTGACATGGCCTGTTAGCAGTTTTTCAGTCAGTGCATCAGGTGTTTTTGGGGATAGCTTTGGCGTTCTTACGTCATTGTTTTCGGGTTTGGCATTTGCTGGTCTCATTATCACTATTGTGATGCAGCGTGATGAGCTTGCATTGCAGCGACAAGAGTTAAATTTTACTAGAGAGGAAATTAAGGGGCAGAAAGAAGAAATGAAGTCTCAAAATGAGACATTAAGAATTCAGAGGTTTGAGAATACTTTTTTCAAAATGCTTGAGTTGCTTGAGTCGTGTAGAAATGATGTCTTTTATGGGTCATTTCAGGGATCTCGTTCTAATGGAAGAGATGCAATTAAGAGCTTATATGAGGGCCTCATTAATTGGTATCTTTGCGAATGGGTTCCGAATAAATCTTATGATAGGGAAAAAATTTTTAGAGAGTCGTGTAAGAGTCGCGATGGTATTATTGATGAGTATAAAAAGTTCTATGAAAAATATGGCGACGAGCTTGGGCAATATTACAGGACGTTGTATAACGTTCTTAAGTTGGTTGATCGTGCTGATTTCATTGAGGATAAGGCTGTTTATACAAATCTTGTTAGGGCTCAGCTGTCGAGGTATGAGCTCTTACTGCTTTTTTATAACTGCCTCAGCGATTATGGTAATGCAAAGATGGCTCCCTTGGTCAGAAAATATAGTGTGCTTAAACATCTTGAGGCTGGCATGCTGCCAGAGCAGAACATAAGGATTTGGAATGAGTTTAATGAGTGATGGCTTATGAAGTTGAACCTCTTATTAACTAAAAAGCTATGCATGAGTTTTCTCGGCATGTTGGGAGCTTTCCGGCATAATCCGCTCCCATGCCCAACCCCCAATCCCCCCGTTCGCTCCGCGACACCATTTCCCGCTGCTTGACCCGTGACCAGCATCGTCTGCGTCGCCGTCTGCACGATCTCGATCGTCTGAAAGACCCCGCCCAGAAAGCCGCCAAGCAGGCTGAGCTGGAAACAGCGCTGGCGCAGTCCCTGGAAAAAGTCGCCTCACGGCAGGCGCGTCTGCCGGCGCTGACGTATCCCGATTTGCCGGTGTCGGCACGGGCGGACGACATCATCAAGGCCATACAGGAAAACCAGGTGGTGGTGCTGGCCGGTGAAACCGGTTCCGGCAAGACCACGCAGCTGCCCAAGCTGGCGCTGGCGGCGGGGCGCGGTGTGCAGGGTTATATCGGCCATACCCAGCCGCGACGTATCGCGGCGCGTTCGGTAGCAGCGCGTATTGCCGAGGAGATGAATACGCCGCTGGGCGATCTGGTGGGCTACAAGGTGCGCTTCACGGACGAGTTCTCGCCCGAGGGCTTTGTGAAGCTCATGACCGATGGTGTGCTGCTGGCGGAGCTGGCACAGGACAGATTCCTCTCGGCCTATGACACCCTCATCATCGATGAAGCCCATGAGCGTTCGCTGAATATCGATTTCCTGCTGGGCGTGCTCAAGCAGCTGCTCAGCAAGCGGCCTGATCTCAAACTCATCATTACTTCCGCGACCATAGACGTGGAACGTTTCAGCAAGCATTTTGCCGATGCGCCCGTGCTGCTGGTCGAAGGCCGTACCTATCCGGTGGAAGTGCTGTACCGGCCCATCAGCGAAGATGCCGTGGGCTCGGATGAAGATGAAGGCTTTGATGAAATAGAAGAAGCCATTCCCCGTGCTGTACTCGCGGCGGTGGATGAGTGTCTGGCGCATGAGAAAGCCGCTGGCAAACAGGGCCGCGGTGACATTCTTGTGTTCTCCAGCCATGAGCGCGAGATACGCGAGATTGCCGATACCTTGCGCAAATACGGCCCGCCGCATACGGAAATTCTGCCCCTGTATGCGCGTCTGTCTTTGAGCGAGCAGCAGAAGGTTTTCCAGAGCGGAAAAGGCAGACGCATCGTCATTGCCACCAATGTGGCGGAAACCTCGCTCACGGTGCCCAACATCCATTATGTGATTGATCCGGGCTTTGCCCGTATCAGCCGTTATTCCTTCCGCAGCAAGGTGCAGCGCCTGCCGATTGAGGCCGTCTCACAGGCGGCAGCCAATCAGCGCAAGGGCCGTTGTGGCCGTATCGCGCCGGGGCTTTGCATACGTCTTTATTCGGAGGCGGATTTTGTCTCGCGCGCCGAATTCACCGTGCCGGAAATCCAGCGTACCAATCTTGCGGCTGTCATTTTGCAGATGCAGGCACTGGGCCTGGGCGAAATCGAAGACTTCCCTTTTCTGGATGCGCCGGATTCGCGCTATGTGAATGACGGTTTCCGTCTGCTGGAAGAGCTGGGGGCGGTTTCTGCCGAGCGCAAGGTGACCTCAGTCGGCAAGCAACTGGCGAAATTCCCGGTAGACCCGCGTATTGCCCGCATGCTGCTGGAGTCCAGCAAATCAAAATCCCTGCGCGAAGTGCTCATCATCGCCGCGGCGCTGGGCGGACAAGATCCACGCGACCGCCCGCACGATAAACAACAGGCAGCGGATGAACGCCATGCCCAGTTCCGGCATCCGGATTCGGATTTCCTCTGGTATGTGAAACTCTGGGATGTGCTGGAAGCCCAGCGTGGCGATCTCACGGAAAGCCAGCGTCGCGATTTTGCACGCCGGCATTTCCTCTCCTATCTGCGTTTGCGTGAATGGCGGGAAACCCACCGGCAGTTGCTGCTGCTGGCCCGTGATGCCGGCTGGAGCGAAAACAAGGAGCCGGCATCCTACGAGGCGGTGCACCAGTCCCTCTTGTCGGGCCTGCTTTCCCGCATTGCCCAGAAATCGGAAGACCGTGAATACCTGGCCACGCGCAGCCAGAAGGCCTTCATCTTTCCGGGCTCGGCCCTGGCCAAGAAAGGCCCGCCCTGGATCATGGCGGCGGAGCTGGTGGAAACCCAGCGCGTGTATGCGCGCACGGTGGCGAAAATCGAACCGGAATGGGCTGAAGCTTTGGCCGGCGATTTGCTGAAGCGCAGCTGGTTCGAGCCGCATTGGGAAAAGCGTCAGGGCCGTGTCGTGGCCTATGAACAGGTTTCGCTGTATGGCCTGGTGCTGATCCCGAAAAAGAAAGTGGGCTATGAGGCCATCAATCGCGAAGAGTCGCGTGAAATCTT
>JAVHYE010000052.1:11301-17523 GCA_031119295.1 Pedobacter sp. | reverse complement strand
CGAAAAAGAAAGTGGGCTATGAGGCCATCAATCGCGAAGAGTCGCGTGAAATCTTCATACGTTCTGCGCTGGTCGAAGCGGATATAGATCTCAAAGCACCTTTCTTCCGTCATAACCAGGACATGATCGAGGAAGTGCGTGTACTGGAAGACAAGGCGCGCCGCCGCGACATCCTGATTGATGAAGAATCGCTTTACGCTTTTTACGATGAACGTATTCCCGCTGATATTGCCAGTCTCGCTGCTTTCGACAGCTGGCGACGCAGCGTGGAAAAAGACAGTCCGCAGCATCTCTTTCTCACCCGTGAATATCTGCTGGCTCGCGACGATGCCGAAGCCGATGACGAGGATTTTCCCGATCATCTGGATATGGGCGCTACGCGCTTTGCGCTGGAATACAAATTCGAGCCGGGTCACGTCGCCGATGGTGTGACCCTGCTCTTGCCCGTGGGCCTGCTGGATGAAGTGGACGAAGCGCGTCTGCAATGGCTGGTGCCGGGTCTGCTGCAACAGAAAGTGGAGGCCCTGCTGAAAAACCTGCCCAAGCCGATTCGTCGTCAGCTGGTGCCAGTACCGGATACCGCGATGGCTCTTGTTGCTGAACTGGAATTCGGCAAAGGCGATTTGTTGCAATCGCTTTCACAGCAGCTACGCCGTCGCGGCGTGACGGTAACAGCGGAAGACTGGCAGGAAGCGCAGCTGGAATCGCATTGCCGATGCAATATCCGCGTGCTGGGCCAGAGGCAGGAAGGTCAAAAGGAAAAGAGCGGACCGCAAACCCTGGCTGAAGGCCGTGACTTCACATTACTGAAACGTCAGTTGCGCGAGCAGGGCGGGCGCAGCGTGAATACGGCGGTGGCTGGCAGCCTGGAGCAGAAGGGCCTGGCCGATTTTCCCGGGGAGGAGATTCCGGAGTCCCTGTCCCTTTCCGTGAAGGGCATGCAGAGCCGGGCCTACCCGGCGCTCACGCCGGCGGAATCCGGTGAGGTGGTGGATCTGCGTCTTTTTGCCACGAAACAGGAAGCGGAAACGGCGCACCGGCGAGGCCTGCGTCTTTTGTTCCAGCTCTCTTATGCCCAAGAATTCAGGCAGTTACGTAGACGCATCGGTGACAACAAGGTCGTGACCATGCAGTTCTCGCCTTATGGTAACCGCCGCCATCTGGAAGACATGTTTGCCGACGCCGTGTCCGACCATGTCTTTCTCGGCCAGCAAACGCTGGTTTACACTCGCCGGTCTTTTACAGAGCGCCAGCAGCAGGGCCGTGCCGTGTTGCTGACCGAGGCCGAGCGCCTGGCTGCGGTGGTGATGCAGACCTATGCTGCTCTCGCCGAGGTGCAGGTGCGTTTGCGCAGTTTTACGCAAATCGCTTTTGCCCGTTCGGTCAGTGATGTGCGTGCGCAGCTGGATGCACTGCGCATGCCGGATTTTCTGGCCGCCGTGCCTTTTCAGCACTGGCAGCACTACCCGCGTTATCTCAAGGCCCTGCAGCTGCGTCTTGAGAAGCTGGGCAATAATCTGGTGAAAGATGAAGCGGCGTCGGCAGAAATGACGCGACGTTTTCAGGAATATGAAAAGCGGAAGGAACAACTGGCGCTTCGTGATGTCGAAACGCCATTGCTCGAAGAATACCGCTGGCTGCTGGAGGAGTACCGCGTTTCCCTGTTTGCACAGACGGTGAAGACTGCGGTTCCCGTTTCCGTCACACGACTCGACAAGCTGTGGGCGGAAATTCCGAAATGAATTTGCGGCGGTGCACGCCACCTTGCAAACACACAGGCCTAAAAGGCACAGGTAAGATTTCATGAAGCAGATCGTTATCAGCGGCACCGGACTTTTCACCCCCAAGGAAAGCATCAGCAATGACGAGCTGGTGGTGGCTTTCAATGAATATGTCCGCCGCTACAACGAAAAGAATGCCGCTGCCATTGCGAGTGGTGAGTTGACGGCACTGTCTGATTCCAGCGCGGAATTCATCGAAAAGGCCTCCGGCATCAAATCGCGCCATGTGGTGAACAAGTCCGGTGTCCTCGATCCGGATCGCATGTATCCCTATATTCCCGAGCGCAGCAACGACCAGATTTCCATACAGGCAGAAATTGCCCTGCCGGCTATCGAGCAGGCACTCAAGATGGCCAACAAAACGGCCGCTGATGTAGATGCCGTGATCCTGGCCTGCTCGAATATGCAGCGTGCTTACCCGGCCGTGGCGGTGGAAATCCAGGCCGCCATGGGCATCAAGGGCTGGGCTTATGACATGAACGTGGCCTGTTCTTCTGCCACTTTCGGTCTGCAGGCAGCTGCCGATGCCGTGCGTACCGGTTCTGCGCGTTGCGTGCTCATGGTGAATTCGGAAATCACCTCGGGCCATCTGGAATGGCGCGATCGCGACTGTCATTTCATTTTCGGTGACGTCTGCACGGCAGTCGTCGTGGAAGCGGTGGATACCTGCACCAGCAATGATGCTTGGGATATTGTCGGCACCAAATTGCAGACCGTGTTCTCCAATAATATCCGCAACAACTTCGGCTTCCTGAATCGCTGCGATGAAAACGGTGTGGGTGCGCGCGACAAGACTTTCATGCAGGAAGGTCGCAAGGTCTTCAAGGAAGTCTGCCCCATGGTGGCCGAGCAGATCACCACGCATATCACCGAGCTGGATATTCCGGTGGAGCGCCTGAAGCGTATGTGGCTGCACCAGGCCAATCTCAGCATGAACGAACTGATTGCCAAGCGCGTTCTGGGACGCGAGTTCAGCCGTGAAGAGGCGCCGGTCATTCTGGATCAGTACGCCAATACCAGTTCCGCCGGCTCCATCATTGCCTTCCATCTGCATCGTGCTGATCTCAAGGCCGGTGAAACCGGCGTGATCTGCTCCTTCGGTGCTGGTTACTCCATAGGCAGTGTGGTGGTCAGAAAGCGTTAAAGCCTGTTTGTTACTAATGAATTACATAAAGGCCGCATCCAGTGATGCGGCCTTTTCGTATTGGGGAAGTCAGTCGCAGTTTTCTGCATCCGGGTCTGAAATTTCTGCTTGGGGCTTGTAACGGAGGACGGCTTCTGACATCACATGCTGGCGGCTAAAGCCGGCAATCATGCAGTTAAGATTTCTCTCAAGCGACATCCCCTACAAGGAGTTTCACCATGTCCAAGCTCAGCACACTCACTCCCATTGCCGCCGTTCTTGCCATCTCGGTGGCGGGTGCCGCTCATGCCGCGGAAAATCCCTTCGCGCTCAAGCCGGCGGCCGGCATCGTCGTGGCAGACGCCAGCAAGGAAGGCAGCTGCGGCGGCAAGAAGGAAGCCAGCTGTGGCGCCGCCAAGAAAGAAGCGAAATGTGGCGCTGACAAGGCCAAGAAGGAAGGTAAGTGCGGTGAAGGCAAGTGTGGCGCCGACAAAAAGAAGGCGGCTGCCGAAGGCAAGTGTGGTGCTGACAAGGCCAAGACCGAAGGCAGCTGCGGCGCCAAGAAGTAAAAGCGTCTGAATACCGGCAAGCCGGATTGCGTTTCCCGGCTTGCTGGTCCATACCTTTCCGCGGTTTTCCGCCATCCATGAGTGCCCGCAAGGGCCTTGCCGGCAGCGGATGCCGAAAGCAGTCACGATAAAACTGCTCCACACACAAGTGCCTCACACAAGGAGAAACACCATGTCTGCGCTCAAGACACTGACCCCGATTGCTGCTGCTCTTGCCCTGACGGTGGGCAGCCTGGCCCATGCCGCTGATCCTGCTGCCGCTGCCAAGCCGGTGGCTGATGTGAAAGCCGCGGCTAGCGCCAGCAAAGAAGGTAAATGCGGCAAGGAAGGAAAGTGCGGAAAGGACAAAGCCAATGCTGCCGCGAAAGAAGGCAAGTGTGGCAAGGACAAGATGAAAGCCGGTGTCAAAGAAGGTAAATGCGGCGAAGGCAAATGCGGCAAGGACAAGCTCAAGGCGGATGGCGCTCAGCTCAAACAGGATGCCAATGCCCATGGCATGGAAACCAAGGCCAATGCCCAGCTCAAGGGTAATGCCGTGAAAGCAGATGCCAAGGCCGGTGCTTCTGCTGCCAAGGATGCCGCTGCCGTGAAAGCCGGCGTGCAATAAGCGAGAGGAGTAAAACGGCGCCATGAACGCGGCAGTTCAGAAATTTCCGGTGCATGGCGCCGGTCTCGGCCTGCGTCGCAGCTTTCTCACCGAGCTGGCGACGGGGTCTTTTTCCGATTTTCCCGATTTCTTCGAAGTGGCTCCGGAAAACTGGATGGGCATGGGCGGGCGTTATGCGCGCCAGCTGCGCCAGTTCACCGAGCGCCATGCTTTTGTCTGTCATGGCCTTTCCCTCTCTATAGGCGGACCGGCGCCGCTGAATCAGCAATTCCTCAAGGACTTGCGCGTTTTCCTCGATCAGCACCAGGTGCGGATTTATTCCGAACATCTGAGTTACTGCGGCGATGAAGGCCAGCTTTACGATCTCCTGCCCATTCCTTTTACCGAAGCGGCTGTGGCCCATGTGGTGCAACGTGTGCAGCAGGTGCAGGAGGTTCTGGGTCGGCGCATTGCCCTGGAAAATGTGTCTTATTACGCCGCGCCCGGCGCTGAAATGAGTGAGCTGGATTTCCTGCAGGCCGTGCTGGAAAAAGCCGACTGCGAGATGCTGCTGGACGTGAACAATATCTATGTGAACAGCATCAACCATGGCTATGACGCCAATGCCTTTCTGGATGCCTTGCCGGTACAGCGCATTGCCTATGTGCATATCGCCGGCCATTACGAGGAAGCACCGGATCTGCGTGTGGACACCCACGGCGCTGATGTGATTCCCGAGGTCTGGTCGCTGCTGGATCGTGCTTATGCGCGTTGCGGTGTGCTGCCTACCTTGCTGGAGCGTGATTTCAATATTCCGCCCTTGCCGGAGCTGTTGATGGAAATGGCGCAGATACGCCGCCATCAACAGCAATATGTAAAGGAAGTCCGCCATGCCGGCTGATTTCCAGTCTGTACAGAAAATCATGACGGACTGGCTGCGTGCGCCGGGAAAAATGCCGGCGCCAGCGGTGGAAATGCGTCGTCTGGAAATTTACCGCGAGCTTATACACAACAATATCCGCGACTTTGTCGAGACGGCTTATCCCGTGCTGAAAAGCCTGTTGCCGGCAGAGGAGTGGGAGGCGCTGCTGCAGGACTTTGTGGCGGAGCACCGGGCGCAAAGCCCGTATTTCCGCGATATCTCCCTGGAGTTCCGCGAGTGGATGGGGGCGCAGCGCCAGGACTGGCTGGCCGCACGGCCCTGGGCACAGGAACTTCTGCATTACGAGTGGGTGGAGCTGGCTGCGGATTGCGCCGAGACCGCGGCAGATGCAGAAGACTGCCTGCCCGACGGTGATTTGCTGAACGGTATTCCCTGCCTGCGCCACGCTGTCTGGCCGCTGGTGTATCGCTGGCCCGTGCATGAGCTTGGTGCGGACAATCCACCGGCGGCAGAAGCGTCGGCACAACCGGTCTGTCTGCTGGTCTATCGCGATGGCGACGAGGATGTGCGTGTGCTGGCTGTGCATGCCCTGTCGGCAAGACTGGTGGAGCTGATGCAGGCACAGCCGCAAAGTAGCGGCCTTGCTCTCTTGCAGACGCTGGCTGCCGAAGCCGGGCTGACGTCGGCTGCTGATCGTGATGCCCTGGTACAGTCCGGCGCTGCTTTGCTGCAGGAGCTGCGGCAGGCGGATGTGCTGCGCGGTGTGCGTGTGGCCGGCGACTGAGTAGCCGCTCCTGCTTTTTCTACTTCGCTTTTTCTTCGCAAGGAAAAACCGGTATGTCCCCATTCATGTATTCCCTGCAGCGCTGGGATGAACGTTTTCGTGGTCTTTTTACCTGGATGGGCAGCTTCCTGCCGGGCTTGCTGCTGCGCCTGATACTGGCTTTTGAGTATCTGCAGTCGGGGCTGGAGAAATATCGCGGCGAGAACTGGTTTGGCGATATCCAGCAGCAATTTCCTTTTCCCTTCAATGTGCTGCCCGTTGATCTCTCCTGGTTCATCGCCACCTGGGTGGAGTTGCTCGGGGCAGTACTCTTGGTGTTGGGGCTGGGCACGCGCTATGTGGCGGCGTCTTTGCTGGTACTGACTTTTGTCGCTGCTTATGCGGTGCACTTTCCCATGGAGTGGCACTCGTTTTCCGATTTCTGGATGGGCTATGCCGTGAGCGACGATGGCTACGGCAACTTCAAGCTGCCCCTGCTTTTTTTCATCATGTTCCT
>JAVHYE010000052.1:6279-11201 GCA_031119295.1 Pedobacter sp. | reverse complement strand
CCCGGCAAGAACCCCGATCCCTGGGAAAAATTCAATCGCGGCGTCTACCGCTTCAATGATGTGGCCGACCGCTATGTGCTGAAGCCGGTGGCCAAGGGCTATCGCGCGGTCACGCCTGAGCTGGTGCGTACCGGGGTCACCAATTTCTTCATCAATCTGCGCTCGCCCCTGGTGGTGATGAATGATCTGCTGCAAGGCAAGGTCAAGCAGGCGGGTGGCGATACCCTGCGCTTCGTGGTGAATTCCACGGTGGGCGTGGTGGGTGTGGTGGATGTGGCGGCCCGTATCAACCTGCCGGTGCATGACGAAGACTTCGGCCAGACCCTGGGGGTCTGGGGTGTGCCTTCCGGCCCTTATCTCATGCTGCCCTTCATGGGGCCCAGCTCCTTGCGTGATGGCGTGGGTGTGGGCGTGGATGCCGTGGCCAATCCGCGCCGCCGCCTGATCAACCGTGATGTGGACTGGATACTGTTCGGTGTGGATGTGGTGAACAGCCGTGCCAGCCTGCTGGATCTGGAAGACATCATCCAGGGCGACCGCTATCTCTTTATCCGCGACCTTTATCTGCAGCGCCGCGAATACGCTGTGAAGGATGGCCAGGTCAGCGACGACCCCTTCCTCGATGACCCGATGGATGACCCAGCCGGTGAAGCCGAGCCTGAGCCTGAAGAAGCAGCTCCTGAGGCGGCACCACAGGAGACCGAGCCTCCCGTGAAGGCCCCGGATCAGGGCAGTCTGGAGCCCTCGGTCGAGACGGTAGTGACCGCGGAGTCTGCGCAGGCTGACACCCCGGCCCTATAGTGCGCCCGCGGGCTGCATCCCCCGGTCCGGCATGACCATTCCCTGTCTTGCGTGTGGATATGGGGAGGAGTAGTGTTGCCGCCACCTTGCAGCAAGGCCCTCCTAGCCGTATGTCACAACCCTCCCAAGGCCACATTCTGGTTATCGATGACGAACCGGTTGTGCGCGAAAGTCTGGCGGTTTATTTAAGCGACAGCGGCTTCCAGGTCGACACCGCCCGCAGCGGCGACGAAGGCCTGGCCCTGTTCCGCAACAAACGCCCCGACCTTGTGATCTGTGATCTGCGCATGCCGCTGTTCGATGGCCTGGATGTGCTGAAAGCCATCAATGCCGAATCCTCTGAAACGCCGGTCATCGTGGTCTCTGGCCAGGGCAGCATGAATGATGTTGTGACGGCTTTGCGTAACGGCGCGGTTGATTATCTCTTCAAGCCCCTCATTGAACTGGAAGTGCTGGAGCACTCCGTGCGCCGGGCACTGGAGCGCGGCCAGCTGCTGAAACAGAACAAGCAGATACGCGAACAGCTCGAGCTCACCAATGCCGAGCTGGAGCGTAGTCTGGACCTGCTGGAAGAAGACCAGGAGGCCGGCCGCCGCGTGCAGCGCCGCATGCTGCCGCCGACCCCGCATGTTTTTAACGAGACCTGCCACTTCAGTCACCGCATCATTCCCTCGCTTTATCTCTCCGGTGACTTTGTTGATTATTTCCGCCTGGGGCCGGACCGCATCGGTTTTTATCTGGCGGATGTTTCCGGCCACGGCGCTTCCAGCGCCTTTGTTACGGTATTCCTGAAGACGCTGACCAATCGCATACAGCGTCATTACGAGAAGCGCGCGGCTTCCGGCACCTTGTCGCCGGCCCGCCTGATGCGCGATATCAATCAGGAACTGATTTCCATGGGCATGGGCAAGCATCTGGCCATGTTCTGCGGTGCCATTGATCTGGCCGAAAACAAACTCACCTATTGCATAGGTGCTCACTTCCCCCCACCTATACTGATCAACGATGGTGTGGCGGACGCACTGACAGGCCGCGGCCTGCCGGTGGGAATTTTCAGTGATGCCACTTTCGAGGATGTAACTCTGCCGGTCGGGCAGATGTTCTCGCTGGTGGCCATGTCAGACGGCGTACTGGAAGTGCTGCCGCAGGGATCCATGGAGGAAAAGGAGGCTCATCTGCTGAGCATTGTGGGTGCTGGTCACTCCGATGCCGATGCTCTTGCCACCGCTCTCGAGATCGATGGAGAGATGGAAGTGCCGGATGATATTGCCTTGCTGGTCATCAACCGAAGCCAATGATCATGTTGTCAGGCCGAATACTCTATGCCGCGCATAACGGAACCTATGTCATCAAGTTTGTCGGTGATGTCAGGGTGCCCCTGTGTGCCAGTCTTGAAGGTTTTATCGAGCGCATGTTTGGCGATGCCGAACTCTGCGCCGTATTGATAGACCTCACGGAAACCATTGCCATCGACAGCACCGCGCTGGGGCTGATTGCCAAGACGGCGGTCTTCCTGCGCGAGAAGCGCAACAAGAAGCCGGTGATCCTGTCCACCAATCCGGATGTGAACCGTATCCTGTCCAGCATGGGCTTCGAGCGCGTGTTCATCATTCTGGAAAAAGCACCGAAGTCAGCCGAGGACTTTGACGAGCTACCCCTGACCGAGCCTTCGCAGCAGGAACTGACGCGGCATGTGATTGATGCCCATCGCACGCTGATGAGCCTGAACGAGAAGAACAAGGCGACTTTCCGCGATCTGGTGGATGCACTGGAGCTGGAGCGGGACTGCGGCAAGTAAGCCGTTTGCTCTCATGTGAAAAGCCCCGTTATGACGGGGCTTTTTTATGGGCGCATGTTTCCAGAGGGCCTGTATCTGCATTTGCCCTTGGGCTTTAATGATGTGGCTTTGACAGGGAGAGCGGTTCATGAAAAGCGTGCAGGCATTACTGGGTATGGAGCTTCCCCTCATACAGGCCCCCATGGCGGGTGTGCAGGGTGCTGCCATGGCGATTGCCGTGTCCAATGCCGGCGGGCTGGGCTCTTTGCCCTGTGCCATGCTCACGCCTGATGTTTTGCGTGCAGAGCTGCAGGCCATTCGGGCCGGCACCCATAAACCTTTCAATGTGAATTTCTTTTGTCATACACCACCGGCACCGGATGCCGCAGGTGAGGCGGCCTGGAAAAAAGCGCTGACACCGTATTACCGTGAATTCGGCATTGATGCGGACAGTATTCCGGTAGGGCCGGGGCGGGCGCCGTTCAGTGCCGCCATTGCTGATATCGTGGAGCCGTTTGCGCCGCCGGTGGTGAGTTTTCATTTCGGTTTGCCGGAGCCGGCACTGTTGGCACGTGTGCGTGGCTGGGGCGCGAAAATCCTGGGCTGTGCGACCACGCGTGAAGAAGCACTCTGGCTGGAGGCGCAAGGCGTGGATGCCATCATTGCGCAGGGCGCAGAAGCCGGCGGGCATCGTGGTCTGTTTCTGTCTTCGGATATCAGCACACAGCTAGGCATCTTTGCCTTGCTACCGCAGATGGTGGCGGCTGTAAAAGTCCCCGTGATTGCCGCGGGCGGCATTGCCGATGCGCAAGGTGTGAAAGCAGCGCTGGCTTTGGGAGCTTCAGCTGTGCAAGTGGGAACGGCTTATTTGCTTTGCCCGGAGGCGACGACCAGTGCGGTACATCGTGCAGCTTTGAAGAGCGCGGCGGCGGATATCACGGCGCTGACCAATCTGTTTACCGGGCGCCCGGCACGCGGCATCGTGAATCGGGTAATGCGGGAAATGGGACCCATGAATGCCGAGGCGCCTGCATTTCCGCTGGCGACTTCCGCCATCACGCCCTTGCGTGCAAAAGCAGAAGCGCAGGGCTCGGGGGATTTTTCGCCGCTATGGGCGGGGCAGAATGTGCAGGGCTGCCGGGAAATTCCGGCAGCTGAGCTGACACGGGCTTTGGTGGCGGGTTTGTAAGACCGGGCTGAAGCTCAGCCCAGTTTTTCCAGCAGGATTTTTTCCAGCTTCACGAGATCCGCCGCAAACAGGCGTATGCCTTCGGCCAGTTTTTCCGTGGCCATGGCGTCCTGACTCTGCTGCCAGCGGAAAGTCTTTTCATCCAGCAGGGCCAGTGCCGGTGCAGCGGCGACTTTACCGGCATCCAGTTTTTGCGGCAGAGCTGTTTCATTCGCCGCGAGCTCATCCAGCAGGGCCGGGCTGATGGTGAGCTTGTCGCAGCCGGCGAGCTCGGCAATTTCGCCGGTGTTACGGAAACTGGCGCCCATCACCACGGTCTTGCAGCCCGTGCTTTTGTAGTACTGGAAAATCTGCGTCACGGATTTCACACCGGGATCTTCGGCAGACGTAAAATCACGGCCTTCGGCTTTTTTATACCAATCCAGGATGCGGCCCACAAAGGGCGAGATCAGCGTCACTTTCGCTTCAGCGCAGGCCTGGGCCTGGGCAAAGCTGAAGAGCAGGGTGAGATTGCAGTGTATGCCTTCCTGCTCGAGGATTTCTGCGGCGCGTATGCCCTCCCAGGTGCTGGCAATCTTGATGAGGATGCGTTCGCGCGGCACACCGGCTTTTTCATAGGCCAGGATCAGGCGACGGCCTTCCAGCACGGTGGCCATGGTATCGAAGGAAAGGCGGGCATCCACTTCGGTGGAGACGAGGCCGGGAATGTGTTTGAGGATTTCGCGGCCGAAATTCACGGCGACTTCGGAGAGCACGACACGACGCTTGGCATCGGCCGAATTTTCTTTATGGGCGACAGCAACAGCGCGCTCGATCAGCTCGGCATATTCGGCCTGGCCGGCAGCCTTGAAAATCAGCGAAGGATTGGTGGTGGCATCCACCGGCTTCAGGCGGGCGATGCTGGCGATATCGCCGGTATCGGCCACCACGGTGGTGATTTTCTGGAGCTGCTGCAGCTGGTTCATTTTTTTCTTGTCCTGTTGCCCCGGCTTATGCGGCCTGGGCTTGTCGTACGAATTCGGCGGCTTGCCTCACCACATCCAGCGAAGCGCCTTTGCGGTGGGCATGATCGCTGATGTGCTGGCGCCAGCGGCGTGCACCGGCCTGGCCCTGGTAGAGGCCGAGTATATGCCGGGTCATCTGCGTGAGGGGAAC
>JAVHYE010000052.1:0-6179 GCA_031119295.1 Pedobacter sp. | reverse complement strand
AAAGTCTGGCAGCCGGTGGCCGCCACGGTGCGCACGAATGTTTCCAGATGCTCGTAATCATCCAGATTGTCTATGCCGATACGGTGCTTCACTGTCACCGGAATTTTTACGGCGGCCTGCATGGCGTCTATGCATTCCGCCACCAGCTCCGGCTCGGCCATGAGGCAGGCGCCTATCTTGTTCTGCTGCACGCGATCCGAAGGGCAGCCCACATTCAGGTTCACTTCGTCATAGCCGCGGTCCTCGGCCATCTTCGTGCAGGCAGCAAGATCGGTGGCATTGGAGCCGCCGAGCTGCAGCGCCAGCGAGTGTTCGATTTCGTGGAATTTCAGGAAACGCTCGCGGTCGCCATGTATTAGTGCACCTGTGGTCACCATCTCGGTATAGAGGCGCACATGCGGATTGAAGAGGCGCAGGAAATAGCGGTCATGGCGGTCGGTCCAGTCCATCATGGGGGCGACGGAGAGGACCTTGGAGCCGGCAAAGGGAGTCGTGGGGATAGCTACGGTTTTCATGGCGCGGATTCTCCCCCAGCGGCCATGAGGGGGCAATGAACGCAGGGATGAAACACAGCAGCCGGCCAGCATTGTGGCCGACCGGTTCGTCTGCTCAGGGCTTCCAGTCCACCGCATGCTCCGCGAGATAGGCATCCACGGCGGCGCCTATGGTGGGGTGGAAGGTGCCGAAGCGCTCCAGCAGCTCGAAGCGCCGCAGCTTGTCCTTGACCGGATCTTTCATTTCCGCGAACTGCAGCTCCATGCCGGCTTCACGCAGCTGTTGCTCGAGCTCGGCCAGCATGTCGGCCGAGGTCACGTCCACACTGGTCACCGGCTCGGCGGTGACGACGATGCGTTTCACCGGCGTGGGCGATTGCGCAATGGCCTCGTGCAGGCACTGGCTGAAGAGCTCGGCATTGGCGAAAAACAGCGGGGCATCCCAGCGGAACAGCAACAGGCCCGGCACGCGGCGCGCATCGGGATAGCGCTTGATATCGTGATAGCCGCGCAGGCCTTCCACACGGCCCAGCACGGCGTAATGCGGACGCCAGCCATCCCAGAGGAATTCCACTACGGCCAGTGCAATGGCAAGGCCTATGCCGGGAATCACGCCCAGGGTGGCCACACCGGCAAAGCAGACCATGGACAGCCAGAACTCCCATTGCTGGATGCGGAAGATGCGGCGCAGATCGGCAAATTCAAACAGGCCGATAGCAGCCGCAATCACGACAGCAGCGAGTGCGCTATTGGGCAGGTTCTGCAGCAGATTGGGCGCGAAGATGAGCAGCAGTGCCACACCCGCCGCACCGACCACGCCAGTGAGCTGGGTTTTGGCACCCGCGGCTTCGGCCACCGGTGTACGTGAGGAGGAAGAGCTGACCGGAAAACCCTGCATCAAACCTGCGGCCAGATTGGCGGCGCCCAGACCCACCATTTCCTGATTCGGGTCCACGCGGTGGCCTGTTTTCGCCGCATAAGTGCGCGAGAGCACGCTGGTATCGGCAAAAGCCACCAGCGCTACGGCGCAGCCGCCGACAATGATTTGTGTCAGCGCATCAAGACCGATCCAGGGGAATACAAATGAAGGCAGGCCTTGCGGCAGCGGCCCCAGTACTTTCACCGCTGCGCTTTGATCGAGACTGAAAAGGCCGACGACAAGGGTGGCGATCACCACGGCAATCAAAAGACCGGGCAGACGCTTGAAGGGTTTGAGCAGGAGGATGAGGGCTAACGTGCCGGTGCCTATGGCAAAGGCCGTCCAGTTCACTTCGCCCGCGAGCACGGTTTTGACGATCTGCACGATATCGCGCAAGGGGCCGCTGCTCTCCAGCGAAAAACCGAAAAGCTTGGGCAGCTGGCTGATCAGCACCGTGAAGGCAATGCCGTTCATATAGCCATAGCGTATGGGCTTGGAGAGCAGCTCGGTGATGAAGCCCAGACGCAGCGCGCCTATGAGTATGCAGAACAGCCCCGAGACCACGGCCATGAGACTGGCCACCATGACTGCGCGCTCTGCGCTGCCGGCCGACAGTGGCAGCACGATGGCGAGGATGACGGGGGCGAGTGAAGAATCCGGCCCCAGGACCAGGATGCGACTGGGACCGAAAATGGCGTAGGCGAGCAGGGGAATGATGGTGGCGTAAAGACCGTAAATTCCCGGCACACCGGAAGCCACGGCATAGGCAATACCCACCGGCACCAGCATGGTGATGAGCACGAGGCCGGCCATGAGGTCTTGCGGCAACCAGGCCGCTTCATACTGCTTGAAGGTTTGTACACCGGGCAGCCAGCGCAGCATCCTGTTCATGCGGGCTGTCCCTGGAGTTTTCCGTGCTGATTCCGGAGAACGCGAAAACGCAGAACACTATGGCTGCGCAAGGGACTGGGCATGAGTCCTCCCTGGACGATGCAAAGAAGCGAAATGGCTGGAATGCCACGGCGCTAATTTTTCATATCCGGAGAGGGCTGAACAGTCCGGCCGGGTGCCTGGGCACTCCGGCCGGATAAAACAGCTGAGGGGCTGTGAAATTCAGGGCATGAGTGGCAGGGCCACCTTGCCCGTGACATTCACGGCGGGAACCAGCACATCGCGCGAAATGCTGATGGGGTATTGCGGATGGAAGCCGTAGATGGCGAGGCCCAGCACTTCGCCTTCCTGCAAGGGTTCGGCAATGCCCGTCATGTCCAGCTTGTGGGCACCGAGACCACGCACTGGCGTGAGCTGGTCATCCAGCAGGCGCACGGCCCCCAGTCCTTTTTTCGCGGCAATTCCTATCCAGATGATGCTGTCACAGCCGCGTATGGGGATTTCACCCGGGAGCAAGGCGCTCAGCGTGCAGCCGTTAAGGGGCAGCGAAGGATTCACTGAAATATCCAGCTCGCCTATGCCGGCGACGGTGCGCAGATTGGCTGCACTTGTCGGCAGGTTGAGGGGCACAAAAGTCGGTAGCACTGGCGACAACAGGCCCAATACACCATTGCCGGTGGGAATCAGCGCTGCATTCACATCCGCCACGGTGCGTTTGGCGGCGCCGGCTTCACCCGGAGCCTGGAAGTCTTCCAGCTTCACCATGCTGCTTTTGGCGGCTGTGCTGCCGGCAGCGGCTGTCAGTGAAACGCAGATATGGTCTTTGAGTTGATCGAGCTGGCTTTGTACCTCGGCCGGAATATTTTCCGCTGAGGGCGGATTCAGTTTCTGGTTGAAGAAGGCCAGCGTGGCATCGTCTTTATTCAGCTCACCGCAATTGCTGCTGCCAGCCGGCGCCTGGAATTCCGGCAGATTCACCGGCAGCTGCGCGAGTGCGGTAGTGAGTTGAGCAGCACCGTCTTGCAGCGGACCTTCAGGGGCGGCGGCAAACAGCGTTTGCACGCTGACTGGCAGGATATGGCCTGACTCATGTGTCATCAGACGCACATCGCCGCCGAGGGCGCGATAGGCGAGGAAATTCGCCCAGCCATCATTGAAGTTGAAAAGCGTGTCGCGAAAACCCTGCGAGAAAAGAATATCGACCTTGGCCGGCTTTACCGCCGGGAAGTCATAGCCCAGTCCACCGGACAGCGGCGACAGCAGGAATTCCTGTGCGGCCTGTTCGGAAGCCGGTTTGGCATCGAGGAAATAGGCCGAGCTGTGGTAGTAGAAAAAGGGCAGGGAGCCATCCGGGAAAATATTGAAAACGCCGCCGCGCAGCAGGGTTTCCTTGATGACGGGATCCAGTCCTTCCAGCAGAGGAATATGCGCACCAGTTGAGGCCGAGCCCAGTTCACCGCCGGCCACCAGCACCAGGTCCCAACCGGTCTTGATGACGCCATTGGGGTTCAGGCTGTAGCGCAGATCATGTGGCGTGATATCGGGGGCCAGCACATCGAGACGATGTTTTGGGTCGATATTATTGAGCAGCAACTGGTACATGCCGCCGTAGCTGCCGCCTATGGAGCCGGCGACAAGGTTGTAGCTGTCGTCATCCTGTTTGCGGTGTGCCAGATAGTCCAGATGGCTTTCCACCCAGTCGAGAATCTGCAGCAGATCGCGGCCCTCAAAATTCGGGTCCATCACGCGCACGGTGCCGCCGCTCTGGCCAAAACCGCGCTGGTCTATGCTCACCACCGCATAACCGTTGTCCTGCAGGCGTTCGAGAAAAGTACCGGCGGGATCTATCGTGCGCGAGCCGCCGAAGCCGTGGCCCTGCAACACCAGCGGATTGCCTTTTTCGCAGTTGATGAGCTTGGGCTCCATCACTTCAAAGCTGATGGTCTTGTTGCTGGCCGAGATGAGTGTCACCTGATAGTGGCGGCCGCCGGCAAGCTGGCGTTTGTGCTCGCAAGAGGCATCGCTGCGGCTTTCGACCTCGGGCGAGATTGTCACGCCAGGGGCCCGGTAGGCCGCCATGCTGGCCGTGCTGGCGGGTGTATTGCCGCCATTGCCATTGCCATTGCCGGCGTTATTGCTGCTGGAGGATTCGCCGCAGGCGGCGAGTGCGCCCACGAGTGATGTCACTGCGACAAGGCGCAGCAGTTCGTGCATACCCATGAGCCTCTTCCCTCGTCTGGCTGTTCTTCTTGTCCTGTGTGGCGGCGTGAGCTTAGGAGGCGAAGTGAGGATCTATTGGAGGAGATGGGTTACAGCGGTTTTTCTCTTTGTCGCGGCCTGTGCAGGAATTGTCAGGCCGACAGCGGCCGCTGGATTTCCGCTCGCTTTGGGCTAAGTCGCGGCCAGTCCCTGTGCTGAAAACGGCCACGGCCGATGGGCTTTCGGGCGCTGCTTTGGCACACTGCGCACCATGCTCAATCTCTATCAGTCCAATATGCTGGACGCGCTCCTCGCCCTGTATCTCGAGGTGCGCCAACCGGCCGACGATCCCCTCATTCCTGAAACCCTGCTGGTGCCCAGCAAGGGCATGCAGCGCTGGCTGCAGCTCGCGCTGGCGAAGAAACAGGGCATAGCGGCCAATATCGATTTCCAGCTGCCGGCGTCCTTTGTCTGGCGCCTGATCACCCGTGTTTTTCCCGGTGTTCCCAAGCGCTCTGCCTTTGATCCGGAAGTGCTGGCCTGGCGTGTGCTGGCGGCGCTGCCGACGATCAAGGAATTGCAGGGGGCGGCGCTGGCCGCCAACTGGCAGGCGGCGGATGCAGCCGGCCGTTATGAACTGGCCTGGCGTGTGGCCGATGTGTTCGATCAATACCTGATTTATCGCCCGGACTGGCTGGCGGCCTGGGAGGGCGGACGTCGTCTCGGGCTCGGTGTGGACGAGCCCTGGCAGGCCGCACTCTGGCAGCAGCTTAACAAGGGTGGCCAGCATCATCGTGCAGGCCTTTTGCTGGAGCTGGAAAAACAGCTGCGGGCCGGAAGCGTGGCGAATCTGCCGCCGCGTCTCACCGTATTTGGTGTGAGTACCTTGCCGCCGCGCTTCTGGGAATTGCTGCGTGCGCTGGGCGAGCACATCGAGATTGATCTTTTCCTGCTCAATCCCAGTGAAGAGTACTGGGGGCAACTCAGACGCGGCGATGCGGGTGATGGCAGTGCGCATCCGCTGTTGGCTTCGTTGGGTCAGCAGGGCCGCGACTTTATCAATACCGTGGCTGCCAGTGGTGTGAATGAGCCCCTGCAGTCCCTGGCTTTTGTGTCGCCGGCACAAGGTGGCGCAGCCGGTCGTGCCCTGGCCACGCTGCAAAGCGATTTACTGCAGCAGAAAGTGCGCACGCCTTCAGAAAAAGTGGAGGTGCAGGCGGACGATGACTCGCTTTCCGTGCAGGTTTGCCACAGTGCGTTGCGTGAAGTGGAAGTACTGCACGACCAGCTCCTGAAAAAATTCCAGGACCATCCGGATCTCATGCCGGACGATGTGCTGGTGATGTGCACGGATATACAGCGCTATGCGCCGCTGGTGGAGGCCGTGTTTGCCACGCGCCACGAGCCTGCCTTCATTCCCTACACCATTGCCGACCGCCGTCTGGAAACCGAAGAGCCGCTGCTTACGCGCATACATGAATTGCTGGCGCTGCCGGGTTCGCGTTTTGAAGTGGAAGCTGTGCTGGCCCTGCTGGAAGAGCCGGCCCTGCGTGCGCGTTTCGAGCTGGATGAAGGCGATGTGCCGCTGATACGGCGCTGGTGCGAAGAATTGCATCTGCGCTGGGGCCGCGATGCGCAGGACAGGCGTGACCGCGATCTGCCCGATGATGTACCGC
>JAVHYE010000051.1:18453-20814 GCA_031119295.1 Pedobacter sp. | reverse complement strand
AGCACATCGGATTTGCTCAGGCCTATCCAGAATTTGCCAGCGTCTGCCAGCAAGCTGTTCCAGTCGTAATATTCCCCGCCTTGCCTTGGCATCTTGTCTCTCCTTGAGTGAGCCGACAGTTTTGTGCTGGGAGAGGGCTCGTCCTATGCAAGTTCTGTATGCCTTTTGTACGAATGACGGGGATGTTTCTTGTGCATGAACAACCTGGCTGAGCTGCCATGAGCCGCGTGCCGTCACCAGCAGCTGTTGCGCCTATCGGAATGCAACAGAGCCGGCTTGATGGTGGCGCCAAAGCATCCAAGCTTGATGCAGGCAAGGCAGCGGCAGGAGCCTCTCCATGCGTGCCCGGGATCAGTCAGCAGCAGTCATCACCGCCTACTACGACGGCCTCACTCCCTATTACCGTTTTTTCTACAGCGCCCTTGGGCTGCATTACGGCCTCTGGGATAGCCACACCCGCTCCTTGCGTCAGTCCCTGCTCAATCACAAGCACGCCATGTTGCAGCGTCTGGGAAAAGTGGATGCAGGCAGCCATGTGCTGGATGCCGGTTGTGGTGCGGGCTGGACCTCAGTGCTGTTTGCTCGCGTTACGGCTTGCCGTGTCACCGGCATCACACTTTCTGCGCAGCAGATGAAGGCAGCGCAACGACATGCCGTATTGAGCGGTGTCATGCAGCGCGTGCAATTCCGGCGTGAAGATTTTTCGGCAACTTCATTTCCTGATGCCAGTTTCAGTCATGCCATTGCTTCGGAAAGCAGCTGCTATGCCCCGGACAAATTGCAGTGGTTGCGTGAGATGTACCGGCTATTGCAGCCGGGCGGGCGGCTGGTGATTGCGGATTATTATCTGGGCTGTGCCGAAGCAGACTTGAGTGATTACCAGCGCCGGCATTACCGGATTTTCTGCGAAGGTTTTGCGGTGCCTGATCTGCCTTGTATTGCTGATATGGAGCAGTGGGCAAAGGAAGCGGGATTCATGGTGCGAGAGAGTCTGGATGTCACTAACGCCGTCACGCGTACAGCGCATTACATACGCTGGCTGGGTGTGATCACTTATCCGTTGGGAATTCTGTTGCGCGTACTACAACTTGCGCCGCCGGAATTGCTGCCACATCTGCGCACCTGCATTCATCAGCCCGCGGCCCTGCGCGAATTGGGCAGCTACCGCTTCATCACTCTTGAAAAACCCTTCTGAAAATATCAGGCGACACCCGAATTCCAGAGTTCGGGTTTGGGCGGCGGGGCACTGACATCCCGTGCCCGCAAATGATCGGCCAGCACGCGACTCCAGAGGCGCAGATAACGGTCGTAAAGCGTGGGCGAGGACACGATGTGCATGTCCAGCGCCATGCCGCGCAGCACCCACTGCGTCAGCACCATGAGCTCGTGCACATCGTCTTTTTCGTTCAGGGGTTCGAGATAGTGGTGGGCGGCTGCGCCCAGGGTCACATAGCCCGCGGTCCACAGCTTCTGGATGATGGCGGCCAGTTCGGCATCGCGCTGGCTGGCCTGCAGCAGCTCGTTAAGCATCACATGCTCGGGCTGGTTCACCACTTCTTTCCAGCTGGCATAGATGAGGTCGTGCAGGCGGTCGTCCGACTTTTCCAGACGTTGCACGGCGCGGCCCATCTGTATGTAGATGCGCTTGATGAGTTGCTCGGCGGCGGCAGCAATAAGTGCTGACTTACTCGGGAAGTGGTGCAGCGGGGCGCCACGCGAGACTTCGGCTTCTTCGATGATGCGGCTCACCGTGGTGCCGGCATAGCCGTCGGTCTGCAGGCATTTCAGGGCGGCGTCGATCAGGCGCTGGCGCATGGCCTCGCTGCGCTCGGTCTGCGTACGTCGTGCCGGCTGTGCCTTCTCCGCTTCACTCATTGCCTTGAATCCCCTACTGCGACGTCCCCGGCTAAGGGCGCGGATTGTAGCCAGTCAGCTTGTGCCAGCCAAAGTGGCCCATGAAGACGGCTGCCGGCCGTTGACGGCCTGCCTGTCGGTCTGTATCAATTAAACATACTGAACGTACGTATTGTAAATACGCAAATCCCACCCCTGATCCTCCGGAGAGACCATGAGCAGCTTTACCGCTCCCAGCCCTGTCGCCCCCATGATTCCCCGCACCCTGTTCAATGCGGACCATGATGCCTTCCGCGCCACCGCCCGCCGTTTCTTTGAAACCGAACTCGCGCCGCATCACGAGAAGTGGGAAGAGCAGCAGCACATAGACCGCAATATCTGGAACAAGGCCGGCGAGCTGGGCCTGCTCTGCGCCACCATGCCGGAAGCCTACGGCGGCTCGGGCGTGGACCGTCTCTACTCCATGATCCTCATGGAAGAGCAGGCGCGCGTGGGTGATTCCGCCTC
>JAVHYE010000051.1:14713-18353 GCA_031119295.1 Pedobacter sp. | reverse complement strand
GTCTCTACTCCATGATCCTCATGGAAGAGCAGGCGCGCGTGGGTGATTCCGCCTCCGGCTTTTCCCTGCATTCCGACATCGTGGCCAACTACATCCTGAATTTCGGCAACGAAGAGCAGAAGCAGAAATGGCTGCCGAAAATGGCTACCGGTGAAGCCGTGGGCTCCATTGCCATGACCGAGCCGGGCACCGGCTCCGATCTGCAAAGCATACGTACGACCGCTGTGGCTGACGGTGACGATTACATCGTCAACGGCTCCAAGATTTTCATCACCAACGGCTATCTCTGTGATGTCGCTGTGGTTGCCGTGAAAACCGGCGACATCAATGGCGGCGCGCAGAGCGTGTCCCTGCTCATCATCGAGGCGGACCGCAAGGGTTTCAGCAAAGGCCGTCCGCTGAAGAAGGTCGGCATGAAGGGCCAGGATACAGCCGAGCTTTTCTTCGACAACGTACGCGTGCCGAAATCCAATCTGCTGGGCATGGAAGGCATGGGTTTCATAATGCTCATGAAGGAGCTGGCCTGGGAGCGCATGATGATTGCCATCATGTGCGTGGCCGGTGCCGAGTTCGCGCTTGCCACCACGGCCGATTACGTCAAGCAGCGCAAGGTTTTCGGCAAGCCGGTCTCAGCCTACCAGAACACACGTTTCAAGCTCGCGGAAATGCGTTCGGAAATCCAGGTGGCCCGCGTCTTCGTGGACCGCTGCATGGAACAGGTGCTGAAGAGCGAGCTCAGTGTGGAAGCTGCTTGTGCCGCCAAATACTGGGTGTCTGATCTGCTGTCGAAAGTGGTGGACGAGGGCGTGCAGCTGCACGGCGGGTACGGCTATATGCTGGAATATCCGATTGCGCGTGCTTATGTCGATACGCGTGCTAACCGTATTTACGGCGGCACCAATGAAATCATGAAGGAACTGATTTCGCGTTCCATCTGAAACGGAAGGGGTAGCGGCAACGCTACCCCTTTTTCATTTCTGCAGCGGCAGCGCCAAGACTGCCGGCGATAGGGAGAAGAACATGACACAGCTTCGTTTTGACGGCCGCGTGGCCATCGTCACCGGTGCCGGCAATGGCCTCGGTCGCCAGCATGCCCTGCTGCTTGGCTCGCTGGGCGCAAAAGTGGTGGTGAATGATCTGGGCGGTGGCGCCCATGGTGATGGCAAGTCCTCTTCAGCCGCCGACAAGGTGGTGGAAGAAATCCGCGCCGGTGGCGGCGAGGCGGTCGCCAATTACGATTCCGTGGAAAACGGTGCGGCCATCGTGAAAACCGCGCTGGATGCTTTCGGCACTGTGGACATCGTCATCAACAATGCCGGCATCCTGCGCGATGTCAGTTTTGCAAAAATGACCGACGGTGACTGGGATCTCATCCTGAAAGTGCATCTCACCGGCTCCAAATCCGTTTCGCAGGCTGCTTGGCCCATCATGCGCGAGAAGGGCTATGGCCGCATCATCATGACCACCTCCGCTGCCGGCATTTACGGTAATTTCGGTCAGGCCAATTACAGTGCTGCCAAGCTGGGTCTTCTGGGGCTTTCCAATACGCTTGCAGAAGAAGGTCGCAGTAAAAATATTCACGTCAACACGATTGCTCCGATTGCCGCTTCGCGTCTGACGGAAACCATCATGCCGCCAGAGTTGCTGGCCAATCTCAAGCCGGAAATGGTGAGTCCGCTGGTGGCTTGGCTCTGTCACGAAGACTGCGAAGAAACCAAGAGCGTCTTCGAAGTCGGTGCCGGCTATATCAGCAAGTTGCGTTGGGAGCGCACGCAGGGCACCAGCTTCCCCTTGGGCAAAGCCTTCAGCGTGGATGATGTGGCCAGGCGCTGGGAAAAAATTACCGACTTCACGGATGCCGAGCATCCGGCCAATACCCAGGATTCGATTGGCCCCATCCTCAAGAACATCAGCAATCCCAGTCATGGCGGCAATGAGTTCATTGATCTGGATGAAGCTGCCAAAGCCCGGCTGGAGCTGGAGTCTTCCTATGACGAGCGTGATGTTTCGCTTTATGCATTAGGCATTGGCGCCGCGCGCGATCCGCTGGACAGCACCGAGCTTGGCTATGTCTACGAGTTGGGCGGAAATTTCCAGGTGCTGCCCACCTACGGTGTAATGCCGCAGTCCAATGCCATGCTGGCAGCCGCAAAAACGGGCACGCTCAAGCTGCCCGGCATGAATTTCGGTTTTGATCGTCTGTTGCATGGCGAGCAGTACACGGAAATCAAACGACCCTTGCCGCCCAAGGCCAAGCTCAAGCACAGCTTCAAGCTCAAGCATGCTTATGACAAGGCACCGAATGCCGTGGTCACCTTTGCCATTTCTTCCACGGACGAAAGCGGCGAAGAGATCATCTACAACGAGATGACGGCCTTTGTGAAAGGCGCTGGTGGCTGGGGCGGCGATCGCGGCCCCAGTGCCGACGTTAATGTGCCGCCGGCGCGTGAGCCGGATGCTGTCATTGAAGAAAAGACCGATGCCAACCAGACGCTGCTTTATCGTCTCTCCGGCGACTGGAATCCTCTGCATGCTGATCCGGCCTTTGCCAAGGCTTTCGGCTATGAAAAACCCATCCTGCACGGTATGTGCACCTTCGGCTATTGCGGTCGCCATGTGGTCAAGGCCTTCAGCAATAACGATCCGCGCTACTTCAAGAGTATCAAGGTGCGTTTCGCCAAAAATGTTTTCCCCGGCGAAACCCTGATCACGAAGATGTGGAAGGAGTCGGATACGCGCATCGTGTTCGAAACCAGCGTGAAAGAGCGCAATGAAGTCGTCATCAAGAATGCGGCGGTGGAGCTCTACAAGGAGATTCCGGCGCCAAAGGCAAAGGCCTCTGCTCCTGCTGCCGGCAGCAAGCCCGCTGCGGCCAGTAGCAATACCGATATTGCGCTGGAAGATGTCTTCACGGCCATCAACCAGTTCATTGCCGGCAAGCCCGAACTGGCCGAGAAAACGAAAACGCTTTTCCAGTTCAACTTCCACAAGCCCGAAGCCAGCTTCTTTGTCGATCTCAAGAACGGCAAGGGCAGCGCTGGTGCAGGGCAGGGCGACAAGCCCGATGTCACACTGGAGCTGGACAGCGAGCATGTGCCCACATTGTTCGGTGGTGATATCGGTGAAGTGCAGAAGCTCTATTTTGGCGGCAAGCTGAAGATCACCGGCAATGTCATGGCCTCCAACAAGCTGGGTGTGCTGTCCGGCATGGACAAGAAGCTGGTAGAGGCGGCCCGTGATGCGCGCATTGCGTCTGCTGGCGGTGCAGCGCCTGCCACAGCGTCAGCGACGCCTGCGGCAGATGAGGCCATCACCCTGGAGGATGTGTTTGGCGGTATTGCCAGTTTTGTGGCAGCCAATCCTGCTCTGGTGGAAAAGACAAAAACCAGCTTCCAGTTCATTTTCCACAATCCTGAATCTGCCTTCTTTATCGACCTCAAGAATGGCAGCGGCAGTGCAGGTGCCGGTCAGGCTGATAAAGCTGATGTCACGCTGGATATGGACAGCTTGCATGCAGCCACGCTGTTCGGTGGCGATATTGCCGAGGTGCAGAAGCTTTTCTTTGGCGGCAAGCTGAAGATCACGGGCAATGTCATGGCCTCCAACAAGCTGGGTGTGCTGTCCGGCATGGACAAGAAGC
>JAVHYE010000051.1:0-14613 GCA_031119295.1 Pedobacter sp. | reverse complement strand
ATGTCATGGCCTCCAACAAGCTGGGTGTGCTGTCCGGCATGGACAAGAAGCTGGTGGAAGAAGCTCGTGCCAAACGCTTGAGTGCTGGTGCTGCAGAAAAGCCCACAGTGGCAACGGTCAATACGCGTGATGCCGCTGCGCCAGCCATTTTCGCAGCGCTTGAAAAGCGGCTCGCTTCCAACAAGGCAGCGGCAGAAGGTTTGTCACAAGTCTTCCAGTTCAATGTGCGCGAACCGGATGCTGGCTGGACAGTAGATTTCTCGGTCAGCCCGGCTCGTGTCACTGCAGGCAAGAGTGAGAGGGCGGCTGTCACCCTGGGTATTTCGGACGACAACCTCAAGGCGCTGGTGCAGGGTAAGCGTGATCTGCGCGATCTCTACCAGCATGGCGATCTGCGCGTGGACGGCGATGCCTTGCTCGCACGCAAGCTCGGCTTCCTCGCTGCACTGGCCTGAACCCATTCCTTTTACGGAGACAAGATCATGAAGCGTCGCGTTAATGTCATCGGTGTGGGCATGACCAAATTCGCCAAGCCCGGCAGCAGTCCCGATTATCACGAAATGGCCAGAGAAGCCGGGACGCTGGCTCTCAAGGATGCCGGCATTCCTTATGCCGAGGTGGAGCAGGCTTTTGTCGGCTATGTCTACGGCGATTCCACCTGCGGTCAGCGAGCAGTTTACGAACTGGGCCTCACCGGTATTCCTGTCGTCAATGTGAACAACAACTGCTCTACCGGATCGAGTGCCTTGTTTCTGGCGCGCCAGGCTATCGAGGGTGGCCTTGCCGAGTGCGTGATTGCACTGGGCTTCGAGAAAATGGAAAAGGGTGCGCTCGGCTCCAAATTCAATGACCGTGAAAATCCCATGGGCCAGCATGCGCAGGTAATGCTGGATGCGCAGGGCTTCAGCAGCGCACCGCCCGCGGCACAGATGTTCGGTGGCGCCGGGCGCGAATACCGCTGGCAGCATGGCACGAAAAAAGAAACCTTCGGAAAGATTGCGGAAAAGGCGCGCAAGCATGCCAGCAATAATCCTTATGCCCTCTTCGGTCAGGTACTGTCGCTGGAAGAAATCATGGCCTCGGAAGAGGTATTTGATCCGTTGACGCGCTTCCAGTGCTGCCCACCGACTTGTGGTGCCGGTGCCGCGATTCTTTGCTCGGACGAGTTTGCGAAAAAGCACGGTATCAAAAACTCCGTGTATATCGCCGCGCAGGCCATGACCACGGATTTCGCTTCCAGCTTCGAAGAAAAATCCATGATCAAGATGGTGGGCTATGACATGACCAAATCCGCGGCTCGCCAGGTGTATGAGGCCGCAGGCATAGGTCCGGAAGACATACAGGTAGTTGAGTTGCACGACTGCTTCACGGCCAATGAACTGCTCACCTATGAGGGCTTGGGTCTCTGCCCTGAAGGTGGTGCCGAGAAATTCATCTGGGATGGCGACAACACCTATGGCGGCAAGTTCGTCACCAATCCTTCGGGTGGTCTGCTCTCCAAAGGCCATCCCTTGGGGGCGACCGGTCTGGCGCAATGCACAGAACTCGTCTGGCAGCTGCGTGGCACGGCCGACAAGCGTCAGGTGGCAGGTGCGCGTGTTGCGTTGCAGCACAACCTCGGTCTGGGCGGCGCCTGCGTCATCACCATGTATCGCCGCGACTGAGCGCGGCAACTTTTCTTTTCAACAAGGTTTCATTCATGACTGCATCAAGCAAGACAGCTCCCGCCATCCTGCCCATACGCCGCGACGTTCGCTTCAGCCTGCCAGCTGAACGTATTGCCGACTGGCATTATGAGGCCGGCCCGGTATTCACGGCCTTCCTCAATACCTTTTCGATTGTGCTGCCGGTGGGTGAGCGCTTCTTCATAGACAGTGTGCGCGCCTATCGTGACCAGATTACCGATCCCGAGCTGAAAAAAGCCGTGACAGCCTTTATCGGTCAGGAAGCCATGCATGGCCGCGAGCACGAAGATTACAACAATGCCTTGTTTGCGCGTGCCCCCATTGCGCCGAAATTCGAGAACTTTGTCTTCAAGGTCCTCTCTGGCATCACCAAGCATCTGCCCAAGTCTTTTGGTCTCAGCGGCACCATTGCGCTGGAGCATTTCACGGCGCTGCTGGCTGACAGCGTATTGCGCGAGCCGCGCATTTCCGAAGGGGCCGAACCGCATTACGCCGCTATCTGGCGCTGGCATGCCCTGGAAGAAACAGAGCACAAGGCGGTGGCCTTTGATGTCTGGAATGCGGTGATGGGCAAGGGGGCGAAATCCTATACCTTGCGCTGTCTGGGTCTGGCTATCGCGACGGTCGTATTCTGGGGGTTGGTGATTCCGGTTTTCCTGCAGGTACTGCGTGAAGAGGGCAAGCTATCCGATGTGAAGGGCTGGCAGAAGTTCTTCCGCTACACCATGGGTGATATCGGCCTGCTGCGTATACAGCTGCGCAATTATGCCGATTATTTCCGCCCCGGCTTTCATCCCTGGGATCATGACAACCGTGAGTTCCTGCTGCAGATTGATGCCTTCCTCGAAGAGCAGCAGCGCCTGGCCGCCTGAGCTATGCACCGCTGACCGCAATGTGCTGTACTCAAGGGCCCCAAGGGGCCCTTTTCTTTTATGCAGAGGGCTCTTGCCGATATCTTCTCGGGAGCCATTCATGACCACCGGAAAATCCGTCCGTATTGAAAAAGACGCCCTCGGCACGGTGGAAGTCCCCGCCGATCATCTCTGGGGTGCGCAGACGCAGCGTTCGCTGCATTTCTTTCCCATAGGTGTGGCGCGTTTCCGTTGGGAGCGGCCCGTCATACGTGCTTTCGGCATCCTGAAAAAATGTGCGGCACTGGCTAATGGCGAACTCGGCGAGCTCCCGGATGAGAAAGTGAAGCTGATCGTGGCTGCGGCGCAGGAAGTCATAGACGGAAAGTGGGATGCAGAATTTCCCTTGGTGGTTTTCCAGACCGGTTCCGGCACGCAGAGTAATATGAATGCGAACGAGGTCATCGCCAATCGTGCCATCCAGATGGCGGGTGGTGAGCTGGGCTCCAAGAAGCCCATACACCCCAATGACGATGTGAATCACGGCCAGTCCTCCAATGATGCCTTTCCGGCTGTCATGCATATCGCTACGGCCATGCTGCTGGCGGAGGCGCTGATTCCGGCGGTGAGCCGGCTGCGCGATACGCTGGCAAAAAAATCAAAGGAATTTTCCGCTGTTGTGATGGTGGGGCGTACGCATCTGCAGGATGCCACCCCTGTGACACTGGGGCAGGTGATGTCAGGCTGGGTGGCGCAGCTGGAGCTGGGACTGACGGGTGTGCATCGCGTGCTGCCGGATGTTTGCGAGCTGGCTACCGGGGGTACAGCCGTAGGTACCGGTCTCAATGCGCATCCGAAATTCGGGGAGAAGATTGCCGACAAGGTTTCCCACTGCACCGGCCATCTTTTTGTGTCGGCGCCAAACAAGTTTGCCGCGCTCTCCGCGCATGACGGCATGGTGAATGTAAGTGCGGCCCTGCGCACGCTGGCGGGTGCTCTTATGAAAATCGCCAATGATGTGCGCTGGTATGCCAGTGGCCCACGTGCCGGCATAGGCGAAATCACCATTCCGGAAAATGAGCCGGGCTCGTCCATCATGCCGGGCAAGATCAATCCCACGCAGTGCGAGGCGTTGACCATGGTGGCCGTACAGGTCTTTGGCAATGATCACGCGGTTGCTTTTGCCGGCTCGCAGGGAAATTTCCAGCTCAATGTCTTCAAGCCGGTGATGCTGCATAACGTGCTGGAATCCATACGCCTGCTCAGCGATGCCTGTACGGCTTTTGATGATCACTGTGCCAAAGGCATAGAACCCAATCATGCCGTACTGGAAGATCATCTGGATCATTCCCTGATGCTGGTGACAGCACTGAATCCACATATTGGTTATGAGAAGTCGGCTGAAATCGCCATCAAGGCTTATCGGGAAAGCAGTTCGCTCAAGGCGGCAGCGCTTGCCTTGGGTTATGTCAGCGCATCGGACTTCGATGCCTGGGTAAGGCCCGAGGACATGCTGGGGCCATAAAGTAAGTAGAACTACGCATTGACATAAAAAATCCCGCTTCTTGCGGGATTTTTTATGGGCAAAAAAGAAAGGAAGTGTAGAACGGGTATTTGATGGCGGCTGGCGTCATTCCGGCAATTTGCTCCGTAATGACAACTGGCCTACAGCCTTTATCGTCAAAATCTGCCGCCTGTCACGGTTACTGAGCAGAAACAAAAGGTGCGTACTAATCCGTAGTGGTGTCTCGATGGCTGTGCAGGTAGGCAGCAGCCCATATCAGACAGGGGGCCATGGACGGGTGTGCACGATGTTGTCGGCCACCTTGCTTTGCGTGTTAGTTCACCAAGGGCTGTTTGCCGCAAGTGTATGTGCCAGCATGAAAAAGAACGCCAGGGTTATTGGCTGTGTGTCCAGCCAGCCGCAGCAGGTCATGCTGCTCAAATCTCTCCTCAGTATTGCCGGTGACCGTGCTGATTCCGGAAATGTCTGGACTTATTCGGACTCAGGCCATCTCGATGCTGTCGTCATGGACTTTGATGATGGCTCCAGCAAAGCAACTCCCGGGGATCTGGATAGCGATGTCATGGTGGCCATGAGTCGTGATCTTGCCATTCTCAGTGGACAGGAATTTTCCCTGCACAAGCCGCTGCGTTCACGCGATGTCGTGCATTTGCTGGAGTTGCTGGATCAGCATTTTGATGCCGGAGCCATGCCGGTACAGAAGCCGCAGCCCATCGCGGTGGAGAGAGATGAGAGGCTGAATGCCATTCTCGCGCTGCTGCGTCGGAAAAATGGCCGCTTCCTCTTGCTGGATTTCGGTGTGGCTGGCGCCTTCATCGACATACAGAGCCAGAAAGTTTATCTGGAGCATGATTTCCCACTGGCTGTTGTAGCGGGCGGTGGCCACTTCAATGTCGCAGAAGTGGCGGCCATTCCACCCGGTCGTCATGTTGCCATTTCCGCCGCAGATTTCTTTTACGAGTACACCTTGGCGGCCAAGCAGGCCAGTCTGGTTGATGGGCTCAGTCTGCAGGCGCAGTACCACATCCGGCAGTGGCCGCAATTCCTCAAGTCTTCGAATACCAAGGCACTGATCAAGATTTCTGCTTATTTTTCCCGGCGCAAAGCCACGATAAATGCGGCGGCTCAGGATTTGCTCGTGGGCATCCAGCAGATTGAGGCCTATCTCAATGCAGCTTATGTGCAGGGGCTGCTCATGGTGGAGGCAGATGTCGCCCCTGTAGCGGCTTCACCATCTGCTTCGGCCTCCGTTGTTCCTCTTGCGGGCAGGGCTCCTGCCTCACGAAGCACGGGGCCTGTTGCTTCTGTCGGGTTGTTTGGAAAGCTTCGCCAGAAGCTGGGTTTGTAGTGGAAGCCTGCGATGTCTGAATACAAATTCATATTTACCGGAACACCGGGCGCAGGGAAGACGACGGCTATTGCTGCCATCAGTGATACGCCGCCGGTTTCTACCGATATGGACTCCACAGACGAGTTGCGCGCCGTCAAGGACAAAACCACGGTAGCCATGGATTTCGGCGAGCTCACTCTGGAGGGGGGCGAAAAGGTTTTTCTGTACGGAACGCCGGGTCAGGAGCGCTTCCGGCATATGTGGGAAATCCTGATTCGCGGCGGTCTGGGTCTGATTCTGCTCATAGACAACTCTCGCCCTGACCCACTTGATGATCTGGCCATGTATCTGGGCAATTTCCGCGAGTTCATCCAGTCAACCGGTGCCGTGATCGCTATCACCCGTTCGGACATCAAGGACACGCCTGATATCGGCAGCTATCAGGAAGTGCTTTCCGAGCTTGGCATGGTCTTGCCCATCATTCATGCCGACCCCCGTCAACGTGAGGATGTCCTGATGTTGCTGGACATGCTTATTTCCATTGTGGAACTCAATCAGCCTGAGTTCGATGTACACGAAAGCGAGAAGTTTTATGACGCACTTCAGTCTCTCTGATGCCAGCCGGGAGCTTATCCAGAGCGTCTTCGCGGAAATGATGCAGAGCTGCAATGGCATTACCGCGCTGGTGGTGTCCACCGTGGATGGTCATGCGCTGATATCACGGCACGAAGCCGTTATCGATGATAACCGTATGGCGGCGATGACCAGCTCCTTGCTGGCGATTGCCGAAAGCCTGGCCAAAGAGGCAAGACAGAATATTTGTCAGCACATCATTGTGCAGAACTCTGATGGCCTGATTGTCACGCAACGGCTGGGCAAGTCGCTGGTGCTGACGTCCATGGCCGACCACAAAACCAATCTTGGCATGCTGCACAGCGTGACTCGTGTCGGCGTGGAAAAGATCATCAGCCGGCACAAGCAGGATTAAGGAATTCGAGAGAGATAGAAATATCTCTTCTGGATGATGGTGGCCGATGGATGGCCACGAAGATGTTGGGGGTAAACAAAAAATGAACTGGAGGATGTAACCATGGCCAATTTCTCTCTGGCTGCACTTGAAAAGATGGACGGGTTTGTTGCGGCAGCCCTGGTTGATTCTGAAAGCGGCCTGGCGATGGCGAAGGCCGGCTCGGGAACCTTCAATCTTGATCTGGCGGCCGCGGGCAATACCGAAGTGATCAAGGCCAAGCGCAAGGTGGCGGGTGCGCTACAGCTTGATGATGATATCGAGGATCTTCTCATCACCTTGCATAAGGCCTATCACCTGATACGCCCGCTGGAAAGCAACAAGGCCCTGTTCATTTATGTGGTGCTGGACCGTGCCAAGGCCAATCTGGCCATGGCACGCCATGAGCTCAAGGCCTTCGAGAAAACTCTGGATTTTTCCTGAGATAGTATCTGGCAAAATAAAAAGCCGCCTTCGGGCGGCTTTTTATTTTGGGGCTTAGCGCTGCTCGAGCCGTTTGGCATAGCGCTGTGCCAGCGCCGAGCACACCATGAGCTGTATCTGGTGATAGAACATGATGGGCAGCACGATGAGGCCGAGGCCGGGATGAGAGCCGAACAGCACCTTGGCCATGGGTACGCCGGCGGCCAGGGTTTTCTTGGAGCCGCAGAAGACGGCAACGATTTCATCTTCTGTATTGAAGTTGAGCGCACGTGCGGTGGCGCGGGTAAGCAACAGCACTACGGCGAGAATGATGCTTACGCCTATCAGGGTGATGACGAGCAGACTGGGGCCGTAATTGGTCCAGAGGCCGGCCGCCACCGAGTCACAGAAAGCGGAAAATACCAGCAGCAGCACAATGCCTCTGTCGGCCATGCTGGTGTATTTCTTGCGCGCGGCAAACCATTTGCCGAATACCGGATGCAGCAGCTGGCCGATCACGAAGGGCAGCAGCAAGAGCGTGGCGATATCCAGCACGGCCTTGCCGAAAGACAGGGTTTCGCCCGTGGTGGCGCTCATGAGGCTGACCAGCGCCGGTGTGGCGACAATGCCGATAAGACTGGAAATAGTGGCGTTGAAAATGGCCGCAGGCACATTGCCACGTGCCATGCCCGTCATGGCCACCGATGAGGTGATCGTGGAGGGCAGCACGCAGAGATAGAAAAAACCCAGCAGCAGCATGGGCGGCAGCCAGTGGCCGAAAGCAAAACGGAAGAGGATGAAAAGCAGGGGGAAAACGACGAAGGTGAAGGCCTGCACCACGATATGCAGGCGCCAGTTGCGTATGCCGGCCTTCATCTGTTCGGTGGGTATGCCCATGCCGTGCAGGAAAAAGACGATGGCAACGCCGGCATTGATGAAAAGATCCAGATGCAGCAGGCCGCCGCTTTTGCCGATATCCGGAAAAAACGAGGCGATGATGACGGCCAGGATCATGCCGCGCAGGAACCAGTCATTAAGCAGGGGCTTCAGGGTATTGATCATGGTGTAGCCAGTATTTCAGGTGTTGTCATATTGCGGGTTTGGTGCGGGCCTTGAGGCCTTTCATGAATTCGCCGAAAGCACCTTGCAGGGGAGCAAACAGCGGATCATCGCGGTGAGTCAGCATGGTTTCACTGAAGAGCTTGAGGCCGACAAGGAAGGCGGTGTTTTCATCGCCCTCGAAAAGCCGTGCCGCTGCAGCGCGGTCAATAATGCTGAAAATATCATCGTGGTTGCTGCACTCGAATTGCAGCGGCGCATGCAGCGTCTCATCAGCATTTTTGCCAGCGAGGTGTTCAAGCGTAACGCGGTAGCGGTGGCTTTTCATAATACGGATTCCTTATGGATTTATTCGGCTTTGCTGAAGAACGAAGCCGTGGCGGCCTGCGGCCAGGCCTGAAAAAAGGGCCGCGGCAGTGATCAGCGTGAACAGCAGGCCCAGTGCACTCCAGTTGCCGGTGAGTTCATGCAGCAAGCCGACGGCAAACGGTCCGAGCGCGGCCAGTGAATAGCCGAGGCCTTGCACCATGCCGGAAAGGCGCGCCGCCGTTTGCGCATCGCGACTGCGCAGCACGATGAGGGCCAGTGCCATGCTGAAGGTGCCGCCCTGGCCCAGGCCCAGCAGCGTGATCCATAGCCACAGGGTGCTGACAGGCGCGAAGAGGCAGCCGAGCAGGCCGCTCAGCGTCAGTGCCAGCATCAGGGCAATGGTGGCTCGCTGATCGCCGCCGCGGCGCACATGGGCATTGGCCAGCAGCGGCGCACCCAGGGCAGTGATGAGCTGTATGAGCACGGAAACGGAAAGGCTGAAGCCGGCCTGCAGCGCCGTGAGACCGCGATCCTGCAGGATGGCCGGCAGCCAGCCGAAAACGCAGTAGGCCAGCGAGGATTGCAGGCCCATATACAGCGTCACCTGCCAGGCGAGTGCGTCGTGCAATAGCGAGGGTGATTTTGCCGGCAGAGGCTGCGCGCTATGCCTGCCGCGTTGCCAAGGCCACCAGGCCAGTGCGGCCAGCAGGGCTGGCAGCGCCCAGAAGGCCAGCGCGATACGCCAGCTGCCACTCCACTCCTGTATCGGTACCGTGAGGCCGGCGGCCAATGCTGCGCCCAGGCTGAGTGCCATGGTGTAGATGCCGGTGATGCGATCGGCATTGTTGGCAAAGTCGCGTTTCAGGATGCCGGGCAGCAGCACATTCACCACGCCTATGCTGGCGCCGGCGATGAGGGTGCCGGCAAAAAGCCCGGCACTGCCGAAGGCGCGCAGAACGATGCCGACAGCCAGAAACAGCAGCATGGCCTCCACCATTCTTTCGCTGCCGAAGCGGCGTGCGAGTTTGGGCGCCAGCGGCCCGAAAACCCCGAAGCAGAGCACGGGCAGGGTAGTGAGCAGGCCGATATGGCTGGCCGAAAGCCCCAGGCCTTCCTGCACGGCCTTGAGGACGGGAGCGAGGCTGGAAAGTGCGGGGCGCAGATTGATGGCGACCAGCACGAGTACGGCAAGCAGGAGCAGCCGCTGCCGGCCTTCATGCGGACGCCGGGGCGTAGGCAGTGTGCCGGCGGCATCGCAATCCAGCAGGAGCTCGTCGCCAAGTGGCGGGGTGGGGCGAGTATCGGGAGAAGTCATGCAGCAGGTGTAGCCAAAGACTGGCAATCTGGCGCCAGTCCTGTTTGAAACCAAGCCCTGTTTGCGCCATTTCAGGGCGTGCCGGGCGTCTTTTTTCGCATTGCCTCAGGGGGGCGGGCTGGCTTAGAGTGCGGCCCCTCCTAATTGCTACTTTTACTGCAGGCAGCCACTCCATGAGCATCAATCTGGACAATCTGACCATTGCGGAGCTGGACGCCCTTATCGACCAGGCCGCTGAACTTATCGAAAAGAAAAAGGCACAAGCCCTGGTGGATGCCAAGGCCGAGATCGAGAAGATTGCTGCGGCTACCGGCCTGAGCGTGGAAGAGCTGCTGGGCCTCAAGGCTGCCAAGGCCAAGAAGACTGGCGCTGCCAAGAAGCCGGTGGCCGACAAGTATCGTAATCCCAAGGACCACACCCAGACCTGGACTGGTCGCGGCAAGCGTCCGAAGTGGCTGCAGGAAATACTGGATCGTGGTGGCAAGCTGGAAAACTTCCTCATCAAGTAAGTTTTGCTGCTCTCGCCCATGAAAAAGGCCGCTCAGTGAGCGGCCTTTTTTATTGCCTGTTTAGCGGCTCAGAAATGGAAGTTCAGCGCCGTGATATAGGCGGTGTCATCCGACTCTATGCCGGTGGGGGCATCGCCGTCGTACTGGTAGCGCACGCCCATCTTCAGATCCAGCTGCTCGGCCAGTTTCACCAGCACGCCGAGCTCGGTCTTGATGAGATAGTCACGGCCTTCGCTCAGGCTGGGCTGGTAATAGAGATCGAACAGGGCACGCACCTGCTGATTGAGCTGGCGCTTGTAGGCAAAGTAGGCATTGAGGCGCCAGTAATCGTCGTCCCGGCCAGCCTGGTCTTCCCATTCGTAGAGTGCACCTATGCCGGCATACACGGCACGCACATCCGGCTCGTAATTCAGGGTGAAGCGCAGGCCGCCACCTAACTGCAGGCGCGAATCCAGCAACTGGAAATCATCCTTGTGGCCGTCGAGGAAGGCTTCGGCGGCAAGGCCGCGTTTGAACTCGTCGCGGTAGTGCAGGTGTGCCCAGCTGGCATTTTCGATTTCGGTGTCGTCGGCCTTGGCGCGGCTGTGCTCCACGAGGGCAAACATGTCGGTATCACGCGAGCGGTAATTGACGCGGCCGCCGACGGTGTAGTTCACGCGCTCTGTATTGCCGCTGCGGCCATCAATGGCGCCACGGATATTGCCGCTGCCGCCATCCACAGGCGGGCTGATGGTGTCGGACTCGATGCTTTCATAGGAAAAGGCGGTGGCAGGCAGGGCCAGTGCCAGAAAAAGGACAAAACGGTTCAGGCTCATGGGCAGGAGTTCTCTTCGCTAAGGGAGGGGCGGCTTGCGGGCTCGCCTTTTGAGACCGCTGGCATTATAAAGAAGCCCGGCGTGCGACAAGGCTTTTTTTTGCGGGATTGCACACAAGAAAAACAGATCCTGCTCCCTTCTTTAATCCGCCGCCTTTCCATTCTTTTCGAGGCTCTGATGACTGACGCCGTACGGCATGAGGAAAAAGCCGTTTCGCTGACGCCGTATCTGCTCCTGGGCGTACTGGCCCTGCTGTTGGCCCTGATTGCGCGCGCGCCGGCCAGTCTCATGCAGAAAGCCGTGCCGGCCGGCATCCCGGTAGCGGTGTCGGCCTGGGGCGGCACGCTCTGGCAGGGGCAGGCCTCTTTGCTCTTTGGCAGCCAGCCGGCTTTTCTGGAGTGGCGGGTCCAGCCCAAGCGCCTTCTGGGCGGACGCCTCGCGGCGGATGTACAGAGCCGGGGCGAAATGACGCTGTCGGCCAAGGCTGAGCTCGGTCTCAAGGGCTGGGCGCTGCGCGAAGGCCACGGTGAAATTCCTTCTGCTGTGCTGCAGGCGCTGTTGCCGCCGGGCTGGAGCCTGCCGGGCAGTGTCCAGGCGGAAAATCTCCAGCTGGCACGCCAGGGTCATGGCAGCGGCCCCTGGCTGGAAGCGGGCGGTCGACTGCACTGGGGTGGTGGCGCCATGCAATATCACCTGGAAAACCAGAGTCAGGCCGCGACTCTGCCGGCGCTGGTGCTGGATATGCGTCTGGAAGGCGAAACCCTGGTGCTGGCACTGAGCGAAGAGGCTGGCAGCCTGGGGCTGGCGCTTTTGCGTCTGGAGCCGGACGGCACGGTGGAGGCACGGGTGCGTGAACGCCTCTTGCGTTACACCCCGGGCTACCGCAGCAGCGGTGGCGATCCGGATGCAGTGGTGGTCACTGCGAGGCAGAAATTGTGAGACCTGCTGTAACGGTGATTCGAGATACCGAAATCATCATCAGCCGGCAGGGATGGCTGTGGCATGATCGCGCGATGGCGGTGTGTGGAGAGCGGGTTTGAGTGGCATGGCAGGCATGATGGCGGCAGCGCCTTGGGCTCAGGGATGGGCTCGTGTGAGCGGCCGCCTGCTGTGCGTGGGGGCTACGCTATGGATGGCCTGGGTGCTGGCGGGCATGGTCTGGCTCATCAGCGGCCATAACAGCGCCCGGTTACCGGCACCGGCTGTCACGGCTGTGCGCCGTGCGGCACCGGCCGTGGATGTGAGTCGTCTGGCTGCCCTCAATCTTTTTGGCCAGCCGCCGGTAGCGGCCGCCAAGGGCGAGGCGGCGAATGCGCCGGACACCAGCCTGCAGCTGCGTCTTTCCGGGGTCTTCGTGAATGCGGATCCTGCGCAGTCCAGCGCCATTGTCGGCGAGCGCAATAATCCTTCGGCACCGGCCAAGGTCTATCGTGTGAATGAAAGCCTGCCCGGTGGTGCCACGCTGGCAGAAGTGTATGACGACCGCATCCTGATCCGTCGCGGTGAAGGCGCTGCCGAAGTGCTGCGTTTTGAAAAGACCAGCTTGCTGGGAGGCGATGCCGCCGCGACTTCCGGACGTGAGACAGGCAATGCCGGTGTGCGTGACATGTTGAGCAATGCCATGCAGGCCATGGCTACGGCGCCAGAAGAATTCGTGCAGCAAATGGGCCTCAAGCCCGGCGACAACGGTTATGAAGTAACGGCACAAATGCCGGAAAACATGCGCAATGCTGTCGGCCTGCAACCGGGCGACCATATTGTCAGTATCAATGGCCGCCGCCTCGGCAATCCGCGCCGCGACCGCAATGTCCTGAGTGAGCTGCAAGGCGGCTCGGGCCGGGTCAAGGTGGAAATCCAGCGTGGCGGCCAGACAGTGACACTAGAACGGAAACTCTGAAACGATGCGTCCCAATCATTCCCTTGCGGCCCTTTGCGTTTTGCTGGCGCTTTCCTTGCCGGTGCACGCCGCCAAGCCCAAGACCTGGAAGGTCAATCTCAAGGACGCCGACATCACGGCGTTGGTGAGCGAGGTGGCCGAGGTCACCGGCAAGAATTTCGTGGTGGACCCTCGCGTGAAGGGCACCATCACCGTGATTTCCAGCAAGCCCCTCAGCGCCAATGAGCTCTACGAGCTTTTTCTCGGCGTGCTCAGCGTCAATGGTTTTGCCGCCGTGCCCGCAGGCAGCGCGGTGAAGATCGTGCCGGATGTGAATGCCAAGCAGATGGCCGTGCCGGTGGATGTGAATTTCAGCCAGAAAGGCGACGCCCTGGTGACGCGTGTCATCACACTGGATAACGCCAATGCCGTGGATCTGGTGCCGGTGCTGCGCCCCATGATGCCGCAGTTTGCGCATCTGGCCGCCATTCCCTCGGCGAATGCGCTCGTGGTGTCCGATCACGCCAATAATATCGAAGTCATCGCCACCATCATTGCCCAGCTCGATGGCAGTGGCAGTGATGAAGTGGAAATCCTGCCGCTCAAGGAAAACCGCGTTGACGATGTGCTGGCCATGCTGGAGTCGCTGACCAGTCTTGGCGGCAGTGGTCCCGGTGCTGCCGCCAACAAGGACAACAAGCAGTTCTATCGCGTGCGCGTGGTGGCCGATGCGCGTGGCAACCGCCTGCTGCTCAAGGGCGATGCCAATGGCCGCAAGCGCCTGCGCGAGCTCATCACCACCCTGGACATGCCGAATGAACGTCTTGGTGGCGTGAAGGTGTTCCGCTTGAAGCATGCGTCGGCCAAGCAGGTGGCCGAAGTGCTGCGTGGCCTGGTCTCGGGTGACGGCAGCTCGGCCTCACGTAGCAGTGGAATTTCTTCACCGCTGGGCAGCTCCGGCAATGCCGGCAGCTCATCCACCAACTCCGCCCCGGTTTCTGTCAGCGGCAATGGCATCAGCCTGATTGCGGATGACTCCTTGAATGCCCTCGTCGTACGCGCTGATCCGGCCATGATGAAGGAAGTAGTGAATGTCATCGATCAGCTCGACCAGCGTCGTTCGCAGGTGCTGATCCAGGCTGCCATCGTGGAGGTCTCGGGCGACAATGCGCAGCAGCTCGGTGTGCAGTGGGCCGCAGGTGATGCCACCAAGGGTGTGGGCCTGATCAATTTCTCCACGGCTGGCAACAGCCTGGCCAGCATCGCCACGGCGATTGCCGCGGATACCCCGCCCTCTTCTTTCAATGACGGCGCTTCCATTGCCCTCGGCAAGAGCGGCACCAACGACAATGGCGACCGCACTTTCTACGGTGCGCTGGTGCAGGCCTTGGCCACGGTCACCAATGCGAATCTGCTGTCCACGCCCAGCATCATGACTCTGGACAACCAGGAAGCGAAAATCGTGGTGGGCCAGAACGTGCCCTTCATCACGGGCAGCTCCACCAGCTCCAGCTCCACGACCACCAATCCTTTCCAGACGATCGAGCGTCAGGATGTGGGCATCACCCTGAAAGTGATTCCGCATATCGGCGAAGGCGGCACTGTGCGTCTGGAGATCGAGCAGGAAGTTTCGGCCGTGCTGCCCTCGGTGCAGGGTGTGAATTCTGCCGACTTGATCACCAGCAAGCGCTCCATCAAGACCACGGTGCTGGCCGATGATGGCCAGACCATCGTCCTCGGCGGCCTGATCAAGGATGACAACACCAAGACAGTCAGCAAGGTGCCTCTCTTGGGCGATATCCCTGTTATCGGTTATCTTTTCCGCGCCACCAGCGACAAGAAGACCAAGCAGAACCTGCTCGTCTTCCTGCAGCCCACCTTGCTGCGCGATGGCGGTAGCGCGGTTGAAA
>JAVHYE010000050.1 GCA_031119295.1 Pedobacter sp. | reverse complement strand
CGGTGCGCTGCATTTCCGTCACTTCTTCCGGGCGCTCGTCGATGAGCAGCACGATGAGGAAAACTTCCGGATTATTGCGCGTGATGGAGTGCGCGATGTTCTGCAGCAGCATGGTTTTGCCGGCCTTGGGCGGCGCCACCACCAGCGAACGCTGGCCCTTGCCGATAGGTGCAATGAGGTCGATCACGCGCGCCGACAAATCTTCCGTGGAGCCGTTGCCCAGCTCCATCACCAGACGCTTGGTGGGGAAAAGCGGCGTCAGGTTTTCAAACAGGATCTTGTTCTTGGCGTTCTCAGGGGCATCGAAATTGATGTGATTGACCTTGAGCAACGCGAAGTAACGCTCGCCTTCTTTCGGCGGGCGGATGGTGCCGGCAATGGTATCGCCGGTGCGCAGATTGAAGCGGCGAATCTGCGAGGGGCTGACATAGATATCGTCCGGACCGGCCAGGAAGGAGCCTTCCGAGGAGCGCAGGAAGCCGAAGCCGTCCGAGAGGATTTCCAGTACACCATCGCCGAAGATTTCCTCGCCATTACGGGCGTGGGTCTTGAGGATCGCGAAAATGACATCCTGCTTGCGGTTGCGGGCCATGCTTTCCAGGCCCATGTCTTCAGCGATCTTTATGAGTTCAGCGATGGGTTTTTTCTTGAGTTCGGTAAGATTCATAGATTGATCATGAAAGGAGGGGAGGGCAACGCGTCAGCCAGCGGCCTGCAGGGCCTGTATTTCTTGATCTGGAGCTTGGAGTTTCCGAGGCGCAGTCGGGAATTTGCGGAGTGGTGCGGACTGCGGAGCGGAGGGGCCGGACGGCTAGCGTTGAAACGCGTGAGCCGGGCTCTTCATGACAGAAGCAGCCGGCTCACGGGAAGGATTATATATTCGAATCCAGAAATGCCGTCAACTGCGACTTGGACAGGGCACCCACCTTGGTGGCTTCCACGCTGCCGCCCTTGAACAGGCTGAGGGTGGGAATGCCGCGCACGCCATACTTCTGGGCAATACCCGGATTGTCATCCACATTCACTTTGACGATACGCAGCTTGCCTTCATATTCACCAGCAAGCTCATCAAGGATGGGGGCGACCATCTTGCAGGGGCCACACCACGGAGCCCAGTAATCCACCAGCACAGGGCCATCGGACTTGAGCACGTCGGCTTCGAAGCTGGCATCAGTGGCATTGACGATGAGTTCGCTGGCCATTGTGATCTCCGGTTTTGAAAAAGGAAGCGCGATAATAGCAGAGAGGCCTCAAAGGTATCGATTGCCGGAGGCTTTCCTGTCATTAGCTTGCGTTAATATGGGGGCCATTTTGTCAGGCACAAGGCCGCAAGGACTGCAGAAGCCTCGGCAGACCCAAGCAGGAGACATGGGCCCATGCCCCGATCAGCAACAACCGATGAAGGCCTTATTGCCGCTGTAGACCTGGGCTCCAACAGCTTCCATCTGGCCGTCGCCCGGCTGGATCATGGCCAGATTCGCCTGGTCACCACGCTCTCGGAAAAGGTGCAGCTGGCCGCCGGCCTGGACGAAAAGGACCGTCTTACCGAAGAAGCCCAGAGCCGCGCCCTGGAATGTCTGGCCCGCTTTGCCCAGCACTTGCAGGGTGTGGCCCCAAAACATCTGCGTGTGGTGGGCACCAATGCCTTGCGCGTTGCCAAGAATGCCCGTGCCTTTGCCGACCGTGCCGGCAAGTTGCTGGGGCAACCGGTGGAAATCATTGCCGGCCGTGAAGAAGCCCGCCTCATCTATCTCGGCGTCTCACAAACCCTGGCCGGACAGGGCAAGCGTCTGGTCGTGGACATAGGTGGCGGCTCCACGGAGTTCATCATTGGCGAGAAACACGAGCCCTTGGCAACCGAATCCTTGCACATGGGTTGCGTCAGCTATACCTCGCGCTTCTTTCCCGACGGGCAGCTTTCGCCCAAGGCTCTGGAAAAAGCCATCACGGCAGCGCGCCAGGAAGTGGTCAGCATAGAAGCCGCCTACCGCGGCATAGGCTGGAGCAAGGTGGTGGGCTCCAGCGGCACCATCAAGGCCGTGCAACAGATACAGCAGCAATTGGGACTGTCCGCCGACAATGGCGATATTTCCCTCAAGGGCCTGCGCGAACTGCACCGGCAATTGCTCAAGTTGGGCCATGTGTGCGACATCGACCTGCCCGGCCTCAAGGAAGACCGCAAATCCATCATGCCTGCCGGCCTCGCCATCCTCTTCGGCATCTTCGAAGAACTGGGCATAGAGAGCATGGAATATTCCGACGGCGCCCTGCGTGAAGGCGTGCTCTATGACATGGTGGGGCGCTTCCGCCATGAAGACATGCGCGATCACAGCGTGCAGACCATGCTAGCGCGCTATCACGCCGATACCGCACAAGCGGCACGCGTCACTGAAACGGCCCTGCATCTTTTTCGTCAGGCCTCAGCGCAGCTGGTGCTGAACGAGGAGGATGGCGATCTGCTGCGCTGGTCAGCGCAGATACATGAAATCGGCACGGCGATTTCACATACCAGCTTTCACAAGCACGGCGCCTATCTGCTCAAGCATTCCGATATGCCGGGATTCTCGCGACAAACCCAGGAGCGTCTTGCGCTATTGGTAGGCACACACCGGCGCAAGATAAAAGCCGAGCACTACAATGAGATACTGGAAACCGGCGGACTCACCCTGCTGCGCCTTAGTGCCATCCTGCGTCTGGCCGTGCTCCTGCACCACAGCCGCAGTCGCGAAGCACCGCCGCTCCTGCGCTTGCGCAGTGACGGCATTGTTTTCGATCTGCAATTTCCCAAAGGCTGGCTGGACGCCCATCCCCTGAGCCGTGCCGACTTCGCCATCGAATCCGATGTTTTTGCCGGCACCGGCCTCAAGCTTGTCATCAGCGAATATTGAAAGACACTCATAAAAAAGCCCGCTGTGCGGGCTTTTTTATTGTGGCGGCATTTCTGCTGACTCAGGCCTGCGCCAGTTTTTCCAGCAGGATGTGCTGCGCCACTTTTTCCTTGCCGGGCTCACTACTGACCTGACGATAACTGCCGTCGGCCTGCAGTATCCAGCTCTGCCGGTTGTCCGCGAGATAGGTCAGCAAGGCGTCCTGCTTGGCACGCTTGGCCAGCTCGGCATCCATGATGGGGAAGCAGGTTTCCACGCGGAAGAACATATTGCGATCCATCCAGTCCGCGCTGGAACAGTAAATCACTTCATCGCCACCATTCTGGAACCAGAATGCGCGCGTGTGCTCAAGGAAACGACCTATCACCGAGCGCACCCGTATGTTTTCCGAAACGCCGGGAATACCGGGGCGCAGACAGCAAATGCCGCGCACGATGAGATCCACTTTCACACCCGCCTGGCTGGCGTGATACAGAGCCTGAATCAGGTTCTTTTCCGTCAGCGAATTCATGCGTGCAATGATGTGCGCCGGCTTGCCTTCGCGAGCATTGCTCACTTCATGCTCGATATGCTCCATCATGCGGGCATGCAGGGTGAAAGGCGCGTGCAACAGGCGCTTGAGCTTGGCCGGCTTGCCCATGCCGGTAAGTTCCTGGAAAACCTTGTGCACGTCTTCACACAGCTCTTCCTCAGCAGTGAGCAGTGAGTAGTCGGTATAAATACGCGCCGTTACCGCATGGTAGTTGCCGGTACCCAGATGCACATAACGCTTGAGCTTCTTGCCTTCGCGACGCACCACAAGAAGCATCTTGGCGTGCGTCTTGTAACCCACAATGCCGTACACCACGATGGCGCCAGCTTCCTGCAGCTTGGCCGCTACCTCGATATTCGATTCCTCATCAAAGCGCGCACGCAGCTCGATGACGGCCGTGACTTCCTTGCCGTTACGCGCTGCTTCCGAGAGCAGATTGACGATTTCCGAATTCTTGCCGGTGCGGTACAGCGTCTGCTTGATGGCCAGCACATTGGGGTCGCGCGCGGCCTGACGCAGGAACTCCACCACCGGCCCGAAGGATTCGAAGGGGTGGTTGAGCAGCACATCGTGCTGGGCAATCACATCGAAATAGTTTTCCGCATGCAGCAGGCGCTCCGGCACGGAGGGCGTCATGGGCAGGTAGCGCAGGCGGGGCTTGTCGATATCGGTGATAAGGCGAACCAGATTCACCGGGCCATTCACGCGATAGAGGAATTCTTCATTGAGACCGAATTTCTTGAGCAGATAATCCACGAGATGGCGCGGGCAGTTGTCCGCCACTTCCAGACGCACCGCATCGCCATAGCGGCGCGAGAACAATTCGTCTTTCAGCGCTGTCGCCAGATCTTCGTCATCCTCCACATCATCCAGCGCGAGGTCGGCATTGCGGGTAACGCGGAACTGGTAGCAGCCCTGCACCGTCATGCCCGGGAAAAGCTCATTGGCATGATCGTGGATGATGGAAGAGAGAAAAACATAATCCTCGCTGCCGCCGGTATCACCGGGCAGCTTGATCATGCGCGGCAAGGAGCGCGGCGCCGGCACGATGGCAAAATTCAGGTCACGGCCAAATGCATCCTTGCCCTCCAGCGAGACGATGAAGTTGAGACTCTTGTTCACCACCTTGGGAAAAGGGTGGGCCGGATCCAGTCCTATGGGCGTGAGCACGGGATAAACCTGCTCGCGGAAATATTTCTTGATCCAGGCGGCCTGCTTGTCCGTCCACTCTTCGCGCTTCAGGAAACGTACATTTTCCTGGGCCAGAGCCGGCAGCATGATTTCATTGAGGATGCGGTACTGCCTGTCCACGGCATCGTGACAGACCTCGGCAATGCGCGAGAGCAACTCCTTGGGCAGCATGCCGTCGGGGCCGGGCACAGCACGACCCAGCGAAAGCTGGCGCTTCAGGCCGGCCACACGGATTTCAAAGAACTCATCAAGATTGCTGGAAAAGATGCGCAGGAAAGCCAGACGCTCAAGCAGGGGATGGATTTCATCCAGCGCCTGCTCCAGCACACGCAGATTGAACGCCAGAATGCTGAGCTCGCGATTGATATAGAACTCGGGATCATTGAGATCGATCACAGGAGCCTCGGATACCAGAGTGCCGTCAGCCTGAGCAGGGGTTTGATGTGCCGTCATGATGCTATTCCTTCGCCAGATGGCGTATTGCAGCGACGCTTTGTTGCACTTTGATTACAGGCGATCTTATTTCTGCGCCCGAAGTAACTGGGCGGCTTCCTTGGCGAAATAAGTGAGGATGCCATCGGCCCCCGCACGCTTGATGCACATCAGCGACTCCAGGATCACGGCCTCGCGCTTGAGCCAGCCATTCTGTATGGCCGCCATATGCATGGCGTATTCACCACTCACCTGATAGACGAAGGTGGGCGCACGAAAGGTGTCCTTCACCTGGCGCACCACATCCAGATAAGGCATGCCGGGCTTCACCATCACCATGTCCGCGCCTTCAGCCAGATCAAGCCCCACTTCATGCAGGGCCTCATCGAGATTGGCCGGGTCCATCTGGTAGCTGAATTTATTGCCACCCTTGAGATTGGAGGCCGAGCCCACGGCATCACGGAAAGGCCCGTAATAACTGGAGGCATATTTGGCGGAGTAGGCAAGAATGCTCACATTCACATGGCCTTCGCGCTCCAGTGCGGAACGGATAAGGCTGATGCGACCGTCCATCATGTCGGAGGGTGCCACGATGTCGGCACCAGCTTCGGCGTGTGAAATCGCCTGCTTCACCAGCACTTCGGTAGTGATGTCGTTGAGCACATAACCTTCGGCATCGATGATGCCGTCCTGGCCATGTGTAGTGAACGGGTCCAGTGCCACATCGGTGATGACACCGATTTCCGGCACCGCGGCCTTCACGGCACGCACGGCACGCTGCGCCAGACCATCGGGACTCCAGGCCTCTTCAGCCATCAGGGATTTGGCTTCGGGTGGCGTCACCGGAAACAGGGCAATGGCGGGAATGCCGAGATCGGCCAGCACACGGGCCTCGGCCACCAGCAGGTCAATGGACAGGCGCTCTATGCCGGGCATGGAACCGATGGCCTCACGGCGGTTTTCCCCTTCGATGACAAAAACCGGATAAATGAGATCGGCCGGCGTCAGCACATTCTCGCGCACGAGGCGGCGGGTGAATTCATTTTTGCGCAGACGGCGCAAACGGGTGGAGGGGAAAGGGGCCCGGGTGAAAGCAAAATCGGCCATGACGGCTCCAGCAACAATACGGTTAAACGCGTTAACAAAAGCGAGGTCTGAGCTTAGCCGAATCAGGGTTTGAACGCCCCCTCATGGTTTGAAGCCGGAAGCAGAGGCGTTACAGTGCCGGCTCAGGCTCGCCTCAGGGAGCATCACCATGCAAGCAGGAGTATCGCCATGACAAAGGTTGCCGTAATCCTTTCCGGCTGTGGCTATCTGGATGGCAGTGAAATCTATGAAGCCACGCTCACCCTGCTGGCCCTGGACCAGGCCGGCGCCCAGGTGCAGTGTTTTGCCCCCGACATCCAGCAACTGCATGTGGTGAATCACCTCACGGGTGAACCCACCGGTGAAAACCGCAATGTGCTGGTGGAAGCCGCGCGTATTGCCCGCGGCAAGATTGCGGATGTGAAGACAGCAAAAGCCGCCGACTTTGACGCCCTCATCATTCCCGGCGGCTTTGGTGCCGCCAAGAATCTCTGCGACTTTGCGCTCAAGGGCAGCGATCTGACCGTGACCCCGGATGTGCTGGCCTTTGCCCGTGCCGTGCATGAGGCCGGCAAGCCGGTGGGTCTGGTCTGCATCGCCCCCGCCATGGCGCCGACCATAGGCGGCGCCGGTACGAAATACACCATAGGCAATGACGCCGGCACCGCCGCCGCCATCAATGCCACAGGTGGCGTGCATGTGGACTGCGCCGTGACCGATTGCGTCGTGGATGCACAGAAGAAAATCGTCACCACGCCTGCCTATATGTATGCCGCCCGCATCAGCGAAGCGGCAACCGGCATAAGCAAGCTGGTGAAAGAGGTTCTGGCCTTGGCGTAAGCCAGCACTGACTGCCCATGTCACCCGCATGGGCAGTTTCGTCATTGGCCGGGCCGGGTGGGATTGCTAGGCTCCGAACCTGCCCAGCTCCTTTCCTCCTCCCGAGTCCGTCATGTCCGAACCTGTCCAGCCCGAAACCACCCGCCCCGAACTCAGCCAGGAAGAAAAAGCCAAACTCATGCTGGACCGGCTCAAGGCAGGCTTTGACAGCGCACCCTTCGTGAAGCTGGTCGGCATGCAGCTGACGGAAGCCAGCTTCGAGGGTGTGAAAGCCCGCTTCGACATGAAGCCCGACCTTATCGGCAATCCCTTCAAACAGATCCTGCACGGCGGCGTCATCGCCACGGCGCTGGATATGGTGGGTGGCATCATGGGCGTGGTGGGTGTTTACCAGCGCATGAAGGAAGACAATGTGCCACGCGAGGAACGCAATCTGCGCCTCGCCAAGCTGGGCACCATAGACATGCGCGTGGACTATCTGGCGCCCGGCCGCGGCAAACATTTCGAGGCCTCTGCCACCTTGCTGCGCGTAGGCAAAAAAGTTTTCGTCACGCGCATGGAATTGCGCAACGAGGAAAACGACCTGATTGCAGCCGGTACCGGCACTTATTTCTACTGAGTAAACCATCCCTTTTTACTGAGAGATCCCCGTATGGGCGCTGCCTTTTCCTGCCGTTCCGGCTGTGGCGCCTGCTGCATCGCCCCCTCCATCACCTCACCCATTCCCGGCATGCCACAAGGCAAGCCGGCCGGCGTGCGTTGCGTGCAGCTGGATGAACGTAATTTCTGCATGATTTTTGGTCGCCCCGAGCGGCCGGCCTTTTGCGGCAGCCTCAAGGCCTCCGCAGAAATGTGCGGCAGCTCCGATGCCGAAGCCATGCAAAGACTGAATTTTCTCGAAGCCGCAACAGCGCCCTGAAATACCGACCATAAAAAAGCCCGCGTTTGCGGGCTTTTTTATTTCAGTGCGATCAGGCGCCGCTTTCCAGCAGTTCCGAAAGCCGCAGCCACTCTTCTTCCAGCACAGGCAGGCGAGCATCCACATCAGCTTTTTCAGCCAGTGCTTTTTCCAGCTCGGCCTTGCGTGCCGCATCGTAAATGCCGTTATCCGCCAGCAGGGCTTCTACGGCTGATTGCCGCTGTTGCAATTCGGCAATCTGCTTTTCCGCCTTGGCAAAAGCCTTTTGCGCTTCCTTGTTGATGGCTACGCCTTTTTTCGGCGCTGCAGGCTCAGCGGCCTTTTCCACCACAGCAGGCTTGGCTTCCGCCTTGGCGGCTTTTTTATTGTCCGGCTTTTCCGCGGCGGCCTTGGCTTCCTGTGCAATACGCCATTGCCGCAACCAGTCGGCATAGTCGTCGAGATCGCCCTCGAAAGTTTGCGCCTGGCCATCGGCCACCAGCAGGAACTCATCACAGCAGGCTTTGAGCAGATGACGCTCGTGCGACACGATGACCAACGCGCCCTGATATTCCTGCACTGCCATGGTCAGGGCATGACGCATTTCCAGATCAAGATGGTTGGTGGGTTCGTCCAGCAGCAAGACATTGGGGCGCTGCCAAACGATGAGTGCCAGCGCGAGACGGGCTTTTTCGCCGCCGGAGAAATTCTCCACCGTGTCTTCCACACGATCGCCACCGAAACCGAAGGAGCCCAGGAATTTGCGCAGGGTGAGTTCTTCCGTGCGCCCGGCAATACGCGTGAGCTGCAGCAAGGGCGAAGCCTTGAGATCGAGATGGTCGACCTGGTGCTGGGCGAAATAACCGATGCGCGTGTGATCGGACACCGTGCGCTCGCCCGCCATCAGTGGCAGCTCACCCACCAGGGTTTTGATCAGCGTGGATTTACCGGCACCGTTGGGACCGAGCAGGCCAAGACGTGTATCCGGGGTGAGGGAAAAATTCACGCCCTTGATGACACGGCGCTCACCATAACCGCAATCCACATCGTCCATGCGTATCAGCGGACTGGCCAGACGCTCGGGCTCGCGGAAGCTGAAACTGAACTGCGAATCCACATGCGCCGGCGAAATCGCGGTCATGCGCTCCAGCGCCTTGATACGGCTTTGGGCCTGACGCGCCTTGGTGGCCTGAGCACGAAAGCGGTCTATGTATTTGGTGAGATGCGCAATCTTTTCCTGCTGTTGCTCATAGGCTTGCTGCTGCTGCGCCAGACGCTCGGCACGCATGCGTTCGAAAGCCGAATAATTGCCGCGGTAATGCGTGATGGTGTTCTGTTCCACATGCAGGATGTGGCCGACCACGGCATCCAGGAAGTCACGGTCATGCGAGACCATGACCAGCGTACCCGGATAGGCATTGAGCCAGTCTTCCAGCCAGAGGATGGCATCGAGATCGAGATGGTTGGTGGGTTCGTCCAACAGCAGGAGATCGGAACGGCACATCAGCGTCTGCGCCAGATTGATACGCATGCGCCAGCCGCCGGAAAAATCCGCCACGTTTTTCTGCTGTTCGCTTTCGCTGAAGCCAAGACCGGCCAGCAGCTTGGCCGCGCGCGAACGCGAGGTATAGCCGCCGATTTCGTCGTAGCGCTGATAGGAATTGGCGAGGTCTTCGTAACGCTCTTCTTTCTCGGCCAGCAACAAATCGGCTTCGATCTGGCGCAGCTCGACATCACCATTCAGCACATAGTCCAGCGCACTGATGGTGAGCGCCGACACTTCCTGCGCCATATGCGCCACAGTCCACACCGCCGGCCTGACAAGCTGGCCGGCATCGGGCGTGAGCTCGCCGAGCAAGAGACTGAAAAAGGTGGACTTGCCCGCGCCATTGGCGCCGGTCAGGCCGATTTTCCAGCCGGGATGCAGAAGGAAACTGGCATCGCGATAAAGTTCGCGGCCATCGCGGGAGAGGGCGAGATTGGAGACGGTAATCATGGGCGCGGAGTGTACCGGAAACCGCCCCTGCGTTTACGGTATTTCCGCCATCCCTGGCGGTCATACTCGACCGCTAATTCCCCAATAAAAAACGGGCCCTGAGGCCCGCTTTTCATGACAGCGCGATTTACTCGGCTGGCGGCGTCAGCACGCTGGGTGCCGGAGCGGCCGGGGCAGCCGCAGGAGCAGCGGCCGCGGCGGCCGGCTTGGCAGCAGCCTTGGGCTTGGCCAGCGACTTCGGCGCCAGTGCCTTGGGCTTGGCAGCCGGCTTGGGCGCAGCTTTCACTGCCGGTTTGGCAGCGGGCTTTGCGGCAGGCTTGGCAACGGCCTTGGGAGCGGCTTTCACAACAGGCTTGGCGGCAGCTTTGGGAGCAGCCTTCACAGCCGGTTTGGCAGCGGGTTTTGCGGCAGGCTTGGCAGCAGCTTTAGGAGCCGCTTTCTTGGCAGCAGGCTTCTTGGCGGCCGGCTTGGCAGCGGCCTTGATCTTGGCCTGCACATAAGCCTTGAGAGCGCTCTTGTCTTGCAGACCCTTGATGGCCTTGCGAGCCTGTTCGTAATCCTGCTTGGCGGCAGTCAGCGCAGCCTTGGCTTCATCCTGGGCCTGCTTGGCGCGTTCCTTCACCAGCTTCTGCAGGTCCTTGTCGGAAGCCTTGGCTACCTGGGCCTCGAATTTCTTCTGCAGGTCCTTGTAGTTTGCCTCAGCCTTTTCCACCAGCTTCTTGGCAGCTTCAACGTACTTTTCCGATTCCTTCTGGGCCTTCTCGATGGCCTTGTGGAATTGATCCTGCAGTTCGTTCACTTGCTTCTCCAGGTCCTTCTTGAGTTTATCCACCGCCGGAGCGGCAGATTTTGCAGCGGGTTTTGCAGCTTTTTTCTTGGCGGCGGGCATGACACATCCTCGTGTAAGTGGGCAGCGTGTGGGTGAAAAATAAACGATGTGTTTGCGAAAAGCGAGCACAGCTCCACAGAGTTGACGAATGACGGCTGCATTCAACGCATGCTGCTCGATGCAGGCGCAAACTTTATGACGCGCGCCTGGTCCAAAGTGCTGCCGGCCGTGCCCGTTTGTGTTGCCAGAGAGTGCACACAAGCCCTACGGAAATGCATAGCCAAGGCAGATCAACAGGCATATGCTCCAGAGCGTTTTTTGGCCGGACTGAGGCCGATTCGTGATGCAGCATATAAGCAGCAAATATAAGGAGAGAACATGAAACGCACCCTCATGGCGGCCGCTCTTCTGGTCAGCCTTCCCGTCATGGCAGCCGACAAGCCCGCCGCCAACCCCTACAGCAAAGAAGAAGACAAGGCGGCGTACAGCATCGGCTTCTTCACCGGCAAAACCAATGCACAGCATCTCGACACCCTGAATGTGGACGCCTATGTCGCCGGCTTTCGCGATGCCTATGCCAAGAAGAACCCGGTGATGACCGAAGAGGAAATGAAGACCGTCCTCGACAGCTTCAAGCAGAAGCTGGCCGCGGCCGCCTATGCCAAGGCGCAGAAGGAAGCCGAAGACAACAAGGGCAAGGCAGCAGCCTATCTGGCAGAAAACGCCAAGAAAGCTGGTGTCACCACCACTGCCTCCGGCCTGCAGTATGAAGTGCTGAGCCAGGGCAAGGGCGCCAAGCCCAAGCCCAGCGACATCGTGAAAGTGCACTATCACGGCACACTCATCGATGGTTCCGTCTTTGACAGCTCCGTACAGCGCGGTGAGCCGGCCGTATTCCAGCTCGACCAGGTCATCACCGGCTGGACCGAAGCCCTGCAGCTCATGCCCGTGGGTTCCAAATACCGTCTGACCCTGCCGCCCGAACTGGCCTATGGCGAACAGGGCGCCGGCCCCATCCCGGCCAACTCCGTGCTGATTTTCGAAGTGGAGCTGCTCAGCATTGAAAAGCCCACCAGCGACAAGGCCGCTGCTCCTGCCGCCAAGGGCAAGAAGAAATAAGCCTGTTGCAATCTGGCGACAGCCCAATAAAAAACCGGAGCACATGCTCCGGTTTTTTATTGGCGACTTGCGGCCGAAGGGCGTCGCTATTTCAGGCGGTCGTGCGCACCGTGCGCTCATGCAGCAGGGTGATCATGCGATCCTCGATTTCGAAACGGCTTTCCAGTGCCATGCCCAGCGTGGAGAGCTCATGGGCCAAATGCGCCAGCTCTTCCTCGTCCTCGGGACCATCGTAGATATCATTGAAACGGATGACAGCATCGGTCGTGGTCTGCAGGCGCGCCAGCAGCTTGCGGCCTTCATCCAGATGCGTGCTGCCCTGGCTCTCGGCTTCGGCCAGAAGCTCATCATAGATTTCGAAGTGGCCGGCCGATACATAATCCATCAGGCCCTGGCAGAAAGCCTGCACCCGCCCCGACAACGCCGCCTTGCCTTGCCGCAGCAACTCTTCATCACCCAGGCCCAGCATGAGCACAATGAGTTCCTGACGCTCCTTGAGCCAGCGCCGTACAAGCGCATCCACGCGCTGGTGGTGATCGTGAGGGGCAGACCGGCTCAACATGACAGCCTCCTTGGCCATGAGCAGTGACAGGGTTTCGAGGCTAGGCGCGTGCCCGGCCGCTGGCAACAGGAAAAACGACAGAGGGCGGCCTCACTTGCCGAGCCGCATGACCCTGATCAGTCGCGACGCAGCCATTGCCAGACTGCCACAGCGGCGAAGCCCAGAAAGGCCAGCAGCACCCAGGAAGGGAGCGCCATTCCCAGGAAGGTCCAGTCCACCTTGGCGCACTCGCCCGAGCCTTTGAAGACCTTCATCACCACATCCCGCAAGGGAAAAGTGTCCATCCAGTAATCCAGGCCAGGGCCGCAGGCCGGCACATCATCCGGCGGCAGATGCTGCAGCCAGACATGACGGCCTGCCACCGCAATACCACCCAGCGCGGCCAATAGGGTGAGGCCGGCATAAACACGACGCCCCAGCTTTGAAGCCGGGCCATGCAGGAAAGCCAGCAGGGCGATTATCCCGATGCTGATCATGGCAACGCGCTGGAAGATGCAAAGCGGGCAGGGCTCGAGGTGCTGGTAATGCTGCAGCCAGAGGGCGAACAGCATGGCCACCACCGTGGCAAGGAAAATACCGAGATTGGTCAGACGCGAGCTGGGAAGAAAGGGCATGAAAAGGCTCCGGAAACTGCAGCGAGGCTAGGGCAGCCCTCGTAGCGACTCAAGAGCGCTTTGTGTAAACGGCGGCGAAAAGCCGCCGTCTTCAGTCGCGGAAATAGGCGTCGAGAAATTCCGGGAAGCTTTGCGTGTCTGCCGCTTCTATCGCCGCCTGCTCGCGATGCGAGTGGACAGCGGCCTCGGCAAATTCGGCAGCACGCTCACCCTGCAGCGGACGCTGACGGAACCAGCGGCCATGCTCTTCTGCCGTCTGTTTGGCAAAGGCAAAGAAGGAGCAGTCATTTTCCTTCAGCTCGCGCAGCAGGGCGGCCGAGTAGGTGAGCTCCGGATTTTCCAGCTTGAGCGCTTCGCGCGCAATGGCACGGGAATACTCCTGCGTGCCATGGGCCGCATCCAGCAGCGGCGCCACTTCAGCCAGCTCGGCAAAAACCTGGGCGGCCAGCTCACGGAAGCTTTTCTCCTGACCGCAAAAGCGCAGCACCAGCTCAGGATCACGCCCCCGCTCCACCACCTGCTGCTGGTTTTTCGGCAGGCAGCGGTATTCGCTTTCTGCAAAAGGCGGCGCACTGCGCAAGAGACAGTGCAGGGCAAACACTTCCAGGAAATGCGCGCTGGTGGCATCTATGCCGATAGGACTGAAAGGGTTCAGGTCCACACAGCGCAGCTCCACATACTCCACACCACGGCGCGACAAGGCCGTGGTCGGGCGCTCGCCACGCAGGGTGGTGCGTTTGGGACGGACCAGGCCGTAATACTCGTTTTCTATCTGCAGCAGATTGGTATTGATCTGCTGGTATTCACCCTGCGCATCCTTGAGGCCGATTTTCTCGAAAGGCGCATAGGGCGTGCGTATGGCATGCGCCAGATCGCTGACATATTCATTGATGCCGTTATAGGACACCTGCAGCTCGGACTGCACCGTGTTCTGGTAGCCCAGCGAGCTCATGCGCAGCGAGGTGGCCTTGGGCAGGAAGAGTGTGCCGTGGCCACATTCCTGCAACTGGTGCTGGCGACCCTTGAGGAAGCTGGCACAGACCGCCGGACTGGCACCCAGCAGATAGAGCAGCAGCCAGCTTTCGCGCTGGAAATTGCGCACCAGACCAAAATACTTTTCCGAACGGAAGGCGGTGAGATCGCGGCTATCGCCTTCCTGCTCCTGCCAGGCCCGGAAAAATTCATCCGGGAAGGACAGGTTGTAATGGATGCCGGCAATGGTCTGCATCTTGCGGCCATAGCGCACACCCAGACCGCGGCGGTACAGCGTCTTCATGCGGCCGATATTGGAGCTGCCGTATTGCGCCAGCGGAATGCTGTCGTCATCTCCCAGCACGCAGGGCATGGAATTCACCCACAGCTGCTCCTCGCCCAGATGCGCATAAACAAAGCGGTGGATGTCGTCGAGAAAGCCCAGGGTCTCGGCAATGGAATGGGTGGCCGGAGTGATGAGTTCGATCAGCGCCTCGGAATAATCCGTGGTGATCCAGGGATGCGTGAGCGCGGAACCGAAAGCCTGCTGGTGGCCGGTCTGCGCCAGATGACCATCGGCATCAATGCGCAGCGATTCCTTTTCCAGACCACGGCGCATGCCCTTGAGTGAGGCAGTCTGCGGCGCAAGCCAGGAAAGAGCGTTGGCGAGTGTGGCGTCCACAAAAGACTCCCGGGGAAATGATAATGAAGCGAGGCTTAAGCCTCGTTTTTCCAGATGGCGAAGGTGCCTGTGGCCTTGGCCACCAGCTTGCCACCGGCAGTGACATCGGCATCCAGGACCGCTGTGCGGCGACCGCGATGGATGACACGTGCCGTGCAACGGATCAGGCCTTCGCGCACCGGACGTATGTAATTGGTCTTGGCTTCCAGTGTGGCCGCCAGCTCATCCATGTCCAGCAGGGAATAAATGGCCGCACCCATGGCGCAATCCACCAGCGCAAAAGCGGCGCCGCCATGGAAACCGCCCACCACATTCTGCAGATACTCGGCCATGTCCACTTCCGTGGTGCAGACGCCGTCTTCGACCGTGACATAGCGTATGCCGAGATGACGGCTGAAACGCGAGCCTTCATCACGCAGGATATGGGCCTTGTGTTTCGACATGGCGATGGCTCCGGGTCTTGGTAAGGCGGGCGGCGAGCTTAGCAAAAAAGCGGTTTGAAGGTGCAAGGCCGGCCGACCGCGCTAAAGTAGCATTCGCCCCTGTGCCGGAGACCATCATGCGCCATGCCCTGCCCCTGTTCTTGCTGCTGCCCTTGGCCGGCTGCCAGTCCTCTGCGCCTGCGGATGCCGGCGATATCAGCCAGTACTACTGCCCCAATGGCAGCCATGTGCGCATGAGCCTCAATGCCGACCAGAGCACCATGCGCCTCAGCATAGGGGGCCGCGCCAGCACCCTGCGCCGGGACGAGAAAACCGGCGGCTGGAGCAATGGCCGCATGAGCGCCGAGCTGGACGGCGAACTGCTGCGTATTGATGGTGCCACCAGCCTGCTGCGCCAGAACTGCAAGCTGCAGATTCCCGCCGCCAACAGCATCCCGCCTGCAGGCGATAAACCCTGAGTTTTTTGCAGACATGAAAAAGGGCGGGAATTCCCGCCCTTTCTACTGCCTTTATAGTGCTTTTCTTCTTTTTGCCCTGACTGGAAACCAAGACCTCACAGTGCTGTGCAGGCGGCGTGTACACGCAGCGAGCTCAGCACCCCCACCGCGCCACCGATATTCACCCGTACCGCGTCATAGGGCTTGGTCGGCGTGAAGGAGAGCAGTCCCGGCTCACCGGCCCCACCCAGCACACTCAGTGACAGCGTGCTGCCCGCCGTGAAGGTCTCACTCACCGTACTGCCCTGCAGGGTTTGCACATTGACGCCACTGAGCAGGCTGACATTCAGCAACTGGCCCGGCTCGGACACCAGGAAGCCGGTGGCATGCCCTGCCGGCTGCGGTTGCTCGCTATGCACCCCGACATAAGACGTGCCCAGCAGGCCGAGAATATCGGCCACCGCTGTCATGCTGGCGTAATTGTCGGGATTGGTATCGGTGAGGGCCGCCACATTGCTGACCATGCTGAGCAGGCCGTTGCCGCTGGCAAAGGTGGTGACTTCAGGCGCCAGCAGCGGACGGAAACCGGCGCCGCAAATATCCTTGAGTGGTGCATCGCAGACATCACCCACACCATTGCTGTCGGCATCGCCCTGTCCCGGATTGCGTATGGCCGGGCAGTTGTCGCTCGCATTGGCGATGCCATCACCATCCGTATCCGTCCCTGTGACCACAACTTCACAGGCATTGCCTATGCCATTGCTATTACTGTCCGCCTGATCGGCATTGCTCACGGAAGGGCAGTTGTCGCTGGCATCAGTGATGCCGTCACCATCGAAATCGCCCGCACAAGCGTCACCGATGCCGTCGTTATTCATGTCCAGCTGATTGGCATTGGCCACCAGCGGGCAGTTATCAACTGCATCCATGGCGCCATCACCGTCGCCGTCATCACAGGCATCGCCCACACCGTCGCCATTCATGTCGGCTTGCGTTGCATTGACTATGCCCGGGCAATTGTCCGAAGCATTCACAATACCGTCGCCATCACTATCCAGCGTGGTACTGGTTGGTGAAGCCCCGCCGCCACTGCCTGCCGTACCGACAGGATCATCAGCCGAACATCCTGCCAGTCCCAGTAATGCCGCTATCGCTACTACCTTGAGTGTGTTCCTGAAAATATTCATGTCAGCCTCCCCGGCTTTATCCAGCAGTCCTTACTTTTTTGCCTTGCTGATAACCATTTCCACGCGACGATTCGCTTCGCGTCCTGCATCCGTATCGTTATTGGCCACCGGACGTGTTTCGCCATAACCCTTGGCCGTGAGCCGGTCTGCGGCTATGCCCTTGCCCACGAGATAGCTGCGCACGGATGAAGCACGTGCCTGCGAAAGCTTGAGATTGTGGGCATCGGAGCCACGGGCATCGGTATGCCCCTCGATGGAAAGATTCACCTTGTTGTCCGACTTCAGGAAATCCGTCACCTGATCGAGGATGCGCTGGCCATTCAGCGTGAGCTTGGAAGAGTTGGTCTCGAAAGTGACATCGCGCATGGTCAGGGTCTGGGCCAGCACGCAACCATCACCGTCCACCTTGGCACCTTCCGGTGTGTACGGGCATTTGTCGCGAGAGTTGATAACGCCATCGTGGTCCAGATCCTGATCAGCCATGGAGGCCGCCGCGACCGGCACCGGCACTTCACGTATCACTTCGCGATCACGCACTTCCACGATCTTGGTGGGCTCGGGCTGTGGCTGTGTCGGCTTGCTCTTGCCCAGCGCAAACTCCAGGCCAGCGGCCACGCGGTAATCCATCATGTCGTCCATGAAGCCATCGCGCAGGGCGCGGGCTTCCAGACGCCAGCGGATCATGTCCATGCCGAAGAATTTATGCGTGATGCCGACGCCGACATTGAAGAAGGGGTCCCAGCCATCATCGACATCGGGAACGACATCGTTGTAGTTGTAACCGGCACCAGCCAGCACATAGGGCGTGAGCTCATCGCGGTTGCCGAAGGCATAGACGATGTCGCCACCCACACCGTAGTGATAGAAGTCCGTTCCGCCATTGCCATCGTTGGCCAGATTGGCGCCGAAGAGATGGCCTTCCAGCCACCAGCTCTCGTGCAAACGGAAGCCGGGATTGAACTGGATACCGAGATTGGTGTTGTCGACGCCGCGATCCTGGTCGGCAAACATGTAGTAAGCGCCGGCGGCGATATAGGCATCGGAGTCTGCGGCCTGAGCCGGCACGGCAAACATGGCCAGAGCAAAAGTTCCCGCGATAACAGCGCTGCGCTGCGCCCCTGAAATCCTAAACAGGCGGGACAGCGGCAAAAGTGGTGCCGCATGAATGTTCAGCATGACGAAAACTCCTTCTTCCATGGTGGTGACGGGTACTGCCTGTGGCCCGTTTACAAATACAGGCTTAGGCGAGTTTTCCCCCGCGGAAAAAGAAGCCGACGAGCGGCAGAGAAGTGTTCCTGTCTTGTAAGTTAAGTGAATTCTTGTGTGTGTTTTCTAACAAAAAGAAACGGTTTCTTGCGTAATTCCCGTCTGGATAATTTCCTGAAAGCGTATAGCGCGGACATAAAAAAGCCGGGCCGTGTGCAATACGCGGCCCGGCTTTTTTACGGAAACTTTATTTCTTCACACCAGCCTTCATCAGCAGGGCGCCCAGACCGCCGGTCTTGGCTGCCGGCTGCTCGCCGAAGCTGCGCTTGCTACTGAAATTGTCGCCCCGTCCCGACGGCTTGCCGCCGCCTTCACCCGGCTTTTTCGCAGCAGCACCCGGCGTGTCATCCATACGCATGGACAGGCCGATACGGGCACGAGCCGCATCCACTTCCATGACTTTCACTTTCACCACATCACCGGCACGCACCACTTCACGCGGGTCTTTCACGAATTTGCTGGAGAGCGCCGAAATGTGTACGAGACCATCCTGATGCACGCCTATGTCCACGAAGGCACCGAAGTTTGCGACATTGGTCACCACACCTTCCAGCACCATGCCGGGCTTGAGGTCCTTGATTTCCGTCACGCCGTCCTGGAAAGTGGCGGTCTTGAACTCAGGGCGGGGATCGCGGCCGGGCTTTTCCAGCTCTTTCAGGATGTCGGTGACGGTGGGCAGACCGAATTTCTCATCCACATAATCCGCTGCATTCACCGCCTTCAGGAAGCGCGAATCTCCCATGACTTCGCGTATGTCCTTGGTGGATTTCACAGCAATCTTTTCCACTACCGGATAGGACTCGGGATGCACGGCGCTGGCATCCAGAGGATTTTCGCCATTCATGATGCGCAGGAAGCCGGCAGCCTGCTCAAAGGTCTTGTCGCCCAGACGCGGAACTTTCTTCAGCTCTTCACGCGTTTTGAACATGCCGTTGCTGTCGCGATAGCTCACGATGTTCTGCGCAATCGTGGCATTGAGGCCGGCGATGCGGGCGAGCAGGGCGCTGGAAGCAATATTCACATCCACGCCCACGGCATTCACGCAGTCTTCCACCACGGCATCCAGCGAGCGCGCCAGCTTCACCTGATTCACATCATGCTGGTACTGACCGACACCAATGGATTTCGGATCGATTTTCACGAGCTCGGCCAGCGGGTCCTGCAGGCGACGCGCAATGGAAACAGCACCGCGATAGGACACATCCAGATCCGGGAATTCAGCCGCCGCCAATGCAGAAGCCGAGTAGACGGAAGCGCCGGCTTCGCTGACCACGATCTTGGTCATCTTGAGTTCGCTATGCTTCTTGATGAGCTCGGCGGCCAGCTTGTCGGTTTCACGCGAAGCCGTGCCATTGCCGATGGCAATCAGGTCCACCTTGTGGCGCTCGCAGAGTATGGCGAGCACGGCAATGGACTGGTCCCACTGGTTCTTGGGCTCGTGCGGAAAAATCACACCGTGATCCACCAGCTTGCCGGTGTTATCAACCACCGCCACTTTCACGCCGGTACGCAGGCCGGGATCGAGGCCGAGTGTGGCACGCGGGCCCGCAGGCGCAGCCATCAGCAGGTCTTTCAGATTATGTGCAAAGACCTTGATCGCTTCTTCTTCGGCATTGCCCTTGGTGTCACCCAGCAGATCCGTTTCCAGATGCGTGAGCAGTTTCACGCGCCAGGTCCAGCGCACCACTTCCTGCAACCAGGCATCGGCGGCGCGCTTTTCATTCTTGATACCGGCAAAAGAAGCAATCATGCCCTCGGCCGGATGCGGCATGCCTTCCTCCTGACCCTGCACTTCGAGAGCAACCGTGAGGAAGCCTTCGTTACGGCCACGGAAAACAGCGAGAGCACGATGCGAGGGCATATCGGCCAGCGCTTCGCGATGCTCGAAATAATCACGGAATTTCGCACCCTCGTTTTCCTTGCCCGGCACTACCTTGGCGACCACTTCGCCATGCTCGGTCATGAAAGTACGCAGCTTGGCGAGCAGGTCGGCGCTTTCGGCAAAGCGTTCCATGAGGATGTGTTTGGCGCCATCCAGCACGGCCTTGGCATCAGCATAATTCAGGGCGGGATTGAGGAATTTCGCGGCTTCCGTTTCCGGTGTGAGCGTGGGATCGCCGAGCAGCGCATCCGCCAGCGGCTCAATACCGGCTTCACGTGCCAGCATGCCCTTGGTGACACGGCGCGGCTTGTAAGGCAGGTACAAATCTTCCAGACGGGCCTTGGTATCCGCATCGAGAATCTGGGTTTTCAGTTCTGGCGTGAGCTTGCCCTGCTCTTCAATGCTTTTCAGGATGGCGGCACGGCGCTCTTCCATTTCGCGCAGATAGCCAAGACGCTCTTCCAGATTACGCAATTGCGTGTCATCCAGACCCTCCGTCACTTCTTTACGGTAACGCGCAATGAAGGGCACGGTGGCGCCTTCATCCAGCAGGCCGACAGCGGCCTCGATCTGGCTGGGGCGAACATTCAGTTCCTGGGCAAGGGTGCGGATGATGGACAGCATGGGTGACTCCTGAAACGGGCTGGTGCGTCCTGCAACAGCGTGAAGCGGACAACAGAGCGGAGATGGAAAGCAGGCGGGCATCATATCGGCCGTCTCCGGCAGGCGGCAGACTTGTTTTTCCGGGAGCTTTTCAGGCGGGTTTTCAGGAAGAGGCCCTGGCCGGCGTCATGCCACATTCATGGTGGCGCTGCGGCGTAGCCTATAGAATCGCGCCGCGCCTCCTACCCGATTCATGGATGAAAAATGAACAAGCCCGCCAGCCCTGCGCCAGCCCCGGTCTCTTTCCGCGAAGCCCTGAAATTCTGGTGGAAGCTGGGCTGGATCAGTTTTGGCGGCCCGGCGGGACAGATTGCCATCATGCATCGCGAGCTGGTGGAAGAGCGGCGCTGGATTTCGGAAAAGCGTTTCCTGCATGCCCTCAATTACTGCATGGTGCTGCCGGGGCCGGAGGCACAGCAGTTGGCCACTTATATAGGCTGGCTCATGCATGGCACCCG
>JAVHYE010000049.1:18653-21177 GCA_031119295.1 Pedobacter sp. | reverse complement strand
GGCCCATGATGAGCAGCAGCGGCGGCGCATTTTCATCGCCCCAGTCCTCGTAGCAGATTTCGATATCACCCTGGGCATGATGGATACGCGCCATGCCGGAGCGGACGGCGATATCGGCCGGGGTGATTTTCTCGGAAGAGGTCATGGGAGACTCCGCAACAAAAGAGGAAAACAGGGCTGGCGAAAAACAGGAGAGGGAATGGTAGCCAAATCCCGCCCTGACAACAGGATCATGACCGGGACAGCCTTATGTCATTAAGGGCCAGCCTTAAAGGCTGGTATCAGGCGCCTTCAAGCCCGGGGCCGTCCACGGCGGTACCCAGCCACCCACGCGCTTTTCCAGCTCGATGGCGCAGGCAATACCAAGATGATCCTGGTTCTGCGCGGCCACGACCTGCACGCCCAGTGGCAGGGCCTCGGCATTCAGGCCCATGGGAACAGATGTGGAAGGTACCTCCATCACATTGAAAATGGCGCAACGCACCCAGTTGAAAGGCGGGAACAAAGGTTTGCCATGCGCCGGCGCCACTTCGGTATAGGGCAGCGTCACCAGCACGCCGTCATCGCCCAGGGTGTCTTCCAGCTGCCGCTTGAGCTGCTGCCCCAGCCCTGCGAATTTCTTGGCACGATTGGGGGCAAGATCGGGGATGTGCTCCAGCAAGGACAGGATGACCAGCGGCAAGGTATGCGTGGAGCGCCCCATGGCCAGACGCCAGAGCTCCATCGCCGGCAAGAGCGGATTGCGCGAATCGAACATCATCTGCGCAAAGCTCGGGCTGCCACCCAGGGCCAGCATGGAAGACCAGATATCAAAGCCCTTGTCGAGCAGGGGAATATCTACCGTCTGTGTTTTGGCGCCGGCCTTGCGCAATTCCTCCACGGCACGTGCCTGCGCCGCCAGCAGATCCGGTTTGGCGCGCGGGCCGCGATCAGGGCTCAGGGAAAATACCCGCAGTTTTTCGAAATCCACGCTGTCGGCCGGCTTCAGCCCGGCGGCTGAAGGCCCGCCCATGATGCGCAATAGCGGCTCGATATCATCAGCACGGCGGCAGAGCGGACCGGTGGAGAGATAATCCTGCACCTTGCCCTCGGCCATGGGGTATTGGCCCTCATTGGGCACGAGGCCGGGCGAGCATTTATGACCGAATACCCCGTTGAAAAAGGCCGGCATGCGTATGGAGCCGCCGACATCGGCGCCCAGTCCAAAGGGCGAGGCACCAGAGCCGACAATCGCGCCTTCTCCCCCGGAGGAGCCACCGACAATCCGATCGGGATCATAGGGATTGTTGCTGCGACCATAGACCTCGTTATAGCTCTCCATCCACATGCAGAGCTCGGAGGTATTGGTCACACCCAGCGGAATGGCTCCCGCTTCGCGCAAACGCGCCACGGTAATGGCATCACGCTCATTGATGATGTGCTTGCGCGCCACGAGACCCGAGGTCTGCGGCGTGCCTTCGAATTCGAAATTTTCCTTGATGGTGCAAGGCACGCCCCACAAGGGCGGCAACTGCTCCAGGACTTTTTTCTCCCGCAGCTCGGCCAGACGCTCGTCGGCGTAAGCAGCTTCGGCGCGCGCCTCCTCATAACGCGTCTGTACCACGGCATTGAGGCGGGGATTCACCCGCTCCATCTGCTGGATATGCGCCTCCACAACCGCGCGGGAAGTGGTGCGTCCTTCACGTATGGCGGCAGCCAGTCCTATGGCGGAGTCCTTGAGCATGCGTCCCTCTGCAACGGCGGCGGGTACAAGAACGTCCCGCCAAGAGCCCGATAATGCCTTACAAATTCCGTGGCTTACAGACAGGCAAACGCTCTTACATTGGTCCGGGCAGATCACGGATAATCAGGCCCAAGCCAGCCATCGCAACGCTCATGTCCTCCATACGCATTCCTCTCGTCGAGCAGATCGACGCCCTGCTGCCGCAAACGCAATGCACCAAATGCGGCACACCCGGCTGTCGGCCCTATGCCGAGGAAATGGCGGCAGGCGCACCGCATAACCGCTGTGTGCCCGGTGGCGCCGACACCATTGCCGAGCTGGCGGCGCTGCTGGCGCGCCCTGTACTGCCTCTGGACCCGGCCTATGGCGTGGAGCCGGTCACACGCCGCGTCGCCTACATACGCGAAGCCGAGTGCATAGGTTGCACCAAGTGCATACAGGCCTGCCCGGTGGATGCCATCGTCGGCGCCGCCAAACTCATGCACACCATCATCACGGACGAATGCACGGGCTGTGATCTCTGCATCCCACCCTGCCCGGTGGACTGCATAGAAATCCATGACCTGCCCAAGGTCACGGCCGCTGCAGAAAAACAGGCGGTGGCGGCGCATAACCGCATGCGTTTTGAAGCCCGCAAAGCGCGTCTGGAAGCTGAAAAGGATGCTCCCGTAACGACAGCGCCCGTCATCGAAAACACCGCTGTCACCAACACGCCGGAGGCACCGGCGGCCAGCGACAAATCACGTGTGATTGCCGCTGCCATGGCCCGCACCAATCTCAAGAAAGCCGAACGCAAGCTGG
>JAVHYE010000049.1:5944-18553 GCA_031119295.1 Pedobacter sp. | reverse complement strand
TCCAGTGCTTTTGCCGCCAGCCTCAACGGCACCTGGCAAGGCGAGCTCCTGGGTCAGCCTCTTGCTCTTACACTGGGCGCCAACGGCCAGGGCGTGCTGGACGATGCCCCCATACGCTACCAAATCATGGGCAATACCCTGCTGATAGACGATGCCGGCGAGGTGAACGCCTACCAGTTCCGCCAGCAAGGCGACACGCTGGTCGTGACAGGCGGTGATTTACCCGGTGCTGTCACCCTGACGCGCGGCAAAGGCAAAACTGCCAAAGCGGAAAGCGCGGCAGTGGGAAAAAATGTCGGCGGCGCGACTGAAAAATCCGCTGGCGGCATACGCCCCGAGCTCGTGGGCAAGTGGTGCCAGGCCTCCACCTTTCTTGCCAACGGCGGTGGCGGATCGCAAAGCTCGGCCTGCTTCGAGTTGCGCGCCAATGGCAGTTACAGCTATGCCTCGGAGCGCAGCATGGATGCTTATGGCGGTGGCGCCTGGGGAGGCACTAACTCATCCAGTGGCGACAGCGGTCGCTGGACGGCCACCAATAACAGCATCACGGCGCAGTCCGGTAATGGCCAGACCACGACGTATCGTCTGGAAAAAAAGAATCATCCGAAAAACCGCGATCCCATGCTCTGTCTGGATGGCGAGTGTTATGTGACTTACTGGCAGAAAGCGCCCTGGTAAATTCTCATTCGAGAAAAGGCAGAACCATCGCGAGAAAAATATCGGGAATTTCTGCAAAAGGCGCATGGCCGCAGGGCAGGATGACGCAATGCGCGCCGGGAATAAGGGCGGCAGCATGACGACTTTCTGCCGCGGGAATCAGGGGATCGTAGCGTCCACCCAGCACCAGCGTTGCTGCCGTGATATCGGCCGCCACGGCACGCAAATCATGGTCCGGATCAATAAAGCTGCGCCAGAGCGCAGCATTCACCGCCACCGCCGCCGGGCTTTTTTGCTCGCGCCGCGCACGCTCGCGCATGGCTAGCGTCACCGGCGTCTTATGGCGCAGATAGCGCCAGGCCAGAATGCCATTGAGGGCCCGCGTCACGTATTCACGGCCCTTGAAACGGCAGAAATCGCGGGTGAAAAAATTATGCGCGGTAAATCCGCCGGGCGAGACCAGCACCAGTGAACGCACACGCTGCGGCTGCGACAAGGCCAGCCTTACGGCGGCATATGCCCCCACGGAATTGCCGATAATGCGCAGACCGGACAAATCCAGCTTGAGCACGAGTTGCTCCAGCAGCGTGGCAAACTGCATTGCCGAGGCCGCCGCAGGTGATTCCGGTGCAGGGCTGAAGCCATAAGCCGGCCAGCTCAGACGCAAGACGCGATAGCGCTCGGACAAGGCCGGTAAAACGGCATCGAAATCCCGCGGATCGCCCGGATTGGCATGTAAAAGCAGCAAAGGCTCGCCGCTGCCCTGCTCGTCCACGTGCAGCACACCGGCATCCAGTTGAATCAGCGACATGAAAAACCCTGAAGAAAAATCCTTTTCCGGACTAGCGCGTTCCGGCAACCGCCGGCAAACGCATCCCCTTTAAACCCCGGCCTCTGCGGAGTCGGCGGCATCTTGCCTCAGGCCATCGGCCATCTCCATGTCAGCTGTCCGGCAATTACATGCCCACCACAAATTCCGCCTCATTTTCGCTAATCAGGCAGAAGGCATAGAATCCGGGCATCGCCACGCCCGCAGACCGATTCGCCCCTATGAATCCCGCCAAACGCCAGCAGATTTTCGCCCGCCTCCAGGCCGCAGACCCCGCCCCCACCACCGAATTGCACTACAGCACGCCTTTCGAGCTGCTGATTGCCGTGATTCTTTCGGCACAGGCCACCGATGTGGGCGTGAACAAGGCCACGGCCAAGCTGTATCCGAAAGCGAATACGCCGGAAAAAATCCTCAAGCTGGGCGTGGACGGCCTCAAGGAATACATAAAGACGATAGGTCTTTTCAACAGCAAGGCCGAAAACATCATCAAGACCTGTCGCATGCTGATCGAGCTGCATGGCAGCCAGGTCCCGGAATCACGCGAAGCGCTGGAAGCCCTGCCCGGTGTCGGCCGCAAAACCGCAAATGTGGTGCTGAACACAGCCTTCGGCCATCCCACCATTGCCGTGGACACGCATATTTTCCGTGTCTCCAACCGCACGAAGCTGGCACCGGGAAAAGACGTGGTGGAAGTGGAAAGAAAGCTGGAGAAATTCACGCCGGTCGAATACAAGCAGGATGCGCATCACTGGCTCATCCTGCACGGACGCTACACCTGCATTGCGCGCAAGCCGCGCTGCGGCAGCTGCATCATCGAGGATCTTTGCGAATACAAAGACAAGATTTTTGAGTAAGCCCTGCAAAAAAATGGGCCGGAACAAAAAACTGCTCCGGCCCGCGCAATAAACCCCTCTGAAAATATTCAGTCGGCCTCTCAGCCCCATACCGTACGCAGCTGGGACAAAAGCAGGGCAACCCCCACCGCCGCCAGCAGCCAGTACACCATCACCCGGAATTTTGCCTCATCCAGACGGTGATGCAGACGGCTGCCCACGACTATGGCAAGCACAATCACGGGCATGAAGCCTGCAATCAGCGGAAGCTGCGGCAGCAAGCGGCCCTGCAAAAGAAAGGTGGCTGCCAATGCCAGATTCAGCGTCAGCCACACGGCAATCATGGTGGCGCGAAAAGCGGCCTTGTCCATCTGCCGTCCGGCCAGGGCATGTACCAGTAGCGGACCACCCGAAGCAAACAGGCCGTGTGTCACACCGGCGGCCACCACAATGAGCTGGGTCTGCAGCGGCGGATGACTGCTGCGCACACCGGAGCGCTGCAGTATCCAGAGCTCACGCAGCGCAAAGCCCAGTACAAAAACCGCAAAAGCCGTTTTCAGAATGGTATCGGGCGCCAGTCCCTGCAGCAGCACGCCCAGGCCGGTGCCCAGCAACATGGCGGGCAAAACAATGCGCAGCAGCACGCGGAAATCGATATTCCGGCGATGCTGCCACACCATCCAGGAGGAGCTCAGCACATTCAGCGTCACCAGAATGGGCAGCATGAAATCCATGGGCAACAGCAAAGCCCCCAGCGACAAGGCAATGACGATGCTGCCAAAACCGGACATGGCTTCTATGGTCCAGGCCATGAAAATGCAGAGCCCCAACCACACTAAAGGCAGACTCATCACGGCATTTCCCCGGCAAAACGTCGGGCAATCTGGCGATGAAAAATCCGCGGGCAGAGCCGGTAGAGCAGCGCGGCAAAAGCACTGAATTTATCGGGAAAAAGCCGCTCTTTTCCCTGCTCCAGGGCCTGCACAACGCGGGCCGCCATCCAGTCCGCCGAACGTACCTGACCGATAGTGCTGCGGGCATGACGGGCCGGTTTTCCATCCGCTCCCAGTGCATTTTTTTCTATAGGCGTATCCAGAAAAGAGGGATAGACCATGAGCACTTTCACACCACGGCCCCGTACTTCGGCGCGGAAAGTTTCAAAAAACTGGTGCAGGGCACTCTTGGCGGCGCAATAGGCGGCGCGACCCGGCACCGGCATCCAGCCCGCCATGGAGCCGATATTGATGACATGGCCTTTTGCGGCCTCGATGGCGGGATAAAGCGCCAGGGTGAGATTGACCACCGCTGAATAATCCACCTGCATGACACGATGCAGCACGGACGGCTGGGTATGGATGACCGGGCTGCGATGCGTGATGCCGGCGTTATTAACCAGCACATCAATACGCGGAAAATCTTCCCGCAGACCATCGGCAAAAGCCACCAGCGCTGCCGCATCAGTCAGGTCCAGCACCGCCGTTTTCACACGTACTGGCGCTGCCAGCTGCGTTTCACGCTCGGCGAGCAAGGCCGCATTGCAGTCCACCAGCACAATATGATCACCACGCGCAAAAAAGCATTGCGCCAGTGCCCAGCCCAGACCACTGGCAGCGCCAGTGATGACAACGATTTTCATGACAACCTCAAACCGGAATATTCAGGGCATGCCGGGCAAAAAAGCGGAAAGTGTCTTCCGAGCTTTTTGCCGGCTGGTAGCCAAACTCTTCCTTGAGGCGACGATTGGACAGTACCGGGCGGTAACGCAGGAAATTCACCTGCTCCGGGCCATAACGGGTAAGACGCAAGAAATTGCCAACGGCCAGCGCAGCAGCAATGGCCGCCGCCGGCACATGCAGCACCGGCTTGCCGAGTATGGCGCCGATTTCATCAATGCTGAGCGCGCCATCCCCCGCCATATTGAAAAGGCCCGTGCTGCTGCGTTCTATGCCGGACTCGATGGCATTGAGCACATCCTGATCCCAGATGAAGACAAAAGGCGAAGCAGAACCGCTTACTGCCAGCAGGCGCTTCTTGCGAAAAAGATTGGTGATGAGATTGTCCGTGGAGGCTCCCAGCACTGTGCCGGGACGAAACACCAGCTGCTTGAGCGCCGCATGCTTTTGCCGGTAATCCGCCAGCATTTCCTCGATCAGGCGTTTGTGATCGGAATAGGAAAACTCCACATTGCCGCGCAGGGCATCGGTCTCGTCTATCCAGGCCGGATTATCGGCGTGATAACCGTAAGCCGCTCCGCTGCTGGTATAGGTGAGGTGCTGCACACCAGCCTGGATGCAGGCATCCAGCACATTGCGCGTGCCGTTCACATCGATATCATAATCGCGCTCGCGATCCGGTCCCGGCTGCAGGATGGAGGCCAGATGCACGACATGGGTGATGGCTTTTTCGCGCAACAGGCCAACCAGTGCAGCATCACGCACATCCATCACGGCCACCGGAAAAGCTCCGCTGCCCTCACGGATATCCACACCGAACACTTCATGACTGCGAGCCAGACGCTCGCCCAGCTGGCTGCCGAGATAACCGGCAGCACCGGTAATCAGGATACGTTTTCTCATTGCAATCGCCATCTCAGACCTCCTGCGCTGCAAGTTCAGCCGCTTCCGCTGCCGGCAACTTGCGCCGTGCCCACCACTGTGCCAGCAGCGTGCCGCTGACCATATGCCAGACACCCCAGAACGCAGCGACCAGGGTCATGGCGCCAGCCTCGGGATAGAAAGTGAAAAGGATGACCAGTGCCAGCGAAGCATTCTGTATTGCCACTTCAATGGTGATGGCGCGACGATCCGCTTCTGGCAATTTCATGCGTGAAGCCACGAAATAGCCCAGGGCCAGTGACAGCGCGTTCTGGGCCAGCACCAGCCAGACGAAATACTGGAAATACTTGAAGAAGATATCGAGGTTGTTGGCGAACGCACCCACGATGAAAACAATGAAAATGCCCAGCGAACCCACACGCAGCGGCTTGTCGATTTTCTGGGCAAGACCGGGCCAGCGCTGCCCGACCAGCATGCCGGCTACCAGCGGCAGCGCCAAAACAAAAGCCACCAGCAGGAGCACATGCAGGGGATCAATCTGGATATGGTGCAGATGCGTGCGCGTATACGGATTCAGCCAGCTGTAAAAGGCAAAATTCAGCGGCGTAGCCACCGTGGCAATCAGGCTGGAAGCACCTGTCATGCTCACCGAGAGTGCGACATTGCCGCGCGCCATGAAGGTGAGCACATTGGAAAAACTGCCACTGGGACAGGAGGCCACCAGCTGCATGCCCAGCGCCAGAAACGGGTCCACCTTGAATACCCAGCAGAAGAAGCAGTTGCTGGCCGGCAGGATGAAAAACTGCACGGCAAGACCGGTCAAAGGTGCTTTGGGGGCTTTCAGGATGCGGGTGAAATCACTCAGCTTGAGTGAAAGCGCCATGCCGAACAGCACCAGCGCCAGAATGACATCCATGAAAATCACGCCAGCGGTGCTGAAGGCAATACGTACTTCATTCAGTTCCACAAAACTCTCCTCAACCCTGTAGCTGCAAGTCGTGCAGATGCTGGCGTACACGCCCGCGGTACACATCCTTGTTCACGTAGTAGGCCATGCGATCCAGTTTGAGATAGGCATAGCCCCCATCCATGGCCTCGCCTTGCAGGCGGGCCTTGGTTTTTTTCAGCTCCAGTGCAGAAGCCTTCTTTTCCTGCAGACCCTTGATATAGAGCGCGACCATTTCTGCCTGCTCGTCACGGCCCTGCCAGCCGAGACCGGTGGCTTCCACCATGCCCATGACAAACAGATTGTCGTAGCTGGGATGGAAGACATTGAGATAAAGATCAGGCGCCGCGCCCTTCCAGTTCAGCAAGGTACGGTCGATGAAGGGGTAATGCAGCTTGTAGCCGGTCGCCATGAGCACGAGGTCGTAATCCGCGCTCTTGCCGTTCTTGAAGGTGATGGTTTTGCCTTCGGCTTTTTCGATATCGCCCTGGGCATGGATATCACCATGTCCCAGGTGATAGAGCACCAGGGAATTCACGACCGGATGCGATTCATAGAGCTTGTAATCCGGGTCAGGCAGACCGTAATCACTGGGCTTGCCCATGAAAATACGGATCATGATGCCATCCAGAAACTGCTTGAGACGACGCGGCAACTTCAGCTTGCCCAGGGTATCCGCCGGCTTGCCCAGGATGAATTTTGGTACGAAGTAATAGCCGCGACGCACGCTGATATCCGTGGCTTTGGCATGGTGCACGGCATCCACGGCGATATCGCAGGCGCTATTGCCGCAGCCCACGATGAGCACACGCTTGCCCTGGAATTGCGCGGGTGATTTATAGCCAGAAGAGTGCATGAGCTCGCCGGTATAACCGGGCAAGGCCGGCATCAGGGGATGATGCAAGGTGCCATTGGCAATGAGCACGCCGGCGACTTCGCGCCGGCTGCTCACACCTTCTTTTTCCGTAATCACGGCCCAATGCTTGCCCATCGGCTCCACCTTGACCACCTTCGTTCCGAATTCGTAATTCTCGTAAAGACCGAAGTGGCTGGCATAGTCGTGGAAATACTGACGCAGCTCGCTGTGATGCGGATAAGTGGCAACTCCGTCACGCATCGGAAATTCCGTAAACTCCGTGGTGTGCTTGGAAGAAATCAGGTGTGCGGTTTCATACACCGTGGAATGCGGATTGCTGATATCCCAGAGGCCGCCGACATCGCTGTGCTGTTCCAGACCAATAAAGGGAATGCCGTGCTTTTTCAGCTGGCGCGCCGTGCACAGACCCATGGGTCCGGCACCAATCACTATATAAGGAAGATTCAGGGGAGAATTCATGGCTATGCACCGTGCTGACGGCCTGTTCAGGCTCTTGTGACGGTCACTATACTCAGCCCACCCTGCCCTCTCCCGAGCCGGACAGGACAGCTCACCGGTTAAAACAGGACATCGCGTGTCGTCTTTGGCCCCCAGCGTCAGCCTGCATTTCCTCAAAGCCATACTGGCCTTGTGCCCGCGTCTGGGCATTGCGCTGCCGGCAACGGCAACAGTCTGGCTGCAGGAACATCCCGCCGCCACCCGCGTACCGCTGGAAATACAGGACCGTATCTGGGAAGAGTTCTGTCTGGCCAGTGATGATGTGCTGATCGGTTTGCGTCTGGGACTGGACACACAGCCCGGCAATCTCGACATCGTCGGCCTCTTGCTCATGAGCTGTGATGATCTGGCCGAGGCCCTGGACATGCTGGTGGATTACCAACAGATCATCGGTGAGGGCGGCGAATTTTTTCTGGAGCAGGATATCGCCCATGCCGGCAGTGAGAGCCCCTGCTGGCGCCTGCGTTATGAATCACATTTCCACTGCCGTGCACGCGAACGCATGGAAGCCGTGTTTGCCACCCTTCTGCATCTGGGTCGCTGGATCAGCGGTGGCGCCTTCCAGCCCCTGGCCGTGCATTTCCAGCACCGCGCCGCCGCAGACAGCCGTATTTATCGCGAGCTGCTGGGCAGCACGGTGGATTTTGAAGCACTGGAAAATGAAATCATTTTCACGGCAGCGCAGGCAAAACTGCCGCTGATACAAAGCAACTCTGCTGTCACCCAGCATCTGCGCGTGATGGCCGACCAGATGCTGGCCAGCCTGGGCAGCCAGTCCCTCACGCATCAGGTGCAGCTGCTGCTCAAGGATGCTCCTTCAGCCACCAAGGAAGAAATTGCCGAACAGCTGCATATGAGCGGCCGTCACCTCAATCGCCTGCTGGCCGAAGATGGCACGTCTTTCAAACTGCTGCAGGACACGGTGCGGCGCCAGCTGGCTGAAGCCGCTCTGCGCAATCCGCTCAGCCGTATGGCCGATATTGCCGAGCAACTGGGCTTCTCGGATGAAAGTGCGTTTGCCAAAGCCTTCCGGCGCTGGACCGGGCAATCGCCCTCGCAGTTTCGCGAAGGCGTTTGAGTCACTGCAGGGCAGGCTTGCCCAGCTTGTGCATGAGCTTGCTGATACTGTGCTGCATATACCAGTTGAAAATCCCCGGCATATGCCGCATCGCAAACGCCGTGAGTTTGCCGGCCACACCGGGAATGATCATCCACTTGCCGGCATCAAGACCGGCCACGATCTGGTCACAGGCCTCATCTGCCTGCATGCAACCAGCCGTTTTCTTCAGCGCCAGTGAAATGGCATTTCCGCTCTGGCTCTCCGACGTCACCATGGGCGTTTCCACTTCAGGCGGACAGATGCAGCTGATGTGCACACCCAGCGACTCATACTCATAACGCAAGGCCCAGGCCAGACCCATCACGCCGAATTTCGAGGCCCCATAAGCGGCATAACCGTAATTGCTGGTATGCCCGGCCAGCGAAGCCACCAGGGCCAGACGGCTTCCCGCCCGCATATGCGGCAAGACCGCAGCAGAGAAATTCAGGCTGCCATTGAGATTGACATTGATGAGGCGGTGGAATTCTTCCGGCTGCATTTCTGCCACGGTCTTGTTGATCAGGATGCCGGCGGAATTGATGGCCATATCCGGCCTGCCTGCTGCCTCTACCAGTGCCGACACCGCGGCATTGAGCTCGCTCACACTGGTGATGTCGGCCATCTGGAATTGCCAGCTGCTGCCACCTTTGCGCGCAGCAATGTCCAGAGATTCACGCGCCTCGTCACGCAGCAGCAGATCCAGTACACCGACCTTGCAGCCACGGGCGAGATAACGCCGCGCCATGCCAAGGCCCATGCCGCTGGCTCCACCCGAAATGATGATATGTCCCGGTTTTTTCATATTCGCACCTGAATTATTTCGTCTCGTTCAAAAGCAGAAAACGGGAATTTCTCCCGTTTTCTGGCTGGTCTCTCAGGGAGTGCCCGGCTTTATTTGCGGGTGAAATCCGGCGAGGGAGCACGGATATAGCGTGCCGGTTCCAGACCACGTTCCTTGATCAGGTTTTCAACGATCATGATGATGGAGTTGGCATCCAGCATGCCCACGAACTGGCCATCCGGCATGAAATTCACATTGCTGCCGGAGACGATCATGATGGTGTCGGTGATCTCGGTATTGTCAGCCGGCGTGGTGAAGGTATGTATGCTGCTGCCCGGCTCGAAGAGATAGCAGCCCGCGGTTTGCGGCTGATCCGGATATTCCGCGTACACCCATTTGCCGGACAGGGTCCACAGATGCACTGTGCCGGTGTGGTAATGCGTGGGCAGGGTCACGCCCGGCTTGAAGAGAACACGCAGACACCAGATGCCGGCATGCGGATCGAGAAAAAGCGGCTGCACATCCACGCCCGGCAGGGCATCGGTATAGATGGGCAGCTCCTTCATATTGAGCGTCAACAATTCATGCTGATGATTCAGGACGGGGGGCAACATAGGTGTTCTCCTGCTTTATTTTTTTGACGGCCACACCGCAGCGTGGTCACTTTTCACCCGACCGATGCTGCACCCCGCTACTGCCCTCCACTTGATAAAGTGCGCCAATGATTTAGCATTTCATGCCAGCCCGGACACCCGGAAAACCCTGCCATGCATGACTTCACCCGCGCCTCCGCCCTCATGGGCTATGCCGAACAAGCTCGTGAATACGGCTTGCAGCCCAAGGCCATGATGCGTGCAGCCGGCCTGCCGACCGACATACTGGCCGAACCGGACGGCCTGATTTCCTATCGACAATTCCTGAAATTGCTGGAGGCCAGTGCAACGCAAAGCAGCGATCCGCTGTTCGGCCTCAAGCTCGGTCTGCGCCAGGGCATTTCCATTTTCGGTCCCATTCTTTATGTGCTGCGCAATGCCGACAGCGTTGGTGCCGCCCTCAATGAATTGCAGCAATATTTTCATCTGCATATGGGCGCTGCCGTGGTGGAAACCACCAGCGACGGCCAGCATTTCCTGCTGGCCTATAAAGTGGCCGATCCGGTTCAGGCGGGCATCAGTCAGGGCGTGGAGCTGGCCATGGGTGTCGGCATAAAACTGCTGCACACCCTGCTCGGCCGGCAATGGCAGCCGGTGGCCATGATGCTGGAGCATCGCGCGCTGTCAGCGCCGGCCAGCTATCGCAAAGTGCTGGGTTTTACACCGCGCTTTGAGGCTGATGCCAATGCCCTGCTGATCAGGATGGAAGATTTGCAGCGCCCGCTCAGTCAGGCCGATCCGGTATTGCACCGTCTCATGCAGCAACATCTGGCCAGCTTGCAGGGCTTGTCCGAATTGACCTTGCCCGCACATGTGCAGGGTTTGCTGCGCAATTTCCTGCCGCAGGGACGTGTGACTGTGGAGCAACTGGCCGCCAGCATGGTGATGAGTCCGCGCACCTTGCAACGCCGGCTTGGCGAAGCCGGCACCTCTTTCCAGACGGTGCTGGACGATACCCGGCGCGCCATGGCGCAACGTTATTTACGCGACTCCACCCTCTCCATGACCGAGCTGACCAGCCTGCTCGGCTATGCCGACCTCAGCACGTTTACGCGCGCATTCACGCGCTGGTTCGGCATGCCGCCCAGCCAGTGGCGCGCTGAAAGCAGCCAATAAAGTCGCCGCAACCCTGGCGTCGGTCTTGAAATAAAACGCCAGGCTTTCTCAAAAATTCTCAGCGCTGCAGTAATTTTTCAGCCTTTTCCTTTTCACGCTGCATACGCTCGCGGCGCAGTTTGATTTCCTGCTCGCGCTCTTTGGCAATACGGCGCTGCTCACGCTCCAGCGTGACCTGGGTCTTTTCCGGCTTTGCCGACGCGACTTTGACAGGCTCTTCAATCTTCAGGACTTTCTGTATGGTCCTGTCATTGCGCTCCAGGCGTTCAAGGCGGGCCTGACGCTGCATGCGCTCTTTCACCATGGCACGGTGTTCCAGCATGCGTTGCTGTTTGCTCAGGGCATCATCCACTGCCTTGCCTGAGACCATTGCCGGCGCTTTGGGTGCTGCCTTGACGGAAGCAGCAGCTACCACCGGCTTGCTGACCGGCTTTATCGCTGAAGTTTTCACGGCATTTTTCCCGGTATTTGTTCTGGGCTTGCTCACGCTCTTTGCCGGCATGATCGTCGCAGGTGCTGCCAGTTGCGGCGCAGGCTCTGCAACAACAGGCACAGGCAATACATTTTCCGGCACCACGATTTCTGCTGCCGATGCAGGAGCCGGTGCGGCCAGCGCATCAAGATTCTGCTCAGGCTGAACCAGCGCTTCCGTCTTCTTTTCCGTTTCCACAACCGGTGCCGCCGAGCCGCTACCGAAAACACCGCGGGCATCGTTCCATATCTGACGGATGCTGTCCTGATCAACCTTGAGACGCATCTTGAGATAAACACCCTGGGCGGAATATTCGGAGCCACTGAAATCGCTGTCGCGGAAGCCGGTGAAATTGAAGCCCAGGCTCAGCCAGGCATTGGGGATGGGCGTCACACCCACGGAAACGCCCATGGAATAATCCATCACGCCCGGGCCCCAGGAATGCAACACGCTGCCACGCAAACCGATATCCCAGCGCTCATTGAGATCATGACGCCACTCACCACCCATCAAATCGGTGAAACCGCTGACACGGCTGTCATCAATGGTGGCGAATACATATTTGGCACCATATTGCAGGCTGAGCTGATCACGCTCCCAACGCTTGCTGGCATTCAGGTTATTCACCAGACGCTGGCCGGCAATGCTGCTGCCACTGATGCTGTCCTGCTTGTCCATGCCATAGTCCAGCTGTTCCAGCAGCAACCAGCGCAGACGATCCGGACGCCAGGCGAGAGAACCACGCAACAGGCTTCGATCAGTTGAGCTACCGGCTGCTTCATCGGCAAACGTAGCTGTGAGGCCAGCGGCAATTGCCATTTCTGCATTGAGCTCGCGATATACACCGCCCACCAGATTCCACTGGTTTGAGGCCTCACCTTCGCGGCGCTCAAGACGGCCCACGCCCTTGATATCGGAATACTGGTAATTGGCACCAGCAAACGCTGCCCAGAAATCATCGCTATTGGCCGGGCCGAATACCGGTGGCTGCGCCGGATTGAAGGTGGAAGTGCGCGCATCTTTCAGCGTTGCGGCCTGGTCATAACCCAGGTCCATGGTCCATTCCGGCGTCAGTGTAAGACGCTGGCCCAGACCCAGACCGGCGCGCAGACGCTCGCCGGATTCCAGGGTTTCGTGATCGAGATGACTGGTGAAATTCGCGCCTTTCCAGGGCTGGTATTTCACACCGGCACGCGAGGTCTGCGTGTTGTAATCCGAGCTCCAGGCCCATTCCTGTTCCGCCAGCAGAGTGACATTGCGCAGGACCTGGTAATCCGCACCGAGCAGCAG
>JAVHYE010000049.1:0-5934 GCA_031119295.1 Pedobacter sp. | reverse complement strand
TCACTCTGCCCACTGACACCAACCTCACCATTGGCGCGCAGGGTGAGCTTGTCGCCCGGCAGCTTGTAACGACCACCCAGTGTGAGCTGTTCCGTGCTGCTGTTCTGGGTACGCAGGTTTTCCGAGGCATGACGCAGGCCGGCACTCAGGGTGTAGGCATCGCGCTGGTATTCGCTGCGCACATCCAGCATTTCGCGGCGGGCACCGGACTCCAGCATTTCCTGACGGAAAATATCGGCCGTGAAGAAAATATCCTGACGGAACTGGTAGCGGCCTTCAGCACCCATCTTGCGCGTGCCTTCTTCGCTGGCACTTTGCTGGCCCAGACCGAAGCCGGCTTCTTCCTCGCGGAAATACAGGCGGCTCTTCACTTTCTGGCTGTCGCGTTTCCACTCCAGCAGCGTGGCTGCACCGGACTGGGCGCCGAGCAGAGCATCTTCGGTCTTGCTGCCGGCCACTTCGGCACGCAGCACATCGGCACGCGTCAGATGATATTCGGCATCCAGACCAGTCAGGCTGCCATTGCCGAAGCCTGTGCTTTCACGAACGGCACTGGCGCCGAAAATGGCGCGGCCATCGGCGAACTTCACGGCAGCACGGCCACCGGCATTGATGTTTTCCGTGCCGCCGGCATCCACTTCGTATTCGGCAACAATCCACACCGGATTGAAATTCTCGTCCTGGCTGGGAATGGGCATCTTGAAGAAGATTTCGCCACGCTCTTCGTCCAGGCTGTAATCGCTGAAACGCGCCAGCTCCTGACGGGAAAGCACGATTTCCGATTTGTAACGGTCACGCACTTCGATGCGAACCTTGTCCGAGCCGGCCAGGATATTTCGGCTGCGCAGACGGTAAATACCGGAAGTACCGTTGCCGCGCAGCTCATCGTGGCGATAGGCCTGACCGCTGTCGGCGGCAAACACATTGAGATCAAAACGGCTGTCGTGATACTCGGACTTGAGGCCGGTCATGGTGCGGCTGTAGCGACCCAGCTCGGTCACCGTCATGCCGGTGTCGTAATCACCGAAGAGAGCGTAGAAGGCATCTTTCTCGATGCGCAGATAAAGTTTTTCACGGCTGGCGGCGTCGTAACGCGGATCGGAAGCATCGGCATACAGCGTGTAGTACTTCGTGGGATCGATAAGACCGCCGAAGCTTTCGCTCTTTTCACGATGCGTGTCATAGGCCAGGGTCAGCAGCCATTCGCCCTTGACGCGGCCCTTGGCGAAAAAGGCGACGCGACCATCCTGCCAGAGATCATCATCGGCACCGGCAGCAGCCGCACTTTCCATATTGCCGGAAATCGTATTGGCGGCCAGCGAGCCTTCGGCCATGCCCACCAGTATCCACTCGCGTTTTTCCGGACGCACAAAGACCGAAAATTTTTCCACCAGCTTGTTGCCGTAGGCAATTTCCACCGTGTAGAGACCGGAGCGCGTAACCGGTGCGAATTTTACGATGCCATCGGCGCTGACCGGCAGCTTGCCGGCCACATCGGCCACCGTGCGCTGTGCATCGCCGGTAACGAGGGGACGCAGTTCGCCGCTAACCAGGCGCAGATCCACGGAAGCCGGCACCACGCTGCCGGAACCATCCAGCAATTCGATCTTGAGCTCCAGCGGTGTGCGGCCGTCTGCCGTATTTTCATGGCCTGCAGCCAGGCGCATACGGGTGATCTCACCGGCCACCGTGAAATTGATGGCCTGGTCCAGACGCAAATTGCCGAAAGGATCACGGCCGCGCGCTGTCAGCACATGCCGGCCGGGCTCGCCCAGATCCACACCGATGTAAGTCATGAGCGTAGTCTTGCCTTCGGCCTTGGTGAAACCCACGCGATCGGAAGGAATGGTTTTTCCATCCAGCGCCAGCTCGAAAGTCAAACGTGCGTCCACACGCACGCGCAAGGCCTGCACACGGGTCGCGACGACATCACCGTCCTTGATCGAGAGCACACCCTGCTCCAGCACGGGCTCCGCTGCCGCGCTTTTTTCTTCAGCGACAACAGCCGTTTCCGGAAGAGCAATTTTTCGTGACTCCCAGCGTGTCCACTGCAGGGCTTGTGCTCCGGAGTCAGCCACGGTGCTTTCCACGCGCAGCGGTTCCGTGCTGGCCGCGGCAAAAACGCGCAGCTCGACACGACGATTTGTTTCACGGCCCTTGGGCGTTTTGTTGTCGGCCATGGGCTCGTCCGGACCCTTTCCTGTCACGCTCACGCGCTCGGCAGGCAGCGCCAGCTTTTCGCGCAGATAATCAGCGACGGACTGTGCACGCGCAGCGGACAGTGCGTAATTGTCGTTGATGAGACGACCCTTGCGCGGCACAACCTTGGCATCATCGCTATGCCCCACCACTTCCAGGCGTATCTCGCCGGCACCGCGCAAATCGTTGGCGATATCATCCAGCCAGTCGCGATCCGCCTTGACGAGCTCGGTGGAAAAACTGGCAAAGCGCGGACGGAAAATGATCACGCGGCCCAGTTTTTCCGGCTGCACGACATTGAACTGGTTGCTCACCGCGCTCAGCTCCACGCGCTGGCCACCGACCATGGCACTCACCGCAGCAGTGATGTCCTGGGCATTGGCCGCAGCCGTGGCATCCAGCTGCATGTCCCAGACCAGACGATGCACGGCTACGCTGCCCGGCAATGCGCCCAGTGAAATATTCTGCTCGCCATTTCCGCTGCGGAATTTTTCGGCTTCGCCGGCCAGGGCGCTGTCATTCAGCTGCAGCGAACCGGGCACAAGTCTCAGGCTGGCCGGCAGCTTGAGCGCAACGCCGGCCTCGCCCAGGTCCACACCGGCATGGCTGATTTCCAGGGTGAAGCGCAGGCCCGTCGCAGTTTTTTCCGAGCGCAGCTGCAGGCTGGCCGTTTCGTTCAGCTCGGTCAGCGCGTAGTGCAGGGCCTTGTTCTTGCGGATGTAAAAATCACTTTGCCAGAGTGTGCCGCCCTGCACGTCCACAAACTGCGACTGGGCCGAACCGGCACTGCGGGTGTGATTTTCACAGGAGATGATTTCCGAATTGGCCGGCAGGCCGTTCTTGTCCAGCTGCAGCACATGGCTGCCGGGACGGATATCGTCGAAATGCCAGCGGCCACGCGGGTCGGTGAGCACATAGCGGCCGGTTTCCAGATAAATCCGCGCACCTTCCACCGCCACACCGGCCGCGATATCGGCGGCCTCGCAACTTTCCACGCTGAGTACACGGCCGGCGAGCAGGGAGCGTGAGCGCATGAGGTCTTCATGAACGGTCACCACAGCGCGTGACTGGTTGGAAACTGTACTGCCGCTGTTGGCCCAGGCGATATTTTGCGCAATGCCGGGAGGGGTTGCCGCTGAAATTTCGGCTACATAAGAAACGCGAAAGGCAGCTTGCGCTGCCAGTGTACCGAGATTCATGGTGAGGTTTCGCCCGTCACCGGAGATGTCCGGATCGGGGTGTGGCCTGTCATCCACCTTGAGTGTTCCCGCCCTGTAGCGGAAGCCGGGCGGCAATCTGTCATGCAATTGCACCGCGGTAAAAGCCGAGCCACTTTGCGTATTCATCACCTGTACGGTGTAGGGTACGAAGTCGCCTATGGCGGCAATATTGTTGCCCGCACTCTTCACCACGAAGAGGCCTGAGCTGGCCGCATCAACCGGAATATCCACGCGCACCGGCGGGCCTGCCGGCACCGGGAAATCATCCTGGCGTGAGCCTGTGCCCACGATATAAGGGCCATTCGGCACCGAACCGCTGGCGAAATGCGCATCAGGTAATGCTGTAGGGGCGGCATAGCCCGGTGGCAGCTGATCGATCAGCAGTTTGTAATCCTGGCCAGAGGCCACGAGCGGAAAACGGAATTCGCCAGCAGCAAAGCTGTAGGTGAGTGCACCAGCCGTAACGCTGCCACCGGTGAGCACTTCGCTGGGATAAGGCGCGCCGTCATCACCGAAGACAGCGGCAGGATTGCCGGTAGCGGCATCAACGATACGCACGCGTACGCCATCAAGACGTGTGCCGGAAGTGGAATCGAATACCACGCCATAGGGATCAACCAGCGCGGCGCTGGCGAGGGCCTCGTCGTTATAGCTGGCCCAGAGCTCATTGCCCTTGCGCACGGAGAGCACGCAATCACCAGCCTGCGCCTGGCCATTATTGGTATTCAGGAAGCCGATGAATTCGCCGGTATCGGGCCCGGTCTCGCTGACCACGACAGCCTGGCTGTCCTGTGTAAGCGGATCTGTCACGGTGAGCGTGATGCGGTCCACGCTGCTCGCGCTGAGATTGCGGCTGGAATCCTCAACGCGCAGGAAAAGCGGCTCGCCCACGACGAAATAATCCGTGAGTTGCAGCGGATAACTGGCGGGCAAGACAGGAAGATTGCCGCTGGTGCTGGCACCAAAGGACGGCTGGTAATGATCAGCCCCCTGGCACTGCGTGCTGCCGATGTTGTAGCTGGCACTGGCCTGAGAAGCAAAAAGCCCGGCGCCGGCAGAAGCCGACGTCGGGCTGTAACGCATGAAACTGATATGCGAGGTGACGCGCACGCTCACACTGGCATCGGCCACCGAAGCACCGCTGGCCACCAGACGCGCATGGTTGATCACCGCGCCACCGGGCTGCAGGGCCGCCGTCGCTGTCAGCGGCAATGCCGCGGCAACAGCCAGGAAGCCGGCCTGCAGACCTGTGTGCAGTGCCCTGCCAGAGATGGCAGAGCCCAGCCGGGAAACCCACATCTTCACGACGATGGCTCCGGCCTTTTCCGCTCTTACTGCACAGTGACCGAGAAGATCACGACGGCAGCAGCACCCGGCTGGATTTCACCAGCTGGCGCACTGGGGCTGTTCACCGGCAGGCCGGCGGTGAGCGGCAGTACGCCACCGGAGCCGTCAGTCACCGCAGCGCCGTTGAGCGTGGTGCTGCCCGTGACATAGCTCGTATAGGGCGGCAAATCATCCTGGATCACGGCTCCCGTCAGCGCAGTGGCGCCGGTGGCAACCGATGCACGCAGGCAATACTGCAGCTGGTCAGAGGGCTTGGAAACAACGCCAGCAGCATAGAAGGTGTCTGCACCGCAGCTTACGCCACCAGTGCCGCCTGCATTGGCCGCAGTGCGAGTGTTACGTACAAGCTTGACCAGCGCATTGGTGGAAGTGGTGACGGTGGTGATGGTGTTGGTGCCGGCCGTCGCAGAGTTATAGGTAAGCGTCGCGCCGGTGAGGTCGGTGGCGGTGGACGTACCGGTGAAGCTGACCGTGTGGGTGGCAGTGGTGCTGGAGGAAGCAGGAGCCGTAGCGACCACATGCTGGGTCAGCACGACCTGTTCACTAATCAGTGAGCCTGCAGCTACGGCGCCCGCTGCAATAGCAGGCGATGCACCTACCGGGGTCAATGCCAGTACAGTCGGGACTTCAGCGACGCTGACGCCAGTCACGATATCCGTGGTGGCAACGCTGCCGGCCGTCACATTGCTGATGGTGTAGAGATTGCCGGCAACGACAACCGTGTCACCAATCGACAGTCCGGACTGCGAACCTGCCGGAATGGAGATGGTGCCCGCACCGGAGACAGCGCTGGAGACGGAGCCACCCAGCGTCAGGCTGCTCACTGGCGAACCGGCCAGCAGGAAGCTCAGGCCTGGTGCCGCCACCGTGTTGCTGTCGGTTGATGCGAGATTGAGCGAGAAGGTATCAACACCGTTGGAAGCACTGGTCACGGTGAAGGTGTAATCAGCCGAACCATAGGAGGGCACGGTCTGGTCGGAAGTTGATTTCACCACGGTTGGCAGAGCAGCCACGGTCTGCACAGCCACATTCACCGCAGCCTTGATACCGGTGGTGTTCCCGGCATAGGTCAACTTGGCAAAGTTGTGGATGGTGGCGCCACCAGCGGTGTTTGCATAAGCCTGGTGAGACATCAGGATCCCGGAAACAAGCGCAAGCGTCCCCAGGC
>JAVHYE010000198.1 GCA_031119295.1 Pedobacter sp. | reverse complement strand
GTGCCGTAGAAAAACTGCACCAGCAGGCGCGCACTGCGCGTATGCGGATTGGCGGCATGGGGCTGTCGTGCGACGCTGATCATGCCTATGGAAACTGCCATGAGCATGAGCGAGACAATCGTGATGCGATAGCGTACCGGGACTTCCAGCGTAACCATGAAGTGATAAATCACGGCATAGCCAAGGGCAATGAAAAGGGCGCTGCGATTTTGTTGCGGTCGCCCCATGAGCAGGCTGAAGGCCAGATAGAAAAGCAGGAAGCCCCAGAGCAGCAGGCTGTTGCCAAGCACGGCCGAGGGCCAGAGCGGAATGGAATTGCGCAGGCCGATGAGCAAGAGGCCGGTGGCCACGGAGAAGCTGCCAAAGCCCCAGAGTATGGCGCTGCGCCGGCGCTCACCGGGAGGCACCTTGAGGCCCAGCATGCAGATGCCGGCGACGACAGACGACAGCATCAGCAGGAAATACATGGTGCGTATATCAAGCATGTCGTTTGCCCTGCCTGCGCCCTTTGTCAGCTGCTCTTCTTGGGTCTTATGAGATCAAGCAGGCCGAGGTCTTCCAGTTCGAACTCGACCAGACTCTTGATCACGGCGGCATTGTCCACCTGCGTTACCTGTTCCAGCAGCCCGCGGGCCTGCATCAGGGGCACATTGCAGATGGCCTTGCGCACTTTCAGCAGATTGCTGGCGCTCATGGACAGGGAATCGAAGCCCATGGCCATAAGCAGCAGGGCGGTGCCGGGATCGCCGGCCATTTCGCCGCAGATGCCCACCGGCTTGCCGGCCTTGTGCACCTCGTCCACCACGATCTGCAGGGCGCGCAATACCGAGGGGTGATAAGGAGTGTAGATGTCGGCCACGCGCGCGTTATTGCGATCGACGGCCAGCATGTATTGCGTGAGGTCGTTGGAGCCCACGGAAACAAAATCCACCAGCTGTACCATGTCGGCAATCTGGAAAACCGTGGCCGGCACTTCCACCATCACGCCTATCCTGGGCATGTTGATGGGCACACCTTCTTCTTCCTGCACTTCCATCACGGCGCGGTGAATGAGATGCAGGGCTTCCTCGACCTCAAAGACCGAGGAAATCATGGGCAGCAGGATTTGCAGATTGTCGAGTCCGATCGCCGCCTTGAGCATGGCGCGTATCTGCACCATGAAGATTTCCGGATGGTCCAGAGTGATGCGTATGCCGCGCCAGCCGAGGAAGGGGTTGTCTTCCTCGATGGGGAAGTAAGGCAGGTCCTTGTCGCCGCCGATATCCAGCGTGCGCATGGTGACCGGGCGCGGTGCAAAGGCTTCCAGTTGCTGGCGATAAATGCCGCGTTGCTCTTCCTCGCCGGGAAAACGTTCGCGCAGCATGAAGGGAATTTCCGAGCGATAAAGGCCCACGCCTTCCGCGCCACGATCCTTGGCTCGCGCTACATCGGCCATGAGGCCGGTATTCACATAAAGCGCAACGCGATGACCGTCAGGTGTGATGGCAGGCACATCGCGATAGGCGTCGAGGCCGGCAACCAGCTGTTGTTCTTCCTTGATGATGTCCTTGTAGCGTGAACGCAGCTGACGCGAAGGCTGCACATAAATGCGGCCCTGATAGGCGTCGACAATCATTTCCGTATCGTCGAGCTGGGTCACTGGCAGATCGGAGACACCGAGCACGGTGGGGATGCCGAGTGCACGGGCCACGATGGCCATATGCGAGTTGGCGGCACCTTCCACGGTGACGATGCCGGCAATTTTTTCCAGTGGCGCTTCCACCAGCATGGCGGTGGAAATTTCTTCGCCAATCAGGATGGAGTGATCGGGAAATTCGCGCAGGCCGGAGTCTTCCTGGTTCTGCATGGCGGCGAGTATGCGTAGGCCTATATCGCGCACGTCGGCCATGCGCTCGCGCAGATAGGGGTCTTCCATGGCGGCAAAAGCCTGCATGTGATCCTCGATCACTTCACGCAGGGCGCCCTGGGCCCAGTTGCCGGCATGGATGCGCTCCTCGATTTCAGCACCCAGCGCATCGTCGTCCAGCATGCGCAGATAGGCATCGAAAAGGGCGCGCTCTTCAGTCAGCATGGCGCCGGTCATTTTCTTGTCGAGCAGGCGCATTTCAGCGCGCACCGACTCCAGTGCAGACTGCAGGATGGCGACTTCCGCTTCCGTGTCTTCGGCAACACGATCCGGTACGGAATCGATATCGGCCGGCGGATACATGACGATGGCGCGGCCCAGGGCAATGCCGGTGGCGCCGGAAATGCCCTGGAAGATGCGTGTGCTATTGGCACGCGGCGCGGCACGCAGCGCATCAAAAGCGCCTATGGCCTTGGCATGGGCCACGACGCCGGAAAGCTGGGCCGACAGGGTGACGAGGAAAGCCTCTTCGGATTCGTCGAATTTGCGCTTGTCGCGCTGCTGCACCACCAGCACACCGAGAATCTTGCGCCGGTGCATGATGGGCACGCCTAAGAAGGAATTGTATTTCTCTTCGCCGGTTTCCGGCAGGTAGTGGTATTTCGGATGCGCCGACGCATTGTCGAGATTGATGGGCTCTTCGCGCTGGCCGCAGAGGCCGACCAGGCCCTCGTTCATGGCCAGCGAGACCGTGCCTATGGATTCCGGATTCAGGCCTTCGGTGGCCATGAGGAAATAGCGGTTGCTCTTGTCGTCCACGAGATAGACGGAGCAGACCTCGGTGCCCATGGTTTCGCGCACGCTGGTGACCATGGTATCCAGTGCCGAAGTGAAATTCGGCGCCGAGTCCACGTCTTGTACGATCTTGCGCAGCCTGTCCAGCAGCATGGATTTTCCGCAGGGCCCCGCAGGGGCCGGTGAATGTTGGAAGTTAAGCTCGGCGAGCTTTTCTTTATCAGCGCAGCAGCAGGCGCGGTGCCAGTTCGATCAGCGCCTTGCGGTAGACCTCGCGTTTGAAGGACACCACCTGATTAAGCGGATACCAGTAACTCACCCAGCGCCAGCCATCGAATTCGGGTGGATGCGTCTTGTTCAGCACCACGCTGGAGTCGTCGCTCAGCATCTGCAGGAGAAACCATTTCTGTTTCTGGCCTATGCAGACCGGGTTGTTGTCGTGACGTACAAAGCGCCGCGGCAGGCGGTAGCGCAGCCAGCCACGCGTACTGGAAATGATTTTCACATCCGGCCTTTCCAGGCCGACTTCTTCCCAGAGTTCGCGGTACATGGCTTCTTCCGGCGACTCGTTTTCGCTGATGCCGCCCTGCGGGAATTGCCAAGCCTCATGGCCGGAGCGCCGGGCCCAGAGAACCTGGCCGGCGCTATTGGAAAGGATGATGCCCACATTGGGGCGGAAGCCATCGGCGTCTATCACGGCGGCGTCTCAGAAAATTGCGGAGGTTGAACCTCCAAGTCATTGTTTTATAAATACTCTACAGGGGCGGCCCGGGGCAAGGGATATGGCGGATTTTTCGTCGTGAAGCCGTTATTATCCCGGCCCTTGCGCCTGCCCCTTGCCATCCCGGAGCTCATCCCATGACCCTCGCCATCTTTGATCTCGACAACACCTTGCTGGCTGGCGATTCCGATCATGCCTGGGGCGAGTTCCTGATCAGCCGGGGGCTGGTGGATGCTGACAGCTACCGGGCCAAGAACGACGGCTTCTATGCCGACTACTGCCGGGGCGAGCTGGATGTGATTGCCTACAACGAGTTCGTCTACTCGGTGCTGGTGCCGCAGACCCTGGAAACCCTGGCGGCCTGGCATCGCGACTTCATGCAGAGCCATGTGACGAAGATGATCCTGCCCAAGGGCCGCGAGCTGCTGCAGAAGCACCGTGAGGCCGGCCACCGCCTGCTCATCATCACGGCCACCAACCGTTTCATCACCGGTCCCATTGCTGCCGAGCTGGGTGTGGCCGACCTCATCGCCACCGAACCGGAGATGAAGGATGGCCGCTATACCGGCAAGGTCGCCGGCATCCCCTGCTACCAGCACGGCAAGATAGAGCGCCTGGAGCTGTGGCTGGCCGAGACCGGCGAGAGCGCCGAGGGCTGCTGGTTCTATTCCGATTCGCGCAACGACATTCCCTTGCTGGAGTACGCCACGCACCCGGTGGTTGTGGACCCGGATGAACCCCTGCGCGCACATGCCGCTTCGAATAGCTGGCCGGTGCTTTCTCTGCGTTAAGGGCCCGCGCTAAAGGCCGTGTTTTTCCCGGGCGACCCGGCTAGAGTCTGGGAACCTTGCCCATTCCGAGAAGGAGCTCTCATGAAACGCCTTGCCTGCCTGCTGCTTTGCCTGTCACCGGCCTTGCCGGCCCATGCCGATTTCATTCTGGGTGCGCAAGTAGGACGCTCCTATCTGGATGTGCATCAGAGCGCGCCCGGCTATGACGAGTCGGATCGCCTGGACAGCAAGACCGGCCTCGGCCTTATCGTCGGTGTGGGTCAGCCGGGTGGTGGCAGCCGTGT
>JAVHYE010000048.1:14357-21563 GCA_031119295.1 Pedobacter sp. | reverse complement strand
TGCGTGACCGTCTCTGGGCGGGTCTGCAGGGGCTGGAGCAGGTCTTCATCAATGGCGATGCCACGCAGCGCGTGCCGCAGAACCTGAATGTGAGCTTCAACTTCGTGGAAGGTGAATCGCTCATCATGGCGCTGAAAGACATGGCAGTGTCCTCCGGTTCTGCCTGTACCTCGGCCAGCCTGGAGCCTTCCTATGTGCTGCGTGCACTGGGTCTGACCGACGAGCTCGCGCATTCCTCCATACGTTTCACCATCGGCCGCTTCACGACTGAGGCCGATGTGGATTATGTGATTGGCCATGCCCAGCAGGCGGTGAATCGTCTGCGCGATCTGTCCCCGCTCTGGGATATGTTCAAGGACGGTGTTGATCTCAGCACTGTCGAGTGGGTGGCGCACTGAACTTTTTACAAGTGTTCATGAAATGCCAAAGCATTTCATGAGCGTCGTGATCCGGCATATGCCCGGATCACTCGCCCCAAGGTTCGACGCTTGTGTTGAGCCGGGGGCAGAAAACGGATTGGTTTGGAGGTAAATAAAATGGCCTACAGCGAAAAAGTCATCGATCACTACGAGCATCCGCGCAATGTCGGCAAGCTCGACAAGAACGACGCCAGTGTCGGTACCGGCATGGTCGGCGCCCCCGCTTGTGGCGACGTGATGCAGCTGCAGATCAAGGTCAGTGAAGACGGCATCATCCAGGATGCCCGCTTCAAGACTTACGGCTGCGGCTCTGCCATCGCCTCCAGCTCGCTGGTCACCGAGTGGGTGAAGGGCAAGAGCCTGGATGAAGCCATGGGCATCAAGAACACGCAGATTGCCGAAGAACTGGCGCTGCCGCCCGTGAAAATCCACTGTTCCGTGCTGGCCGAAGACGCCATCAAGGCAGCAGTTGCTGATTACCGCAAGAAGCACGAGGCCTGAAGAAAATGGCAGTAACCCTTTCCGAGTCGGCAGCAAAACATGTTGGTGACTTCCTCGCCAATCGCGGCAAGGGAGTGGGCGTGCGCGTGGGTGTGAAAACCTCGGGCTGCTCCGGCCTTGCCTATGTGCTGGAGTTTGTTGATGAAACCCAGGAAGAAGACGTGATCTTCAACTCGCATGGCGTCAATGTGATTGTTGATCCCAAGAGCCTGGCCTATATCGACGGCACGGAAATGGATTTCGTGAAAGAAGGTCTTAACGAAGGCTTCAAGTTCCGTAACCCCAATCAGAAAGGCGAATGCGGCTGCGGCGAATCCTTCACAGTGTGAAACCGCACTGAGCGGCGGATGACTGCGTTGCAGGGCGCGCTCCGCTGCTCATTTACTCAAATGTAAACTCCGCTGCTCGCGCGCCCTGCGCCTTGCCCTCCACCGCCCATCGCGGTTTCACGGCCCAGGGTGGCTTGCTGGGAAAACGCTGTGTCTACTACCCCTGATTACTTCCAGCTCTTCGATCTGACTCCGGCTTTCGAGCTGGATGCCGAGGCCTTGCTGCCGCGCTATCGTGAATTGCAGAAGCAGTTTCATCCTGATCGTTTTGCGGACCAGCCTGCCGATGTGCAGCGTGTAGCTGTACAAAAAGCTGCCGACATCAATACTGCTTTTTCCACCCTGCAAGATCCGGTGCTGCGTGCCCGTCATCTGCTGGCACTGGCTGATCGCCCCCTCAATATCGAATCGGCCACGGTTTCCGATGCGGATTTCCTGATGGCACAGATGGAGCTGCGCGAACAGCTGGAAGAGGCGGATGATTTCGAGCTGCTGACCGAATTGCGCGAAGAGGCGGAAGACTGGTTGGCCAGTCTGGGGCGTGAGTTCGCTATTGATTACCGTGAGCAGGAATGGGCCGAGGCTGCCGATTCCGTGCGCAAGATGCAGTTCATGTCGCGTTTCATTGATGAAGTCAGTGACAAGGAAGCTCGGCTGGAAGATGCCGAATATGAAAATGATGACTTCGAGGATGACGAGTAATGGCCCTGCTGCAGATTGCCGAGCCCGGCCAGAGCACGGCACCCCATAAACATCGTCTTGCCGTGGGTATTGATCTCGGTACCACGAACTCTTTGGTGGCTACCGTGCAAAGCGGCAAGGCCAAGACCTTGCCGGATTCGTTTGGCCGTCATCTGCTGCCCTCGGTAGTACGTTATTTTTCCGATGGTGAGCGCCGTGTCGGTTATGCCGCCAAGGAAGCGGCCGCCTCTGATCCTTTCAATACCATTGTGTCCGTCAAGCGCCTGATGGGTCGTGGCGTCGCCGATGTGAAACGTCTGGGTAGCGAGCTGCCTTACCGTTTTGCCGGTGGTGAAGCGGGCATGCCTTATCTGATTACCGCCGCCGGTGAAAAAAGTCCGGTGCAGGTATCAGCCGATATTCTTTCCATTTTGCGTGCGCGAGCTGAAGCAGCTTTGGGTGGCGAGCTCACCGGTGCTGTCATCACCGTGCCGGCCTATTTCGATGAGGCCCAGCGTCAGGCTACTAAAGATGCGGCCCAACTGGCTGGTCTGAAACTGCTGCGCCTGCTTAATGAGCCAACCGCCGCCGCTGTGGCCTATGGCTTGGATAAGGGCGCTGAAGGCGTACATGCGATTTACGATCTGGGTGGCGGTACTTTCGATATTTCCGTATTGCGCCTGAACAAGGGCGTCTTCGAGGTGCTGGCCACCGGTGGGGATTCTGCTCTGGGTGGTGATGACTTCGATCACGCCATTGCGCAGTGGGTGCTGGCACAAACAGGCGAGCAGAGTCTGGATGCCTCGCGCCAGCGTGAGTTGCTGGACGCGGCTTGCGCTGCCAAGCAGGCCCTGACTGAGACTGACTCCGCTGTGCTGGTTTTGGACGGCCGTGAATTTCTGCTGTCGCGCAGTGAATTCGAAAAGATTGTGGCACTCCTGATCGAGCGTACGCTGAAGGCCTGCCGTCGTGCCCTGCGTGATGCTGGTGTGAAAACAGCCGAAGTTCAGGATGTGGTCATGGTGGGTGGTTCAACCCGCGTGCCACTGGTGCGTGAAAAAGTTGCCGAATTTTTTGGCAAGGCGCCGCTGACCGATATTGACCCGGACAAGGTGGTTGCCATAGGCGCAGCCATACAGGCCGATGTGCTGGCCGGTAACAAGCCCGATGCCGATATGCTGCTGCTGGATGTGATTCCGCTGTCACTGGGTCTGGAAACCATGGGTGGCCTGGTTGAGAAGATCGTGCCGCGCAATACCACCATCCCCACCGCCATGGCTCAGGAATTCACCACCTATAAAGACGGCCAGACCGCCATGAGTATTCATGTGCTGCAGGGCGAGCGCGAGATGGTGAAGGATTGCCGTTCACTGGCACGTTTCGAGTTGCGTGGCATTCCGCCCATGGTGGCGGGGGCGGCACGTATACGCGTGACTTTCCAGGTGGATGCCGATGGCCTGCTCAATGTCAGTGCCGAAGAAACTACGTCGGGCGTGAAAAGCGAAATCACCGTCAAGCCATCTTATGGTCTGGCGGACGAGGAAGTGGCGCGTATGCTGCGCGAGTCCTATCAGCTGGCAGGCGCCGACAAGGATGCGCGTGCACTGGCGGAAGAAAAAGTGGAGGGCGAACGTTTGCTGCTGGCGCTGGATGCCGCACTGGCTGAAGACGGCGCTTCCATGCTGGATGCTGACGAGCGTACACAGATAGATGCCGCCATGCAGGAGTTGCGCGAAGCCATGGCCGGCAGTGATGTCATCGTCATTCGTGCCGGTGTGAAGGCTCTGAATGCCGCCAGTGAGCCTTATGCGGCGCGCCGTATGAATGCCGGCGTGCAAAAAGCATTGTCGGGCAAGTCCCTGAACGAGATCGAGTAGAGATAGAAGCCATGCCGCAAATCGTTTTCCTGCCGCATCATGAAATCTGTCCGGATGGCGCCGTCATCGAGGCGGAAAAGGGTGAGTCCATCTGTGAGGCAGCCATACGCAACGGCCTCAAGATCGAGCACGCCTGCGAGATGTCCTGTGCCTGCACGACCTGCCATGTCATCGTGCGCGAGGGCAATGATTCGCTGAATGAAGCGGACGAGCTTGAAGACGATATGCTGGACAAGGCCTGGGGGCTGGAGGCGGATTCGCGCCTGTCCTGCCAGGCCATAGTGGCAGATGATGATCTGGTGGTGGAGATTCCCAGGTACACCATCAACCATGCTTCGGAGAAGCATTGAGGCCCTGACCTGGTCTATACTCCGGCCGGCCTTGGCTATCGGCCACATGAAAAATAAAACTCATCACGGATGTCGCAAGGGAGCGGTCATGAAAACCATTCTGGGTCTGTTGTTCACGGTTCTGGTTCTGGCAAGTGCAGGTGCTCGCGCCGATTTCTATATTGGTGCTGGTGCTTATGGCACCTCGGTTGATGAAGATGGCTTTGAGGACAGCGATGTTGCTCCGGCCGTTTTCCTGGGCTGGCGTCCCATCGAGCTGGTGGGTGTTGAGCTGGGCTATTACGACTTCGGCAAATTCGAAAGCCAGGGCAGCTCGCTTGATGCCAATGCCGTGACTCTGGCTGGTCTGCTGTCTATGGAGCTCGGCCCTGTTGGCGTGTATGCCAAGGCCGGTGTGTCCAACACCAGCTACAAGTTCAGCGAAGTTGGCAATAACTTCAAGGACGACAGCACTGATCCTTTTGGTGGTGTCGGTCTGACGGTTGACCTCATAGACAAGCTCTATCTCTATGGCGAATACCTGCACTTTGCCAATGATGATGCTGCCGTTGATGTCTATGGTCTTGGACTGCGTTACAGCTTCTGATTGCTTGCCTGAGAGAGCAGAACATGTCGTTGAAGTGGACGGATTCCCGCGAGATTGCCATCGAGTTGGCTGAAGCCCATCCCGAGGTAGACCCCAAGGCTGTGCGCTTCACCGACCTCATGCAGTGGGTGCTGGCCCTGCCGGACTTTGCCGACGATCCCAAGCATTGCGGCGAGAAAATCCTGGAGGCCATACAGCTGGCCTGGATGGATGAGGTCTGAGCTTCTGCTCTTGTGAAAAGGCCGCCTTCAGGGCGGCCTTTTTCTTTTTCACGTCAGACTGTCGCCGGGTCGGCAGGGGCAGACCATGCGGTCGGCATGGTATTGCCGCCAAAGCTGCGTATAATCGCGGCTTTGTTTCGGGAGGGCTTCAAGGCTTTCCCCTAACTTATTGATTTTACGGGCCTATCCCCGTTTTCTTTAGCATATCCAGTGGAGAGCACCATGGCTGTCGAACGTACCCTGTCCATCATCAAGCCGGACGCGGTTGGCAAAAACGTGATTGGCGAGATTTATGCCCGTTTCGAGAAGGCCGGCCTCAAGGTCGTCGCCGCCAAGATGAAGCACCTGTCCAAGGCCGAAGCCGAAGGTTTCTATGCCGAGCACCGCGAGCGCGGTTTCTTTGGTGATCTGGTGGCCTTCATGACCTCCGGCCCGGTGGTGGTTTCCGTGCTGGAAGGCGAGAATGCCGTGCTGGCCCATCGTGAAATCCTGGGTGCGACCAATCCCAAGGACGCAGCTCCCGGCACTATCCGTGCTGATTTCGCTGTCAGCATTGATGAAAACGCCGCCCACGGTTCCGACAGCACCACCTCGGCTGCCCGTGAAGTGAGCTATTTCTTCGCTGCTACCGAGCTCTGCCCGCGTACGCGTTGATTCGAAGCAGCGCCGGGTCGTTTCGGCCCGGCGCACTTCAGTAGTTGTAAGAAAGCCGCTGGCCTGCGGCAGGCCTCCGTAAAACCGGAGGCGGCAAACAAAGGCCAACAGATTAGGACCCCGCGTCCTCGACATAATTGGTGTAGCAACCGGTCGACACTCATGAATACAGAAGTCCGTAGTCCCTCCACGCTTTCCCCCGCCGTTACCAAGGTCAATCTGCTGGGTTTTACCCGCGAGCAGATGGAAGACTATTTCCTGTCCATAGGTGAAAAGAAGTTCCGCGCTCAGCAGGTGATCAAGTGGATACACCAGCTCGGCGTTGATGACTTCGAGCAGATGACCAATGTCTCCAAGGCCCTGCGTCAGAAGCTGGCTCAGGTGGCCGAGATTCGTGCGCCGGAAGTGGTGCACCGGGAATATTCTGCGGACGGTACGCGTAAATGGGTCATGAAGGTCGGCGACAACTCCATGGTCGAGACCGTGCTCATTCCGGATGGTGAGCGCAAAACCCTCTGTGTTTCCTCGCAGGTGGGCTGTGCGCTGGATTGCAGCTTCTGCTCTACCGGCAAACAGGGCTTCCAGCGTGATCTTTCCGCGGCGGAAATCATCGGCCAGGTCTGGATTGCCAACCGCTCCTATTTTGAAGACGAGCCGCTCATGGAAAACCGTGAGCGTGCCATCACCAATGTGGTGATGATGGGCATGGGCGAGCCGCTGCTGAATTTCGACAATGTCGTGCCCGCCATGAAACTCATGCTGGATGATTTTGCCTACGGCATGTCCAAGCGCCGCGTCACCCTGTCGACCTCGGGCGTAGTGCCCATGCTGGACAAGCTGGGCGAAGAAATTGATGTGGCCCTGGCGATTTCCCTGCATGCCCCCAATGATGAGCTCCGCGACGAGATCGTGCCCATCAATCGCAAATACCCGCTGAAAGAGCTGCTGGCGGCTGGTCGTCGCTATCTGGCGCGCTTCCAGGGCGAAGAGGGTGGTCGTCGCAAGATCACCATGGAATACGTGATGCTGGCTGGCGTGAACGATACGCCGGCCCATGCCCGCGAGCTGGCTCGTCTGCTGAAAGACACGCCCAGCAAGATCAACCTGATACCTTTCAACCCGTTTCCGCATGCCGGTTACGGGCGCTCCAAGCGCGAAGATATTCTCGCTTTCCAGAAAATCCTCACGGAAGCCGATTACATCTGCACCATACGCTCTACGCGTGGCGATGATATTGATGCAGCCTGCGGCCAGCTGGTTGGCCAGGTGCAGGATCGTACCCGCCGCGCTGAGCGCTGGCAGGCCAAGACCGGCGGCCTTGATGCAAGCAAGGAAAAAAATCCGCGGGAAATTTTCAGGAGCGTGTCATGAGGTTTTTGGCAGTATTGCTGGCTGCAGTGGCGCTGGCGGCCTGTACCACGGTGGAACAGACCGGTAACCGCAAGGTGGATCACAAGGCCGGTGCCCGTGATCGCGTGGCTATGGCTTCGGAATATCTGCGCAAGGGCGATAACGAGGCGGCTCAGGTGCAGCTGAAGAAGGCGCTGGAGCTGGATTCGGATTCGCCGGAAGCACATCACCTCATGGC
>JAVHYE010000048.1:0-14257 GCA_031119295.1 Pedobacter sp. | reverse complement strand
TATCTGAAGCTCACGGAAAAGCAGCCGCAGACACCGCAAAGCCTGTGGCTGGGTATACGCCTGGGGCGGCAGCTTGGCGATAACAAGGACGCATTGGCCAGCTATGAGCTTGCCCTGCGTCGTCTGTATCCGGGCAGCCCGGAATACAAGCTTTACCAGGATTCCCAGAAGGCAGGAAAGTGATGCCTTACAGTTTCATGTGGAGTTGAATCGTGACAGATGAGATCAAAGAAGAGAGCGCCCGCGACGAAGCGGACTACCTCTCTTTCCTTCCCGGCCAGCGTCTCAAGAAAGCGCGGGAAGTGCGCGGACTGACGGTGGAGCAGGTGGCGAAGGAGCTGCATCTCTCCGTACGTTTCGTAGGCTTCATGGAAGCGGACTCCTACAAGGATCTGCCCGAGCCTGCTTTCGTGCGTGGGTATATGCGCCGTTATGCACAACTGGTGAAGTTGTCACCGGACGATATCGCCGGCAAATTCGACCAGTGCTATGCCGCTGATGCAGAAACACCGGCGGTGGATGAGCGTCCTTACAATCCCATCCAGTTGTTGGGCATCATCACGCGGCCGCGTCTGAAGCTGCGCCGTCTCCTGTCCTGGGCGTCGATAGCGCTGATTATTGCTTTGCTGGTTGGTTTTCTTTGGAGCGGTTTCCGTTCTTCGCAGCTGTCTGCGCCTGAAACTGTGCAGGAAGCGGCTCCGACACCGGCAGCTGCCCCTGTTGTTTCTGCCGAGGCCGCTTCACCTGTGCTTGCTGGCGCCCCGGCAGCCGGCGGCGCAGGCATGAATCTTTTGCCCGCGCCGAATAGCAGTGCTTCTGTCGCCGCTGCTCCTGCTCCTTCAGCCACTGCGGCTGTGGCGCCTGCTCCAATTGCACAGGCCGCGCAGGCTGCGCCTGTTGCGGCTACCGGTCCGGATACGCTGGTGCTGGCCCTGGGGGCGGAAAGCTGGATCAGTGTGCAGGATGCCAAGCGCCAACCCCTGCTCAGTGCCCTGCGCCCCGCCGGCCAGATCACCCTCAAGGGTGAAGCGCCTTTTTACGTGAATATCGGCAATGCCGCCGTGGTCAATGCCGTCTTCAATGGCAAGCCGGTGGATCTCAAACCCCATACCCAGGGCGCAGTGGCGACACTGACCCTCAAGCGCTGAGCAGAAGGCAGTCATGCACGAGTCTCCGATCAAGCGTCGCACCACCCGCAAGATTCGCGTCGGCAAGGTCTTTGTCGGCGGTGATGCCCCCATCACCGTGCAGACCATGACCAATACCGAAACCTGCGATGTGGAGGCCACCGTGGCGCAAATCCAGCGCTGCGTGAATGCCGGTGCCGACATCGTGCGTGTTTCCGTGCCCTCCATGGAGGCGGCCGAAGCTTTCGGAAAAATCCGCAAGCTGGTGCCGGATGTGCCGCTGGTGACCGATATCCATTTCGATCACAAGATTGCGCTGGCCGTGGCGGACCTCGGTGCGGATTGCCTGCGTATCAATCCCGGCAATATCGGCTCACACGACAAGGTACGTGAAGTGGTGGCGGCGGCCCGTCATCACGGCATTTCCATACGCATAGGTGTGAATGCCGGCTCGCTGGAAAAAGACATACAGAAAAAATATGGCGAACCCACGGGCGAGGCGCTGCTGGAATCGGCCATGCGCCATATCGATATCCTGGACAAGCTCGATTTCCACGAATTCAAAGTCAGTGTGAAGGCATCCAATGTCTTTCTGACGCTGGACGCCTATCGTCTGTTGTCCGCGCAGATAGACAATCCTTTGCATCTGGGTGTGACCGAGGCCGGCGTATTCCGTTCCGGCACCGTGAAATCAGCGATTGCCCTTGGCGGCCTTTTGCTGGATGGCATAGGCGACACCATACGTATTTCCCTGGCCGCTGAGCCGGAAGATGAAGTGAAGGTCGGCTTCGATATCCTGAAATCACTCGCCATACGCTCCAATGGCATCAACTTCATTGCCTGCCCCAGCTGCTCGCGTCAGGAGTTCGATGTGATACGCGTGATGAATGCCCTGGAGGCGCGTCTGGAAGATGTGCGCGTGCCCATGGATGTTTCCGTGATTGGCTGCAAGGTGAATGGCCCTGGTGAAGCCAAAGAGGCCGATATCGGTGTGGTCGGTGCGCTGCCCAATAGCCTGGTGTATCGCCACGGCGAAAAGAGTCATCTCATTCCCACCAATAATCTGGTGGATGAAATCGAAAAAATGGTGCGTGAGCGCGTGCGTGAGCACGAGGCTGCCGAAGCTGCGCAAAAAGCGGACGACGAGGCGCGTGGCGTCATCGTGCGCAGCCACTAAAGGAAAAGCGACAAGAAGAACATGAGTCAGAAAATCACTGCCATCCGTGGCTTCAACGACATACTGCCCGCTGATACAGCGCGCTGGGCCGGCATAGAGGCCGTGTTGCGCGATCTCATGCGCGCCTATGGCTATCACGAGATCCGCCTGCCCATCGTGGAAAGCACGCCCTTGTTTGCGCGCGCCATCGGTGAAGTCACCGATATCGTGGAAAAGGAAATGTATTCCTTCCAGGATCGTGGCGGTGAGCCCATCACCCTGCGCCCCGAAGGCACGGCCGGCTGTGTGCGTGCCGCGCTGGAGCATGGCCTGACCTATAACCAGACGCAGCGCCTCTGGTATACCGGCCCCATGTTCCGTTACGAGCGCCCGCAGAAGGGGCGCTATCGCCAGTTCCACCAGTTCGGTGTGGAAACCTTCGGCATGACCGGACCGGATATCGATGCCGAGCTCATCCTCCTCACCGCACGCTTGTGGCGCGAACTGGCGCTGGAAAAGGTGGTGCGCCTGGAAATCAATTCCCTGGGTGAGATCGCCGAGCGTGCAAAATTCCGCGCGGCGCTGGTGACCTACCTTGAGCAGCATCGCACACAGCTAGATGAGGATTCGCAACGCCGTCTCACCAGCAATCCCCTGCGCATCCTGGACAGCAAGGATGCCGGTACACAGCAGATTCTCGAAAACGCACCGCGCCTGCCGGATTTCCTCGATACAGAGTCGCGTGAGCATTTCGCCGCACTTTGCGCCGTGCTGGATGCCGTTGGCGTTGCCTATGTGGTTAATCCGAAACTGGTGCGCGGTCTCGATTACTACAACAAGACCGTGTTCGAGTGGGTGACCACCGAGCTGGGCTCGCAAGGCACGGTCTGTGCCGGTGGCCGTTACGATGGTCTCGTTGAACAGCTGGGCGGACAGAAAACGCCGGCCGTGGGCTTTGCCATCGGTCTTGAGCGCCTGGTACTGCTGCATGCCGCTGTGCATCCCGAGATTGAGTCCTCCGAGGCCGATGTATTCATTGCGGCCGTTGGTGAAGCTACGTCGCAACCGGCTCTGCTGCTGGCCGAAACCCTGCGCACGGCCTTGCCGGATTTGCGTGTGCTGGTGAACTGCGGCGGTGGCAGTTTCAAATCGCAGTTCAAGAAAGCCGACAAATCCGGTGCCCGCTATGCGCTGGTGCTGGGCGAGGATGAAGTCAGGAACGGCACGGTGGCCCTGAAGTGGCTGCGTGAAGAACATGAGCAGAAGACGCTGGCACAGTCTGATGTCGCCGCCTTCCTCAAAGAACAACACACGCTTTGATGGTTTGAAGCACGAATTATTTCAAAAGAAAGATTTGAAGAAAAGGAGCAGCACGTGAGTCAGCATGATGAAGAACAAGTCGAAAACCTGAAGCGCTTCTTCAAGGATTACGGCACGCCCATCCTCACCGGCGTGGTGCTGGCTCTGGCTGTCTTTGCCGGCTGGAAATACTGGAATGGCCAGAAGATCGAGTCCTCCACCAAGGCCGCCAATGTCTTCCAGGACATGCTGGGCGCCGTGCAGCGCAGCCATATGAATCCGGCAGACAAGGTGGCCAGTACCGATGTGCAGCGCTATGCCAAGACGCTGCGTGAGGATTATGCCAAGACGCCGTTTGCCGCCAGTGCCGGTCTTTTGCTGGCGCGTCAGGCCGTGGACCGCAATGACTTCAAGGAAGCCGAGAAGCAGCTGCGCTGGGTGCTGGAACAGAAGCCGGAAGAAAGTGTGCGCATTCTTGCCAGCACCCGTCTTGCCCGCGTGCTGACTGCCGACAAGAAATACGATGAGGCCCTGGCTCTGCTGAGCAAGGAAAGCGATGCCGGCTTCAAGCCTACGGTGGAAGAGCTCAAGGGTGATATCTATCAGGCCCAGGGCAAGATTCCGGAAGCCCAGAAGGCCTATCTGGCCGCTGTTGCAGCCCTGCAGGATCGCGATGACGAGCGTCGTCCCCTGTTGGAAATGAAGATGGCGGATGTGGGCGTGGCCCCGCCCGAGAAGAAAGCTGCCGGCAAAGATGACAAGGCCGCTACGGAGTCCAAGTCCTCGTGATCAGCTTCCGCTTTCTGCGCGTCCTGCTGCCGGCATTCGCCTTGCTGGCTGCTGCTTGCAGCAGCACGCCGCCGGCGCCCGAGCCCAAATCCTATCCGCGCCTGCCGGCTGACAAGGTGGTGCTGAAGCGGGTCTGGAAAACGGCTGTGGGTGATGGGCTGGGCGGCGATGATGTGCGTCTGCCGCCGGCCATAGGCGAGCAGCGCATCACGGCCTCCAGCCGCAATGGCGTGCTGCAGTCCCTGCTGCGTGAAAGTGGCAAGCCTGTATGGAAAAAGAATACCGGTCTGCCTTTCACCACCGGCCCGGCAGCAGCCTATGGGGCTGTGGCCGTGGCGACAGCCAAGGGCGAGGTGCTGCTTTTTTCCGAAGCTGATGGCGCACAGAAGTGGAAAGTTTCCGTAGGTGCTGCCGTATTGGCGACGCCCGCGCTGGCGACGGATACCGTGATTGTGCTCTCCGCGGATGGCGTGATCCATGCGCTCTCCCTGGAGACCGGCGAGGCGCGCTGGACCTATAACACTTCCGTGCCTCCGCTCAGCCTGCATGCCAATGCAGCGCCGCTGGTGAATGGCAATACCGTGTATGTGGCCTCATCCGGCGGCAAGCTGGTGAGCCTGGATATCACTTCCGGTGTTGCCGCTTGGGAGCTGCGTGTGGCCAGCAATAGCGGCCGCTCCGAGCTTGAGCGCATGAATGATGTGGTGGGCGATCTGCTCATGCCCAGCGACAGCGCGATTTACAGCGTCGGCTTCCAGTCGCAGCTCACGGCGGTGGATGTGAATAATGGCCGTCGCCGCTGGCAGTTTGATGTCTCCAGCGTCAACAGCCTGGCCGAAGGCCTGGGCAATATCTATGTCACCGATACCGAAGGCAATGTCATTGCCGTGGATAGGGCCAGCGGCAAGGTGGTGTGGAAACAGTCGGATTACCAGTACCGCCATCTCAGCGGCCCCTCGGTGGTGGGTACTGTGCTGGCCGTGGGCGATGACAGCGGCAAGGTGCATCTGCTCGGGCAGAGTGATGGCCAGGTGCGTGGCCGCTTCAGTGTGAGCAGTGATGCCCTGAAATTCGTGCAGGGACGTGGCGATGTGCTTTATGTCTGGGATGAAGACGGTGGCCTGACGGCCTGGCAGATACGCCAGAAAAACTAGCCGGCAGCCCGTCAAAGATTTTCGAGAATCATGCTCATCCCCGCTTTCGCGGGGATGACGTTTTTTAAATAGAAGCATTTTTTTGCAGCACTATTGCAGAGATAAACGATGAAACCCGTGATCGCGCTGGTGGGCCGTCCCAATGTCGGCAAGTCCACCCTGTTCAACCAGCTGACGAAAAGTCGTGATGCCCTGGTCGCTGACCTGCCCGGCCTTACGCGCGATCGCAAATACGGCGATGCCCGTGTCGAGGACAAATCCTTCATCGTCATCGACACCGGCGGCATAGGCGAGGGCGAAGAGGGCATTGATGCCCATATGGCCGAGCAATCCCGTCTTGCCATCCATGAAGCGGATATCGTGCTCTTTCTCACCGATGCCCGGGTCGGCCTGACTGCGGCCGATCAGGAAATTGCGGCCGAGTTGCGCACCCTGAGCAAGCGTGTGCATGTGGTGGTGAACAAGATCGATGGCGTGCATGAGGAAGCCGCCATGGCGGACTTCCATCGTCTCGGCATGGGCGAGCTTTTCGGTATTGCCGCCAGCCATGGTCGTGGCGTGGCGCAGATGATCCAGGATGTGCTGGCGGATTATCCGCCGGATGAAGAAGATGCGCCGCTGACGGAAACCGGCATCAAGATCGCCATTGTCGGCCGTCCCAATGTCGGTAAGTCCACACTGGTGAATCGTCTGCTGGGTGAAGACCGTGTGGTGGTCTTCGACATGCCGGGTACGACGCGCGACTCCATCTACATTCCTTTCGAGCGCCGTGGCCAGCGCTACACCCTGATTGATACCGCCGGCGTGCGTCGTCGCGGTCGTGTTGATGAAGGCGTGGAAAAGTTTTCCGTGATCAAGACCCTGCAGGCCATCAAGGATGCGCATGTGGTGGTGCTTGTGCTGGATGCGCGTGAAAGCATCGTGGACCAGGATCTGCACATGCTGGGTTTCGTGCTGCAGAGCGGCCGCGCCCTGGTGATTGCCATCAACAAATGGGATGGCATGGATGAATACGACCGCAAGATGGTCAAGCAGGACATAGAGCGGCGTCTGGACTTCACGCCCTGGGCGCGCATACACCTGATTTCGGCCATGCATGGCACGGCGGTGGGCGATCTTTATCCCTCCATCGAACAGGCCTATGCCTCGGCCAATATCCGTGTGCCCACCAATCGCCTGACCCAGATTCTGGAGGACGCCATCGAGCAGCATCAGCCGCCTTTGATAGGTGGTCGCCGCATCAAGCTGCGCTATGCCCATATGGGCGGCCAGAATCCGCCACGCATCGTCATCCACGGCAATCAGACAGCGGCGGTGCCCAATGCCTACAAGCGCTATCTGGAAAACATTTTCCGTAAAGTGCTGCGCATTGAAGGCACACCCATAGGTATTGAATTCAAAACGGGTGAAAACCCCTTTACCGAGCGCGTGAAGGAGTTGTCTCCGGCGCAGATGGAAAAGCGCAAGCGTGTGGCCCTGGGCAGTAAAAGTCGCGATAACAGTCGCCAGGACAAGAACCGGCAAGACAAGAAGCGCCAGGATAAAACCCGTCCGGCTAATGGCCGTCCGGACAAGAAGCGCTAAAGCAGGAGGGGGTGTTCAGTGCGGCTCTGGCATGCCGGTCGTCGCCGTGACGCACTTGTCCTTTTCGGACAAGGCATTCGTCATTCCCGGGGAGTGTGACCCGGCGCGGCAAGCTGCTATCCTCCCTGCCTCCGCGCACCCGGCCGGCATCGTGGCACGACGATGGTTATCCGGTCTGAACCACAACGAGAAGAACGCAGTCCGCCATGATCGATTCCATCATTGCTTTCGCGGAGCACCTACGCTCCCAGCCCAACTTCTGGGGCTTTATCTCCATTCCTTTTGTTGCTGCGGTCGTCACCTGGGCCCACGTCTGGTTCGCCATGAAGATGGTGTTCTATCCGCTGGAGTTCGTCGGTATCTGGAAGCCCTGGCTGGGCTGGCAGGGCATTGTGCCGCGCAAGGCCGGCAAGATGGCGGCCATCGTGGTGGACAACACCCTGGCCAAGCTGGGCTCGCTCTCGGAAATTTTCCGCGAGATGGATCCGGAAAAGATTGCCCGCCACGTCAGCGAAGGCCTGATGGAGCGCATCGAGGACATGGTCGACGAGATCATGAACGAGAAGAACCGCGTGTTCTGGGAAAACCTGCCCATCAGCTTCAAGAAGCGCGTGTATTCCCGTGTGCGCCGTCAGGTGCCGGAAATCATGGAAGGCCTGGTGCGTGATCTCGGTGAAAACATCGAAGACCTGATCGACCTCAAGGCCATGGTCGTGCGCCAGATGGAAGGCGATCGTGCACTGGTGGTGCGCGTCTTCCAGGAAGTGGGCAATCGTGAAATCCAGTTCGTGGTGACCTCCAGCTTCTGGATCGGTCTGGCCCTGGGTTTTGTGCAGATGATCCTCTGGTATTTCTTCCCCTGGCACTGGGGCCTGCCGCTTTATGGCGCAGTGCTGGGCTATGCCACCAACTGGATTGCGCTGGCCATGGTGTTCCGCCCGCTCAATCCCGTCAAGATCGGTCCGTGGCGCATGCAGGGTCTTTTCCTCAAGCGTCAGCCGGAAATTTCCGAGAAGTTTGCCGAGCTGTCCACGCAGGAAATGGTGTCGCTCAAGCATCTGGTGAATGAAATGCTCACCGGCACGTATTCCGAGCGTACCCGTGCCCTGATCCGTCGCCATATCAGCCCGCTGCTGGAAGGTGGTGTGGTGCGTACGGCAATCCAGCTGACCGTGGGTCCTACGGGCTATGCCTCGCTCAAGCGCACCATCGTGGAAAAGGCCGCGGCCCTCTCGCTGGCGCCGCTGTCGAATCCGCAGTTCAACAAGGACCGCGCCAAGGTGATTGCCTCCATTTTCTCCACGCGCATGAAGGCCATGAGCTCCAAGGAATTCCAGGACCTGCTGCGTCCGGCCTTCCAGGAAGACGAGTGGATCGTCATCGTGCTCGGTGGCGTGCTGGGCGGTGTGGCGGGCTGGATACAGCTGATGACGGGCTTCACGCACTAAGCCTCGCCTGACAGCTGCATAAAAAAGCCCGGGATTTCCCGGGCTTTTTTATGGGCGCCATTCAGCTGGCTGCAAGCTCCTCAATGCTGAGTTGGCGGCTATGCCAATGCACGGCATCGTTGCCGGTAACGGCAGCAGCAATACGGTGAGGGGCCGCATATTCCTGCCAGAGTTGCAGGGCCGGGCTTGCTGAATAAGTGCGGGGGCTGCTGCCACTGATATCAAAGGCAAGGCGGGCCATATTGTCCGCCAGGCCTTCGCCCAGGGCTTTGACGCTGGCCTCCTTGAGCGTCCACAGGCGGAAGAAAAAATCAGGACGATCTGCTTCGGCTGTGGCCAGCAGGGCCGCACTTTCCTGTGCTGAAAAATAGCGGGCCGCAATCTTCTCCATGGCAACCCGGCGCGAGACTTCGATATCTATGCCGCAGGGCTGCTCTGCCACGATCACGGCAATGCCGGTCTCGGCATGGCTCAGGCTGATATGCCAGTTGCCATGATTGGCGAGCAGGAGGCGGCCGCTTTCTGCGCGGCTGAAATGCAATTCCTGATCGGGCAGCAGGCCTGAAAGTGTTTGTCGCAGCAGCAGGCGAGAGAGAAGAAAACTGCGTTGCCGTGAGGCATGTTTGAAGCCCCGCATCTCCTGCTGTTCATGGTCAGGAAGGCTGAGGCCGCCCAGAGGGCGGCCATCGTCCTGCAGCCAGGCAATATGCGCATGACTCATTTGGCAGGCAGGACCAGCAGGGGGTCTATGCGCGCATCGTTGAGGCTTACCGTCCAGTGCAGATGCGGGCCGGTGGCGCGACCGGTGCTGCCGACCAGGCCGATGACATCGCCCTGCTTCACGATGTCGCCGGCTTTCACCTTGATCTCGCTGAGATGGCAGAGCATGGATATCAGGCCGTGGCCGTGATCAATCATCACTGTGCGGCCATTGAAGAAATAATCACCGGTTTGTGCCACCACGCCTGCGGCGGGTGCCCATGCGGGCTGCCCTTGCGGGGCGGCGATATCCATGCCGAGATGCGGTGCACGTGCCTCACCATTGAAAAAACGTTTCTTGCCGAAACTGGGATTGGCCGTGCCCTTGGTGGGAATGATGAAGTCCGGCCAGCTGCTGTTCTGGCTCAAGCTGTTTTCCGAAAAGCTTTTGTAGATGGCCTGCTGTTCCTTGGCTTCACGGGCATAACGCGCGAGCTCGGCCTCATCCGGATGCACATGCTTTTCATTGCTGGGGGGGAGCGTGATGTGCTGCTCTTCGTATTTCTTTTCGCTGATGGTGAAGCTCAGGGTTTCGGTTTTTTTGCCGGCTTCGATTTGCACGCTGCCGGTGCCAGCCACAGCAGCCAGCGGAATGCCGACAATGAGCTGGCGTGAGCCGTCGGCATTTTTGGCGATCAGTACCGGGTGGCCGTCATAGCTGGCCTTGATATCGGCCGACAGGCCGGCAGGCAGTGCAATTATGGCAATGCCACCGGGCACGCGGGCTTCTTGCGGGTTGGCAAAAACAGTGCCGGCAAAAACGGCGGTGGCCAGAAAAAGCGTATGGCAGAGCATGGTCCGGCGCATCAGTTTTTCTCCGTGGCAGTGATGGTGGCCGTGATGCGGCCATCGACCAGTCTGGCCTGTAGCGTGCTGCCGACATTGGCATCGCTGACCGAGCGCAGCACACGACCTTCGCTTTCCACAATGGCATAGCCGCGAGCCACGATGGCCAGCGGACTGGCCAGCTGGGCGCGCTCGGCCAGATATTGCAGGGCGGTTTTCTGTTCGCGCAGCTGCGTATTCATGGCGCGCACTAGGCGTTGTTCCAACCCCTGCACCTGTTGTTGCAGTGCGGGCAGGCGATGTGCCGGATGCTGTCCGCGCAGACGGGCGAGCAGGTTTTGCAGGCGGCTTTCCCGCGTACGCATCTCCTGCTGCTGTGCGCGCTTGAGGCGCAGCTCCAGGCTGTCCAGCTTCTGCATCAGTTCCTGCAGGCGCTGCCCAGGGTGGCGCAATCGCGCACGCAGATGCGTGAGTTGCTGTGTGAGCAGGGTGAGCTGTTTGCGCAAGGCACGCGTAAGCAGGATTTCAAAACCTTCAAAGCTGTCCAGCAGCTCTTCGCCGTCCTGGCTCAGCAGCTCGGCGGCGGCTGAGGGCGTGGGTGCGCGTACGTCCGCAACGAAGTCAGCGATGGTGAAATCGGTTTCATGGCCGACCCCGCTCACCACCGGCAGGCGGCTACCGGCAATGGCACGTGCCACGATTTCTTCATTGAAGGCCCAGAGATCTTCCAGTGAGCCACCACCGCGGGCGAGCAGGATGACATCGAAATTCGTCTGTGAATTGGCCAGTGCAATGGCGCGCACGATGGCGGGCCCGGCTTCTTTGCCTTGAACCGGTACCGGAATCACCGTCACGGGCAAGCCGCGAAAGCGCCGGCCCAGCACGGAAAGAATGTCGCGTACGGCAGCGCCGGTAGGTGAAGTGATCACGGCGAGATGGCGCACATGTTCGGGCAGCTCACGTTTGCGTTCTGCTGCAAACAGGCCTTCGTTTTGCAGGCGCAGGCGCAGCTCGTCATAGGCGCGGCGCAAGGCGCCAAGACCGGCTTCTTCCATCACCTCAACAATGAGCTGGTAATCCCCGCGAGGGGCATAAAGGCTGAGCCGTGCCTTCACCAGTACCTGCTGGCCGTTTTTCGGCGTGAAGGGCAGGAGGCGGTTATTGCCGCGGAACATGGCGGCGCGCACCTGCGCTCCGGCATCCTTGAGGGTGAAATAAAGGTGGCCGGAGGAGGGTTGGGCGAGATTGGAAATCTCGCCTTCCACCCAGAGATTGGGAAAACTGTTTTCCAGCAGGTCACGAGCCTTGTCGTTGAGCAGGCTGACCGTGAGGATATTGCGGGTGGCAGTCATCATAGGGTCCGTTTGCGGTGGCTGCATTCTAACAGCTTGCGTATTTTCCGGCGTGGTGCGGTAAGGTTTCATGCGTACACTACGCGCCTTCCTAGGATTAGCGGGAGTTGAGGCAGATGCAGAGGAAGCTTGTCGAGATGGCCGTGCTTGTGGTGGTGATATTGCTGGCCACGAGTTGGTATTACCGTGCCCGTTTACAGGAGTTTGTGAGTCCCCCTGCATCGGCTGCTCATCCCTCTGCAAATCCCGACGTCCTTTACACTTGGGTCGATGAAAGCGGGGTTACCCAGTTTTCCGCCGAGGCTGGTAAGGGCCGGCAGCGGGTGGAGTTCGATGGCTCCAGCATCACGCCAATTGACCCTGTAGAGTCTCGTCTGCTGGCGCGTCTGGATGAGGTGGCGGCCGATGACAAACCCAAGGGTTCTGCCCTTATTCATGATATGCGTGCCGATATCGAGCAAAATCGCCAGAAGATCGAAAAAGCCAAGATGGCAGCGGCTGGGCTGGAGTAGCTGCCACTGACCGGCAGTCCTATCTGCCGCCTGTGATGTGCTCATGCATTTTCCATGGCATTTTTATGGTATTCAGGCTCGATAGTGAGGAGTTCTAATTATGACGCGTGAGACAGTCATTCCCTTTGTGGTTATTGCAGCAGTCGCGGCTGGCGGCTGGTATTACCGTGAGCCGCTGAAGCAGCAGTTCGAAAAGTCAAAAGCCTCCATGCCTTTCTCGGCGGCTTCCTCGCAAGAACAGATGCCGCTGCCCGAGCATCAAGCCTCTTCAGTGCCCCACAAGGACACGATCTATCGCTGGGTGGACGACAAGGGGGTGACCCACTACGACCAGCAGGCCTCTGCCGGCAGCGAAGCCATGGTCATAGACCAGAGCCGCATTCAGTCCCTTAACCAATACGGCAACCCGCAGGCCAGCGCCAACGGGAGCCCCGTTGTGGAGGCCAATGGGGATGCTGCCAGCAATGGCAGTAGTGGTGAATCAAGGAAGTCTTTACGGGCTGTAGATCGTTTTCCCCAGACCCAGGTCGTCAATCCCTGAGCTCGTGGAGCCTAGACATGCGCATGCTTTCCCTTGTCATTACGCTGGCCATTGTGGCTTGGCTGGTCATGACCCAACTTGGCGGCCACAAGGCACCCTCCGAAGCAGCGGCCTACCGGCAGGCGGAGCAAAAAGCCCAGCAAGCAGTGCAACAGGTGGATACCCAGACAGCGGCACAAGCTGCTGCTTTGGCCCGTCTCCAGGATCAGGCCGGCCAGGTATCGCAGTCCCTGGAGCAGCGTAATTCTGAGTCCGCCCCCTGAGTCGTGCTCTCCGGGTTCAACCCGCCCCGCCTTTCCTCTATAATCGCGCCCTTCCTTTTTCAGCCCGGCCTCCCGGGCCCGGCTGATCCGGGGCCACAGCCTCATGGCTAGAGCCCCTTGTCCCGTCTGAAGGGTGACCCCACATGCTTGATATCGTTCAGGAAGCACTCACATTTGATGATGTCCTCCTGCTGCCGGACTATTCCGAAGTCCTGCCCAAGGATGTGAGCCTGAAAACCCGCCTCACGCGCGGCATCGCCCTGAATATCCCCCTGATGTCGGCCGCCATGGACACCGTCACCGAGGCGCGTATGGCCATCGCCATCGCCCAGGAAGGCGGCATCGGCATCCTGCACAAGAATATGGATATTGCGGCCCAGGCGGCTGAAGTGCGCCGCGTCAAGAAATACGAAGCCGGTATGGTGAAAGACCCCATCACCGTGGGTCCGGACACCACTGTCGGTGCCCTTCTGGAACTGACTCGTGCCAACCGTATCTCCGGCGTGCCGGTAGTGGTGGGCAATGATCTCGTCGGCATCGTTACCAGCCGTGATCTGCGTTTTGAAACCAAACTTGATCAGCCCGTCTCCGCCATCATGACGCCCAAACAGAGCCTCGTGACTGTGAAGGAAGGCGAGAGCCACGAGCGCATCAAGGAATTGCTGCACCAACACCGCATTGAGAAAGTGCTGGTGGTGGATGACAACTACCAGCTCAAGGGCCTCATCACAGTCAACGACTTCCGCAAGGCCGAGCTTTATCCGAAAGCCGTGAAAGACGGACAGGGCAGCCTGCGTGTTGGCGCTGCCGTGGGTACCGGTGCCGAAACCGAAGCCCGCGCCGAAGCGCTGATTGAAGCCGGTGTGGATGTGCTGGTGGTGGATACCGCTCACGGACATAGCCGCGGCGTGATCGAACGTGTGCGCTGGATCAAGAAGCAGTATCCGAATATGCAGGTTATCGGCGGCAATATCGCCACGGGTGATGCAGCACTTGCGCTGCTGGATGCTGGCGCTGATGCGGTAAAAGTCGGTATCGGTCCGGGTTCGATTTGCACCACGCGTATCGTTGCCGGCATCGGCGTGCCGCAGATTTCTGCCATCGATAATGTGGCGCGCGCACTCAATAACCAGATTCCCCTGATTGCTGACGGCGGCATACGTTTCTCTGGCGATATCGCCAAAGCAATTGCCGCCGGCGCCAGCGTCATCATGGTGGGCTCGCTGCTCGCCGGTACCGAAGAAGCACCGGGCGAAGTCGAGCTTTTCCAGGGCCGTTATTACAAGGCTTATCGCGGCATGGGCTCGCTGGGCGCCATGGGTGGCAACACCGGCTCGGCTGACCGTTATTTCCAGGACGCTGCTGCCGGCGTGGAAAAACTGGTGCCGGAAGGTATCGAAGGCCGCGTGCCTTACAAGGGCCCTATGAGTGGCATCGTGCACCAGCTGGTGGGTGGTCTGCGTTCTTCCATGGGCTATACCGGCTCG
>JAVHYE010000197.1 GCA_031119295.1 Pedobacter sp. | reverse complement strand
CCGATGGCTTTCCCATCCTGCTGGTGACGCAGCCTTCGCTGGATGCGCTCAATGCGAAACTGGATACGCCGGTGGACTGGCGCCGTTTCCGCCCGAATGTGGTGGTGGCCGGTGATATGCCGCCACATGCCGAGGATGGCTGGAAGCGCCTGCGTGTGGGCGAGCTGGAGCTGGCGGTGGTCAAGCCCTGTTCACGCTGCGTGATTCCCTCGATTGATCCGGAAACCGCTGTCAAAAACAGTCAGATTCTGACGGTTTTGCGAGGCTATCGGGCGCGTGATGACGGCAAAACCTATTTCGGCCAGAACGTGGTCATCAGCCATTGCCCTCCCGGTGCCCGCCTTGAGCTGGGTGCTGTCGTGGAAGTGCTGGAATAACTCCGTCCCTGCTTGCCGAATGAGCAAACAGGCCGGCAGAAAAAGAATGGGCGGGCCGTCTGGCTTGCTGTTTGCAGTTGCTTTAACGTAAGGCCGTCGTTGCCTTGCGGTTTGCCGGTGCCACAGGCCGGTTGCCGCCTTTTCAGGACTGCCACTCCAGGCCAGAGGAAGACCGACCGCAATGAAGCGGTTCGTATAAGAAATCATGACCACCAGCATTCAGTACTACTTCACTTTTGACGACGGCCTGGAGCTCAAATTCAGCGTCGATCTGGATCGCATCCACGATCCGAAAAGAATTCCCGCCGATGCGCCCAGCTGGACCCAGCTCGGCAATAACCAGTGCAGCAATTGCCCGCTGGACAAGAAAGCGCATACGCATTGCCCGGCCGCGCTGGACCTCGATAAGATGGCGCGCGATTTCCAGAAACTGCCTGCCAATACCAAGGCCAATGTGCGCGTGGTAACGCCGGAACGCGAATACGTGAAGCGCGTGGGCCTGGAAGAAGGCGTGCGTGCGCTCATGGGCCTCATCATGGCCACCAGTGCCTGCCCGGTATTCGGCGAGCTCAAGGCCAATGCCCGCATGCATCTGCCTTTTGCCAGCAAGGAAGAATTCATCCTGCGCTCGGCCTCCATGTATCTCATGCGCCAGTATTTCGTGGCGCGCGAAGGCGGTACGCCGGACTGGGAGCTCAAGGGCCTGGTGAAAACCAATGAGCAATTGCAGCTGGTGAATCACGCTTTCTGGCAGCGCACTGTGGGTGCTTTCCAGAATGATTCCAATTCCAAGGCGCTGCTCAGCTTCTTCACCATGTCGTCCAGTGTGTCGTCTTCGCTAGATGCGCAACTGGGCAAGATCAAGCCCATGTTCTTCCCCAACGGTGAGCATGCGACATCCTGATGTTGTACTGAGTGCGCTGTGAGCACTTTCCTCATTGTTCTTCTCGTCGTGGTGGCTTTTGTGGTCGGGCAGGTTTCCCTGCTCCGGCCCAGTCCGCGTGAAACCCGCCTCATGGCCCTGCGCATGGAAGCCCGCAAGCGCGGCCTGCACCCGCGTTTGCTGCCGCCACCGGAGTGGTATCGCGGCGAACGTCCTGCAGGCGGCATGCTGGCCTGCTATTCCCTGCTGACCGAAGAGGGCGCCAAGGGTCTGCCGTATTTCCGGGCCATACGCCTTTCCGATGGCGACTGGATCGTGAAAGAGGGCGATCGCAGCCTGCTGGGGCGCCTGAACCTGCCCCCCGAGGCGGAGTCCCTGCTGGCTATTGAGGCCCGGGCCAACGCCGTCAGCCTCTGGTGGACCGAAGCCCTGCGGCCTGAGGCATTGCCGGCACTGCACGCGCTGCTTCAGGAAATGCTCGAAAAAGCCAAATGAAATCAGGGGTTTGCTACCCCTGATTTCGCAGCTGCGTCATCCCCTTGTGATTTTCCTGCGCTTGACCAAGCCCGGCTTGCCTCTTATATATGCCGACTCTTTGGCCGGACCCCGGCCATATCCCACCGTAACGGTCGTGAACATCCATGGGTAAATCGCTGGTCATCGTTGAGTCGCCGGCCAAGGCCAAGACCATCAACAAGTATCTGGGCAAGGATTTCGTCGTGAAATCCAGCGTAGGCCATGTGCGCGACCTGCCTGTCAGCGGTTCCGGCAAACCCGTGGATGCCGCCGAGCGTGCCAAGGCCGCTGCTGCTACCCGCAAGTTGTCTGCAGAAGCCAAGGCCCTGCAGAAGGAAACCAAGGGCCGTGCAGCTCTCGTGGCGCGTATGGGTGTGGACCCGGATAAAGACTGGAAAGCGCATTACGAAATCCTGCCGGGCAAGGAAAAAGTCATTGATGAGCTGAAGAAGCTCGCCAAGGAAGCCGACACCATCTATCTGGCCACCGACTTGGATCGCGAAGGAGAGGCCATTGCCTGGCATCTGCGCGAGGTCATCGGTGGTGACGACAAGCGCTTCAAGCGCGTGGTCTTCAACGAAATCACCAAGAACGCCATCACCGAGGCTTTCAAGCAGCCCGGTGTGCTGAATATTGCGCGCGTGAATGCGCAGCAGGCGCGTCGCTTCCTGGATCGCGTAGTGGGCTATATGGTCTCGCCCCTGCTCTGGGAAAAAATTGCACGTGGGCTCTCTGCGGGCCGTGTGCAATCGGTGGCCGTGCGTCTTGTTGTTGAGCGTGAGCGTGAAATCCGCGCCTTCATTCCGGAAGAGTTCTGGGAAATTCACGCTGACACACAGACCGCGAAAAAAGACGGCCTGCGTCTGGAAGTGACCCGGCAGAAAGATGCGGCTTTCCGCCCCAAGAACAAAAAGGAAGCCGATGCTGCACTGAAAGTGCTGGAGTCGGCGACTTACACGGTGGCCAAGCGTGAGGACAAGCCCACACGCACCAAGCCGAATGCGCCTTTCATTACGTCCACACTGCAGCAGGCAGCCAGCACACGTCTTGGTTTCTCGGTGAAGAAAACCATGACGCTGGCTCAGCGCCTGTATGAGGCTGGCCATATCACCTATATGCGTACCGACTCGACGAATCTGAGTGCGGATGCGGTGAATGCTGCACGTGATTTCATTGCTGACAGCTACGGCAAGAAGTACCTGCCGGAAACGCCCAATGTCTATTCCAGCAAGGAAGGCGCGCAGGAGGCTCACGAAGCCATACGTCCTTCTGATGTGAATGCCAAGCCGGGCGATGTGGCCGGCCTGGAGCGTGATGCCGAGCGTCTTTATGAGTTGATCTGGCGCCAGTTCGTGGCCTGCCAGATGCCGGATGCCGAATATCTGTCCACCGGCCTTGCTGTCAGTGCTGCTGATTTCGAGCTGCGCACCCGTGGCCGCATCCTCAAGTTCGACGGCTTCACCAAGGTGATGGCGCCGGCGCAGAAGGACAAGGAAGACGTGGTGCTGCCCGATGTGAAAGTGGGCGAAACCCTTGCCTTGAAAAAACTGGATCCCAGCCAGCATTTCACCAAGCCGACGGCGCGCTATACCGAAGCCTCGCTGGTGCGCGAGCTGGAAAAGCGTGGCATTGGTCGTCCGTCTACCTACGCTGCCATCATTTCCACGATCCAGGAACGTGGTTATGTGAAGCTGGAAAACCGCAGGCTCTATGCCGAGAAGATGGGTGACATCGTCACCGACCGTCTCACCGAGAATTTTGACGATCTCATGGATTACGCCTTTACCGCCGAGCTGGAGCAGGAGCTCGACAAGGTGGCGGAAGGTGATCTGGACTGGAAGAAAGTCCTCAACGATTTCTACAAGGGCTTCAAGAAAAAGCTGGAGCACGCCGGCCAGGAAGACGGCATGCGCCGTAACCAGCCCGTGACTACGGATATTGCCTGCCCGACCTGCGCCCGCCCCATGCAGATTCGCACCGCAAGTACCGGTGTGTTCCTCGGCTGTTCAGGCTATGCCTTGCCGCCGAAAGAACGCTGCAAGGGCACCATCAATCTGGTGCCGGGTGGCGAGATCGTGGCGCTGGACGAGAACGATGAAGAAAGCGAATCCAAGCAATTGCTGGCGCGTCACCGCTGCAAGATCTGCGGTACCGCCATGGACAGCTATCTCATCGACGAAGGTCGCAAGTTGCATGTCTGCGGTAATAACCCGGACTGCGAAGGCTATGAAGTGGAGAAGGGCAGCTATCGTATCAAGGGCTATGAAGGCCCGCTGATCGAGTGCGACAAGTGCGGCTCCGATATGCAGCTGAAAACCGGCCGCTTCGGCAAGTATTTCGGTTGCACCAATGCCGAGTGCGGCAATACCCGCAAACTGCTGCGCAATGGCGAGGCGGCGCCGCCCAAGGCCGATCCGATTCCCATGCCGCATCTGAAATGTGAAAAGACGGACGACTTCTTCCTGCTGCGCGATGGCGCGGCCGGTCTTTTCCTGGCCGCCAGCCAGTTCCCCAAGCATCGCGAGACGCGTGCACCCACGATCGAGGAACTGAAAACTGTCGCCGACAAGCTGGATGAAAAGCACCGCTATCTGCTGGATGCGCCGGTGCAGGACAAGGAAGGCAACAAGGCCGTGCTGCGTTTCAGCCGCAAGACCAAGGAGCAATATGTGCTCACCGAGTCTGAAGGCAAGCCCACGGGCTGGCAGGCGTTTTACGTGAATGGCAAATGGGTGGTGACACCCGCCAAGGCCAAGGAAAAGGCAGAAG
>JAVHYE010000047.1:19743-21779 GCA_031119295.1 Pedobacter sp. | reverse complement strand
GTGTGAGATCGTCGCCCAGCACCACGGCCACTTTCAGGGAAAGGCCGGCATCGGCAATCAGCTTGTTCAGGGCATCGCGGCAGGCCAGCGGATTCACGCCGCCGGCATTGCTCACCACTTTGATTTTTTTCTCGGCAATGTCTTTCAGCAGCGGGCCCATGACGCGCGTGACGAAATCCGTGGCATAGCCGGCCGTAGGGTCTTTCATGCGCGCGGCAGCCATGATGGACATGGTGACTTCGGCGAGATAGTCGAAAACGAGATAGTCGATCTGCGCCATCTTCACGAGCTGGAAGGCGGCGGTATTGGTATCGCCCCAGAAAGCGGAGGCGCAGCCTATGCGGACAGTGCGGGAGTCGGTCATGGCGGTTGTGCGTCTTGTTGAAAGCGTGGCCAAAGATAAGGTCTTGAGACTGGACAAAGCAAGCGCTTGGTTTTAGCTTTGCCTGAGCTGCCGCAAGATTGGCCCAAAGAGACCGGTTTTGCCTGCAGGGCAGTATGAAAGTGGCGCTGAAGGCATGATGTTTGCCTCTCAAGCCTCTGTTTTTATAGAAAAAATCCGGGATGGCGCCGTAGAATGCACCGCCCGGCCTCAACCCTGAATCCAGGCCGGAAGAGAAACTGATGCAAGCCCCGCAAACGCTGAACGACATTCCCCATATGGGTGGTCTGGATGACAGTCCGCGCGGCCGCGTGCTGCGCGCGGCGGCTCATCTCTTTTGTAGCCAGGGCTATGAGCGCACCACGGTGCGCGATCTGGCCCGGGTCGTCGGCATACAGTCCGGCTCGCTCTTCCATCACTTCAAGACCAAGCAGGACATCCTGCATGCGGTGATGGAGGAGGGCATACGCTACAACCTTGCCGGCATGGAGGCGCTGGTGGCCGAGGGGCGTTCACCGCGCGAGACCCTGCTGGGCCTGATACGGGCCGAGCTGGAATCCATCAATGGCGATACCGGTGATGCCATGACCGTGCTGGTTCACGAATGGAAGGCGCTGGAGCCGGATAACCAGACCCGCTTGCTGGAGCTGCGCGAGCGTTATGAAAAGCTCTGGCTGGATGTGCTGGCCGAGCTGCGCAAGGACGGTCTGGTGCAGCACGATCCCTTTGTCTGGCGCCGGCTTTTGTTTGGCGGTATCAGCTGGACGCGGATGTGGTATCAGCGTGGTGGTACGCTGACCTTGGACCAACTTGCTGAAATGTGTCTGGACATGGCTCTGCGTCAGTCCAGTCAAAAATGATTGATCGCGAATAAAAAGAAGAAAAACCAATGACCCCAACGCTTGCTTTGTCTCCTGCTGTTTCTCTGGCAATAGTCGCCTCCGGCATTTTCTTCCTTTCCGGTCTGCTCACCGGTGTCTGGAAGTATCTGGCCATCATGCGCAGTGAAAAGGCCGATGCACCGTATTATGTGAATATTGCCCACCGCACTTCGCTGCTCTATGCCTTTGCCGCGCAGTTGCTGGCGGTATTTGCGTATTTGAGTGCCTGGGATGACTGCACCAATTTCTGGGCCACGCTGTTTCCCCTGGTGTTTTTCGGTGCTGCCATCTTCACCTATATCGTGCACGGCGCCCTGCGCGATACCGACAACCAGCTGGCCAATCCGCACAAGCTCGGGCCCATGAGCTTGCCCGGCTTTCTCATTCAGGGTTTCATGTGGGCCTTGATCGTGGCCGAGATAGGCGGTTTTCTTGTCCTCTTTGCTGGCGTGCTGCAGCGCCTGCTCTAGAGGCTGCAAAGTCCGCTGCAAAACCTGAGGGGGAGTGATGGACTGGGCATTCATGGATGAGCTGCTGAGCAACCCCTATGCGGACAAGACCATAGGCCTGACAGTATTGCTGCTGTCGGCAGTCCTGATCTATCTGCTGGTGCGCCATGTGCTGTTGCGGCTGGTGCATACCGCCACCGAGCACACCTACTGGAAATGGGACGATGCTGTTTATGACAGCGGCGCCTTCCGCCAGTTTGCCAAGATGACGCCGCCACTGGTCATCCAGTTCGGCATCACGCTGGTGCCGGATCTGCGCGAAAA
>JAVHYE010000047.1:0-19643 GCA_031119295.1 Pedobacter sp. | reverse complement strand
GCGTCGGCCCTCATGCTGCTGATCTTCAAGGACACCCTGCTGGGCTTTGTGGCCAGCGTGCAAATCGGCAGCAATGACATGCTGCGCATAGGCGACTGGATAGAAATGCCCTCGGCCAATGCCGATGGTGAAGTCATGGACATCAGCCTGCACACGGTGAAAGTGCGCAACTGGGACGGCACCATCAGCACCATTCCCACCTGGAAACTCATCACCGAGTCTTTCAAGAACTGGCGTGGCATGTTTGATTCAGGGGGCCGCCGCATCAAGCGTTCACTCTTCGTCAATGCCAGTACGGTGCGCTTCCTGAGCGAACAAGAGATTGATGAGTTGAGCGAGATAAGACTGCTGGAAGACTATCTCGCCAAAAAAGAAGATGAAGTGGAAAAGTGGAATCTCGCGCTGGGCGAGAAAGGCCGGATTGCGGCCAACAAGCGCCGCCTTACCAATCTGGGCACCTTCCGCGCCTATACCGAGGCCTATCTCAAGGCACATCCCGATATCCATCACGGCATGACCTGCATGGTGCGCCAGCTGGCCACGGAAGGAGACGGTATTCCGCTGGAGCTTTACTGCTTTACCGCGAGCACGGCCTGGGGCGTTTACGAGGGCGTGCAGAGCGATATTTTCGATCACCTCTTTTCCATCCTGCCCACTTTCGGTCTCGGCCTTTACCAGCGCCCGGCGGGCGCTGATTTTCGCGAAGGCATAAAAGGGATACGCGCAGAAGCCGCAGAGTGATGCTCAGTCTTCCTGCCCGCGCACCAGCAAGAGGGGCAGGGGGCTGCAGCGCGCCAGTTCTTCCGCCACGCTGCCGAGAAAGAAACGACGTACACCGCGGCGACCATGCGTGCCCATCACGATGAGATCCGCCGGCCAGCTTTTCGCTTCCTCCAGCAGGGCAGCAGCAATATTCGTACTGGCCGTCTCGGTCAGATCCAGCAACTCTCCCGTCGCTTTCACGCCCTGGGCGCTGAGCTTGGCCACCGTTGCTTCCAGGGCCGCGCGGCCGCTTTCAATGGCGGCATTGCGTACCGGCCCCGCATCGTAGGCCATGCCATAGGGCGAGACGAAATGGGCCAGCGGGTCCGGCACGACCGTGAGTACACGCAGCTCGGCACCGGCCTGAGCCAGCTTTACGGCCTCCTTCAGGGCATTGTCGGAGGCGGGGCTGCCATCGCTGGCAAACAGTATGCGCTGGTACATGGTGTGCTCCTTGCAGGTTACCGGCTCATGAGAGTCGTGGAGAGTTCAGGGCTCCAGAATGCCGGAAGCAGAACACTTTCCTTTGCGGCAGATCAAGAAAGCTTCTCATTGCCCGGTCGCTTGGGTTGTCCCGACTTTCCGGCACTACCGTTCGGTCACTGCCGATATGCGTGGCGAAAATGCAGACGGGTGTTTTTGGGCACTGTACAGCTTGTGCATTTGTACAGGCACATCTGGTGTCTGGCGGAGTTGCACGGCATTTTGTCGGCAGTGAATGCAATTGCGGGAATTACGGAGCTAGCCTGATTTGTGACGGACCACACATACAGGGATTCGGACCATGGCCGATATGCATCTCCCCCACACGCCTGATTATGAGGCTTTGTTTCGCGTCACTTTCGAGCAGGCCGCTATAGGCATTGCCCATGTGGCTCCGGATGGACGCTGGATACGCGTCAATCACAAGCTCAGTGACATGCTGGGTTATGGCCATGGCGAGTTGCTGGACCTGACTTTTCACGATGTCACTTATCCCGGCGATCTGGATGCCGACCTGGACCAGCTCAATGCCTTGCTGGCCGGTCATGTCTCCAGTTACCAGATGGAAAAACGCTATATCCGCAAGAATGGCAAGACGGTCTGGGCACATCTTACGGTGTCACTGGTGCGCAAAGCCGATGGCACACCGGATTACTTCATTTCCGTGGTGGAAGACATACAGGCCCGCAAGGATGACGAGGCCACCATACGCCTGCAGAAAGCGCAGCTGCAGGTGGTGTTCGAAAATCTGGATGCCGGTATTGTGATGGCTGATCTCAATGGCGATATCGTGTACTGGAATCGCCGCGCACGTGAAATGCACGGCTATGACGATGACCAGAATCTCAACCGGAATGTGGCGGAGTTCATGTCGGTCTTCGAATTCAACAATGCCCATGGCCATGTCCTGCCTCTCAGTGACTGGCCCCTGATGCGTATCCTCTGCGGGGAAACCCTGCGGGGCCTGGATCTTATCGTGCGCCGCAAGGACATGGACTGGCAGCGTTTGTACCGCTATCGCGGCTCGCTGGCACTGGATAATACCGGCAAGGCGGTCATGGCCATGATCATCATCAGTAGTACCGGCAGCGAAGACACATGAAGCCTCGCTGCTGCAATGAAAACGGAGCCATTCGGCTCCGTTTTCATTGCAGGAAAAGTGCGGTCAGGCCGGCTGTTTGAGCTTGTCGGCAGCAGCGCCCGGTGCATTGCCAGCGATAGGCTGGCCTTCGCGTACCACGGTCCAGGTATGTATGCGCTGGTGGCCGTCGCGCTCCCATTCCGGCGGCTTCCAGAAATGTTTTAGGCGCTGCACCAGCGGGCCCGGTGCCAGGAAGTCCCGCCACATATCCACGAACTCGTGGAAATTCAGCACGAACCAGTTGTAGCTCTTGATCTGGCGCGTGGTGCCGTATTCCACTTTTTCCACTTCGGGCTCATACGTGCCAAAGATGTGGTCGTAAAGCATGAGCACGCCGCCGTAATTCTTGTCGATGTACTGCGCATTGCGGCCATGATGAACGCGGTGATTGGAGGCGGAATCAAACATCCACTCGAACCAGGGATGCAAGCGCGGAATGGATTCCGTGTGTATGAACCACTGATAGGAAAGATTGATGCCGTAGAAGAAAAAGATGATGGCGGGATGGAAGCCCAGCAGTATGGGCGGCACAAAGAAGAACCACACCCCGATCACGCCGTTGAGTATGCTCTGGCGCGCCGCGGTGCTCATATTCATGGTTTCGCCGCTGTGATGCGAAACATGTTGTGTCCAGAACCAGCGCACGCGATGCGCGGTGCGGTGATACCAGTAATAGCAAAGCTCTTCCACGAAAAAGGCGGCGACTATGGTCCAGGCATTGATGGGGATGGTGAAAAAGCGGTGTTCCCAGAACCAGGCCAGGGCGATGCCCACCAGCAGCAAATGCATGATGGCCTCGGCCGCGTAATAGCCTATCCCCAGACTGCTGCTGGCCAGTACTTCGCGCCAGTAAAAACGCTGGCCGGGCTCGGCGATATCCCAGCGCCCGGTTTTCCGGTGCAGCCAGAAGAATTCAACAATGAGGCCGAGGATGAACAGCGGCGTCATGGTCAGCACGACCACCTGCTTCCAGTCCACATGCGGACCGAAAACGCTGTTGACCCAGTTGATGATGTCCTGCATGGCAGCAACCTGTGTTCTTGTTTACAGGCAGTCTAGCGGGCAGGCGGCGGCTTTCTTGACAGATGACGCCAGGACTTGTCCCTGGGCTGCCAAGTGTCAGGCATTTCCCTGACGATGTTCGGCATAGATACGTATGACCCACTGGCCAGCTATTCGCTCCCGCAGATGGCGGCGCAGTTCTTCGCTAGCGCCGAGAGCGGCATCGGGTATGCGCTCATCCGGCCAGGGGCTGCCGACAGGGCCGACCAGAGGTGCCAGCATGCAGGCGGCCGTGAGATCAGCCAGTGTGAAAGTATCGCCCACCAGATAACGATCAATATCGCCCTGCAGACGCGCCTCCAGTTTTTCCAGTGTGCTGTAGATGGTTTGCCATGAACGCTCCACAGGCCCGGGCCAGACATCAAAGGTGTGCCGTATCATCTGGCGCAGGGCAGGCCGCATCCAGTGACCAAGGCGGCGCTGTTCATTGTCATAGCCACGGAAAAACAGCACATCGATATCCGGGCTGTCCACAGCCAGGCTCCATACACAGCGGCGTACATCAGTGCCCAGTGCATCGAACTCATTTTCCAGTGCCAGTATTTCCAGTCGCTGCCGGCTGTCTGCCGGCAGCAGTGCATGCTGCGGATAAATGCTTTCCAGATACAGCGCGATATCGGTGGAATCACCAATGCGGTTTTTGCCATCCACCAGAATGGGCAGGCTGCGCTGACGTGCCAAAGACCAAGCCCGGAAAGCATGCGGGCCGGGAATGAGATTGACCGGCTGCCAGTCCAGTTTTTTCCAGTCCAGATTCCAGCGCGTTTTTTCGCAGTAGAGGGACAGCGGGAATTGATAGATAAGACGACTCATCACCAGGTTTTTATCCGGCCTTTTACCTGCGCGATTATCCAACCCGTTGCCTCCGGCTTGAACTGCAGGCTGAGCTGGCTTTCCTGGCCGGCTGGCGTTTCCAGCAAAAGGCGGTTTTCTTTCAGGGTGAAAGCGGCTTCGCAGCTGCCGGCTGTGGCCTGCCAGCGTATGGCTGATACCTCCAGCTTTTCATCACGCGAAAAGCGCCAGGTGGCGTTAAGTTGCTGCAGGAAATCCTCGCGGCTCAGGGTGAAGAATTTGGAAGGGCTGACATCCAGCACTTCGATCTTGAACACAGCATCCGGGGCCACAGCTTTTTGCAGGGCAGGCAGTTGATGCGCGCGCAGGGCCTGCAGATAGGTTTGCAGGCTTTTTTCTGCCTCCTTGCAGTCGGCCGCCATGACATGGCCGGTCATCAAAATCATGCCAAGGAGAAAAGTCTTCAGCGGCTTCATTCGCGATTCTCCGTGCATTCCGGCTCGGCAGGGGCGCGTTTGCAGCGCACTTTCTTCATCAGCGACATCATGCGTTTGTCATAGAAGCCTTGCGCGGTCAGGTCTATGCGGGCTTCACGCATCATGCTGATGTATTGCGGGGCCTCGCCATCCGGTGGCGGAAAGAAAAACAGGATATGGCTTTCGGATTCGCGAATTTCTTTCATGGCAGTATCGAACTGGCCGAGGAAATATTCGCGTGAACGCTGGCCAAAACCTTCGGGAAAGGCTGCCGGACGCAGCAGCAGCTGCAAGGTGGCCTGGGCCAGCGGCAGCTTCACGACCACCCCTCTGGTACCCACACCCTTATAGAGCTCCAGTGGTTCGTAGGCCATGGCCGGCGCGGCGGCGACATCGACCACGCCATTATTGAATTTTCCGGCGAAATTGGTGACATCGGAAGCCACGGCCTGAGCGCCTATACGCTCCACCATTTTCAGCTGGCTGCGATCATGATCCAGGGTGGCGAAACGTTTGCCGGCAATTTTCGCAATGCTGTCTATGCGGCGGTCACGCAGGAAAAGATAGACCGCGCCCAGTGGCAGTATGCCGGCCACTTCATAATCCTGGCTGCGCATCAGAGCGGCAGCATCGGGGCGTGCCAGGGTTTGCAGCAGGAGTTTCAGGGTGGCGTAGTCGGGCAGGGCGCCGACGGAATCTATGCTGCCGGTAAAGCTGTTGAAAGGCCGTGCCCGTATGCCGGTAATCAGCGCGCCATCGCATTGCCCGGCCTTGAAATCTTCCGTGGCCACGCGCTCGTCCACATAGGCACGCAGCTTGATATCGGCCTTCCATGCTTTTGCAGCCAGGGTGTATTCGCGCAAGGCCGACATCAGCGGGCCTTGTGCGCCGGCGATATCGAATACACAAAGCGTCTGGGCAGAGAGATTTGCGGCCCACAGGAGTAGCAATGGAAAAAGATAAAGCCGCTTCATAAGGGTTCAGCTTCCTGCTGTTGATTTTTTCTTCTTACTGGCTGGCAATCCAGTTGCCATGAAAGCCCAGTGGCACGCGCACTGGCAGCTCAATCACAGCCACGGGTTCTGCTTCGATATTGGCTGCATCCAGTATCACCACACGGCTATTGCCGCCATCAAGGCGGTGCACATAGGAAATCAGCCAGCCTTGTTCTTCAGCGCTGTCGGCCTGTTTCGGGATGAAGACGACTTCACCACTCATCCAGCCCTCGCCATAAACATGGCGTGTGGTTTTGCCAGTGTGCATATCGTGGCGCAGCAGGGCATTGGGTGCCGGATTGTCGATATCTATGCCCACGGCATAGGCATAACGATAAGGTTTGCCGGTACGGCGTTCGTCCAGTCGCGGGAATTCCTGGGTCTCGCGGGAAATCACCTGGCGTTGCACGCGGCCACTGTTGTCCTGCAGGGTCCAGCGCTCGAAAGTCACTTGCTGGCTTTCCGGACCCTGCAGGGAACGGTCGAACATGCGCTCATGCACGACGACATCCAGCACGGTATCGCCGTTTTCCTTTTCAAAAGCATTGCAGCTATGGAAAACGAAGCAGGGTTCATCGAGATCAAACCAGCGTATGTCGTCGGCCTCTCCTTCACGCGGCAGGCGGCCGACACGAGCCTTGTGCGCGGGATTCCAGGTGTAGGGAAGTCCTGCGCCTTTGAGCGCACTGGACACAGAGAAAGTCACCGGCAGATCCAGCAGCAGCACGTTTTTTTCCGTGAGGGCGCAGTCATGCATCATGGGGCCGTGCTTGACCGGAATGGCCACATTGCGGCGCACCAGACGATTCTTGTCGATGACAAGGTAGCGCACCTTGTTGTGCACGAAACCGTCGTAGCAAATGGCATGCAGCTCGCCGGTATCCGGATCGACATGCGGATGCGCCGTGAAGCCGTTCTGTACCGTGCTGTCGAAAAGCCCGTGTTTCACGGTATTGAGTTCGGCATCCAGCTCCACGGGATAGGAGCCGGCTTCCACCAGCGCCCACAGGCTGCCGCCGTGGCCGATGATATTGGTGTTCACCACATCGGAAACGCCGCGGCGTGATCCGGCAGCAGGCTTGCGGCCGAAGTGGCGGTTCACGCTGTCGCTACCCACATAGCGGTTGCGATACCACAGCGCCTGCCCATTTTTTATGCGCAGGCCGTGCACCATACCGTCGCCGAGAAACCAGTGATAGGTGGCGGGGTTTTCCACATGCAGGGGATTGGGGCCTATGCGTGTGAGCAGGCCATCGAGTGCGGCGGGAATTTTTCCGGTGACGGTGAGGACATCGCTGCTGTGTTCTTCCGCTAGCGGTGCAAACGGTCCTTCAAGGAATTTATTGCTCGGGCTGTAAGGCACACGTTTCTGCATGCGGCCCAGCAACCAGAGCGCGCCTTTCTGCACGGTGTGCTGCAGTGAGTTGGCCTGTGCCATGACAGCCTCCTTGCTGGCCATCGCCAGTTCAATGTGTATGATGTCCACATTAGACTGATTGCGAATGTATACGATGTCAACATCAAAAAAGCAGCTGGTCGACGAGCCGTCCTACCATCACGGCAATCTGCGTGAGGCCTTGTTGTCCAAAGGCCTTGAGTTGCTGGAGGCCGGCCAGTCCGATTTCAGCCTGCGCGAGCTCACCCGCCAGGTCGGGGTCTCGGCCAATGCGGCCTATCGCCATTTCGCCAGCAAGGAAGCGCTGCTCTCGGCCATGGCGGCCGAAGGTTTCCGGCAGTTGGCCGCGGCGCAGGCCATGGCGGTGCAGGGCGGTGCCAATCCGGCACTGGGCTTCATGGCGGCTGGTCGCGCCTATGTGGATTACGCGCGCCAGCATCCGGCACTGTTCCGTCTCATGTTCGGCCGTTTTGCTGCCAGCAATCCGGATGCAGAAATGCAGGCAGCGGCGCAGCTGGCCTATCAGGGCCTGCGCTTCGGTGTGGCGGCCGTGTTGAAACGTCCGGTGGAAAGTGCCGAGGTACTGGCGGCGGCCATGCATGCCTGGAGTCTGGTGCATGGTCTCAGCCAGCTCATCATTGATGGCCAGATGGAGGCGCACACCACAGATGTCGATGGCCTGATTGATGCGGTGCTGTTGCAGGCCGTGGCCTTTCGCGGCACAGATGATTTCACGGGCTGAACTAAGTCCAGCCCGTAAAAACAAAAGGCGCCCTAGGGCGCCTTTTGTTTATCTCATCTGCATCAGCTCTGCTTTTCCGCCTGCAGATAAGGCTCCAGGATCTTGCGCGCATAAATCTGCGCATCGATCACCGTCATGAAGGTGTAAGCCCCCATGAGTTTGCGGCTCAGGAACATGAGCTCTTTCGGCGGGATAGCGAAGTGACGGCTGGTGGCGGATTTGGCCGCCGCTGCCGTGGCGCGCAGATGCAGTTTGCTGCGGGCCCAGCAGTACATGCCGTCGGCATTCAGGGTTTCCGGCGGCGCATCGGAGAGATCCGAGAAGGGTTCGATAGCCAGCAGGAAGAGATCGACAATGCTCTCCTTGGTGCTGTCCGGCATATTGTCGAAAAAGCTGAAGCCGTACATGGCGGCCTTCATGCCCTCGCGGTCGCGATAAAACGCGGTGCGGGTGAGGCGGCGGGCCAGGGCCAGCAGATCATCCGGGAAATCACGCACGGCACCGAAATCCAGCAGGATGATGCGGTCCAGATCGCCTTCTTTTTCAGCCAGACGCACGAGGTAATTGCCGAAGTTGGGGTCGGTCTGTATCTCGCCCCACTGGAAAACCTCGCGGCAGCAGATATCCAGCGCAGCTTCCGCGATACGGTTGCGGCGCTCCTGCGGCAGCTTGAGCACGATGGGGCTGTTGATGGGCACGCCGCGCTCGTAGGTCATGCAGAGCACAGTGTTCGTGCAGTATTCCGGCAGGATGCGCGGCACGATATAGCGCGGGTCATCCTTGAGATAGGAATGGAAGAGGCGGGTGGTTTCCATTTCCTGCGGATAATTCACTTCGCGGTGCATCATCATGCGCACCTCGTCCAGCCACTCCTCGAATTCACGGGTCTGTGGCACGGCCTTGCTGAATTTCAGCAACTGCGTGACGAGATTGAGGTCGGCATCAATGGCCTGGGCCACGCCGGGATACTGGACTTTCAGGACCAGCTCGGTGCCGTCGCTCTTGCGGCGGGCGCGGTGTACCTGGGCCAGCGAGGCCGTACCCAGCGGCTCGCGGTCGATGTCCAGTTCGGCAAAACGCTTTTCACCCAGTTGGGCGCGGATGACGGGCTCCAGCGAGCTCCAGGCCAGGGCCGTGGTGTCGTCATTGAGCTGATGCAGGGCGCGGGTGATTTCATCCGGCAGGAAGTGTTCGCCATAGAGGGCCATCATCTGGCCTATCTTCACCACGGAACCCTTGAGCTTGCCCAGCTCACGCACCAGATACTGGGCCTGCTCGGCCAGCGCGCGGCGGCGCTTTTCTTCACGTTGTTCGGGGCTGGCAAACATGGAGCCGGCGGCGCCGGCAGCGAAGCGGGTACCGGCAACAAAGCCGGCCTTGGCGAGGGAAAGACGGCGCTCGAATGCACCGGTCTTGAGGCGTTTCATCTCGTGCGGATTGTCGCTCATCAGGGGTCCCTTGAACTTTTTAAGCCGCAAAACACAGGGCTAAAAACAAAATCGGGGCGGATTCTACCCGAATTGCCGGGGAATGCCTTGGCCGCGTGTCTGTCGGGTCAAGGCCGGTAGTGACTGCCGGCAGGCGCAACTGCGGGTATGATGCGCGGGCTTTTCACCGATTTTGCCCAAGATTGCAGTCTGCCATGATTCGTTTGCCGTCTGATTTCACCCGCTTCACACCGCCTTCGCTGTCCCGCCTGCGGCGCGCACTCACGCTGCAGCGCCTCTGGTTCCAGCCGCAGGTGCATGGCCTGGAAAACCTGAGTGCGGATCGCCCTGCGCTTTATGTGGGCAATCACACGCTCTACGGCATTATCGATGCGCCCCTCATGGTGCTGGAAACCTATGCCAAAACCGGCATTTTTTTCCGCTCCCTGGGTGATCACCTGCATTTCGACATTCCCGGCTGGGGCCACAAGCTGCTGGAATTCGGCGCCGTGCCCGGCACACCGGAAAACTGCACGGCTCTCATGCAGGCTGGCGAACACATCATCGTTTATCCCGGTGGTGCGCGTGAGGTGATGAAGAACAAGGGCGAGGAATACCGCCTCGTGTGGAAGCGCCGTACCGGCTTTGCCCGCATGGCCATGCAAAACGGTTACGACATCATCCCCTTTGCCGCCATAGGCGCGGACGATGTGTACAACATCCGCTACGACAGCAATACCTTCCGCGAATCCTTCCTGGGCAAGGCGGCCAAGAGCACTGGCCTGCTGCACAAATTCTGGCGCGATGGCGATACTTTCGCGCCGCTGACTTCGGGGCTGGCCGGCACGCCGATTCCGCGTCCGGAAAAAATGTATTTCAAATTCGGCGAGCGCATTCCCACGCGTCATCTGCAAGCGGCTGCCAAGAACTCGGAAGCGCAGTGGCAGGTGCGGCATGAAGTGGAGGGCGCCATCTACGGCCTGATGGACGAACTCTTCGATATCCGTTCAAAAGATACGGACTGGTCCTGGTGGCGCCGCAAGCTGATTGCACGCAAAGGTCAGGACTGATTTTGCTGAAATAAAAAAGCCGGCTAATGCCGGCTTTTTTATTCTTGTGAGTCTTACTGCAGGCGCCGGGCAAAGCCGGCCTGACGGGCCTGTATCTGCGCGGCACGTTCGGCGGCGCTCACGAAGCGCGTACCGGCAGGCAGCAGGGCATTGAGCTGGTTCAGCTTGACCAGTTGCGCAGCAATGGCGGGACCGCCGCTGGCTGGTGATTGCGCCGGCAAGTTCTGCCAGCGGGCCATGATGGTGCCCTCATGCTGGCCCACGGTATCCACCCAGTTGAAGACGCCGGGATCTTTGGGCGAGACCACAAAGGTGTAAGTGCCGTTGGCATTCAGCACGGCCTGCTTGTTGTTCAGGCTGGACTGGTGATTGACCGGGTCCACCGTGACAGACCAGGCATCCGTTACCGGTAACACGAAATAGCCGGCGCCGCCCGTATTCACCGTGACTACCAGCGCTTCGTCATCGGCAATGCGGAAATGCCCGAAGGAGCTGGCCTGAGTCACTAACGTGCCCAGTGTGCTGGAACTGCTGGGATTGGCCAGGGTGTTGAGGGCATTCACGTAAGTTTTCACGCCCAGCGCGCCCACGCCATAGGTCACCACGGACTCCTGCAGATTGCCCCAGGCCTCGCTGCCTATGGTGAGATTGCTTTTCGGCAAGACATACCAGGGCACGCTGTCCAGACGTTTCACGCTCAGCGCATCCGGTGTTTCCGTATTCCAGTTGCCGAGATTGTTGCGTATGAAAAGCTGCTTGGCGGCGGAGGTGGACTGGATATGGTTCTTGCGGCCATTGGCCGGCTGGCTGTCCACGGTCACGGTATAGCTGCCATCCGTATTCACCACGATGTCATTGCCGGTGAGGTAGGCAATGGTCTGCTGGGCATTGGGATTACTGATCAGCGAGAAAGTGATATCGGTGGGGCCGGGCGTGTAGCGTTTGCCGGTGATCTCGTATTTGCCATCGCCGGCAATGGGAATGGTGCGGTAGATATTGTCCGGATTGTCGAAGGAATAACGCCCACCTGGAATGCTGCTGCCGGCCCAGGCATGCGGCGGTGTATTCAGCCAATACACCTTGGGAAACCAGGGATCATTGTTCACGGCTTTTTGTATGGCGCTGAAGGCCAGCTCATCAACGGCATTGTCCAGCCGCGCCTGCGCTTCTGCACTGACCGTCCCTTTGCCTATGGCATAGGCCGCCACATAAGCCGCGCGGACTTCGGCTTTCAGAGCGGGATAATCCCAGTTGCTGTTGATCTGCGCCGCTTTGCTGTCCAGGGCTTTCTGGTCGGCCGTCACCAGTGGGGAAGTGGCAGCCTGCAGCAGCGGGCTGCCGGCCAGCAGGCCGGCGACCATTGCGCCGGTAAAAGTTTTCTTGAAGCGTGCAGTGGTCGATATGGTGCCGTGATTCATGCAGCGATCCTCGCAATATTCGGGTCAGCGAAGACTAGGGGCTGAAAATCAGCGGCTGAAATACTTTGCAAAGCTATGCATATATCGGGACATGGAGCTGTCATGTGGGCTTCATGAAGGGCCATCCGAGATCACGAAGTAATGTGCAGAAATACGGTGCTGGCGGTGATGGGGAGATGATGCTGGTCACATTTTTCCGATCTGGGCCGGTCATAGTCCGGTTTGGTTGTGACTGGAAAAGACAAGAAAATTACAGCTTGTGCAGGGGCATGCAAGGCGCTGGGCCCCGGCCTTCGCCGTGGCGACACGGAGTTAGAAAAAGAAGCTGTCGCCCCGGAAGGCTTTAGTCCGGGGCCCAGTGATTTTGCTTTTATCAGGCCAAAGCTACTGGCAGATATCCTGAAACAAATCCCTCCAATAAGGATTCATTCTCTCAATCAGTCTGATTTTCCATTTGCGGTGCCATCGCTTGACCAGCTTTTCCCGGGCAATGGCGCTGATGATGTCGGTATGAATTTCATACCAGACCAGATGATGGATGCCGTGTTGGTAGGTGAATCCGGCCTGCAGGCTATTCCGGTGTTACCATGTGCGCCGCATCAGATTACTGGTGACGCCCGTATAGAGAATCCCATTCCGCTGATTGGCCAGCAGATAAACGTAGTAGTAGGTCATTTTCTCCGTCCTTGGATATATGCCCGTTGGTATTCAAGTCACTGGGCCCCGGCCTGAAGCCTGCCGGGGCGACAGTTAATCTTTCCCATCTTGTTGTCGCCCCGGAAATGTTTAGTCCGGGGCCCAGCGCCTTTCAACTGTCTTCGTTATCCCAACGTTGCTGTTACAGCGACCACCCCTCCAGCGTTTCCTGCGCACGGCCCTCATCACGCAGCTTGATCAGATGGGCATGCAGGGAGTAACGCGCCACCACATGCAGAGCAGGGTTCACATCGTCATAGGCCTGTCGCGTGAGCTCTTCCAGGGATTGCACGGCACTGCTGAGCTTGCTCAGCACCTTGGCTTCGCGGGAAAGCCTGTGTGCAATGGTGAACTGGATCAGGCCCTGTGCGTTTTCAATGACATCACCATGACCGGGAGCAATCTGCGCAATGTCTTCATGCGTGAGCATTTCCAGCGAGCGCAGATAGTCCGCCATGCTGCCCGAGGGCGGAATGATGACCACGGTGGAGCCGTTGATGAGATGGTCGCCGCTGAAGAGCAGTTTTTCTTCCTGCAGCAGATAGCAAAGATGATTGCCGACATGGCCGGGTGTATGCAGGGCGCGCAGCGTGGTGTTTTCGTCTATCTGCAGCACATCCCCGTGACCCAGCTGGCGGTCCACCTTGATCAGGGCCTGTGCCGGATCACCGGGCAAGGGCGACTGGCCGATGATTTCCGCACCGGTGCGAGCTTTGAGTTCCAGCGCGCCGGGGGCGTGATCCTGATGTGTATGCGTGAGCACGATCCAGCGTATGCGGCCACCACGTTCATTGGCGGCATTGATCAGCGCTTCCACATGAGTGGAGAGGGCGGGGCCGGCATCCAGCACGGCAATGTCTTTTGTGCCGATGAGATAGCTGTTGGTGCCGGGGCCGGTCATCACGCCGGGATTGTTGGTGAGCACACGGGCTACGCGCTCACTCAGGGCAACGGCTTTTTCCGCAATCAGCTCAGGCACGGATCAGGCCTCGTTCCTTGGCGAGAGCGACCAGATGCGGACGCATGGTGTGCTTGATGGCGGCATAGGTGGAGCGGTGCTTTTCCGCCATCTGCTCGGCAAAGGCCAGCGCTTCCGGGAACAGACCGGTTTCGCTATGGACGGCATCCACCACACGCAGGGCCTTGGCTTCCTGGCCGCCAATGGCTTTGCCGGTAAGGGCCATGTCGCGCACGGAATGGGCATCGGGAATCAGCTTCACGATATCCATCATCACCGGCGTAAAGGGAATCTTGATATTCACTTCGGAAAAACAGAAACGGCCGCGGTCTTCGCGCATGAAACGCCAGTCGAAGCCCGAGGCGAGAATGGCGCCGCCGGCATAGCAGTTGCCGTTGATGGCGCCGATCACCGGAATATTCAGCACGGCCACACGCAGCAGCAGGTTTTCCAGGTTTTCCACAAAAGCCTTGAAGCCTTCCGGCTCCTGCGTCAGCAGCCAAGGCAGGTCGATGCCGTTGCAGAAGGTCTTGGGGTGGTCGCTGGTGATGAGCAGGGCGCCGTTGTCCAGATTGGCTTCGATGCGATCCAGGTGCTTGTTCCAGTCCGCCAGCACATCCGGGTTGAAGGTATTGTCCTTGTCGCCATTGGTGAGCGTGAGCACATGCACGGCGCCGCGTTTTTCCAGTTTCATGAATGACATGGGATGACCTGCAGAAAGGCGTGGGTGAAGGCCCGGCGGGCCGGTCCCTGCGATGCGCGCAGTCTAACGGGCAGGGCAGGGGCTGTCAGTGCCGTACGGCAGGGTCGCCTGAATGCCCGGTTCTGTCTTTTCCGGGCCGCTTCCGTAAAATGGCCGGCTTCTGCAGTCCCCTCCCTGAAGAGCCCCATGCTTGCCATTCTTTCCCCTGCCAAGACCCTGGATTACGAAAGCCCGGTTCCCGATCTGCCCCTGACCAAGCCCGATTTCCTGCCGCAAACCAAAGAACTGCTGGCCATCCTGCGCGATCTCTCGCCGCAGGAAGTGGCCAGCCTCATGGGCATTAGCGACAAGCTGGCCGCCCTCAATGTGGCGCGTTATGCCGATTGGTCGCCACGCTTCACGGACAGGAATTCTCGCGCCGCCATCCTGGCCTTCATGGGTGATGTGTATGAGGGCATGCAGGCCAGCACGTTTACGGCGGCTGATCACGACTATGCGCAAAACCATCTGCGCATTCTTTCCGGTCTTTACGGTCTGCTGCGTCCGCTGGATCGCCTGCAGCCTTACCGTCTGGAAATGGGCACGGCGCTGGCCAATCCTGCTGGCCGCAATCTTTATGCATTCTGGGGCGATACGATTGCCAAGGCCCTGAACAAGGCGCTGGCTGCACAGGGCGATGATGTGCTGGTGAATCTGGCCTCCGATGAATACAACAAGGCCGCGCTCACGCCGGCGCTGAAAGCCCGCGTCATTACTCCGCAGTTCCGTGAAGAAAAAGACGGCCAGTTCAAGATGGTGAGTTTCTATGCCAAGCGCGCCCGCGGGTTGATGGCTTCCTACATCGTGAAAAACCGTTTGAGCGAGGTGGATGCGCTCAAGGATTTTGCCGTGGATGCTTATGGCTTCAACAAGAAGCTTTCCAAGGGGGATGTGTTGGTGTTTTCGAGGAAGATGCCTGTGAAGGAGTAGCCCGGATGGAGCGCAGTGGAGTCCGGGCTACGCTTGCTCGCTCATATGAGGTTTTTTATTGCTAGCCGCCGGTAGTGCTCACCCAGAGCAGTGAGGTGAATGGTCTTGCTCTCCATGGCGGCATGCCACATGTGTGGAGCATCGTCAGGCACGAGAAGCCCAAAGCGGTTGTACTTTTGTAGTATCTTGAAGATTGCATTGTGATCAGGGTCCGGGGCTGGAATTCCTTGCGGATTTGTAGCCCAGGATTCGTGTCGTTCCGGCTCATATGTGGGGTCGAGTTGAAACTTGAAGCCGGGTGTTGGGAAAAACTCTGAAATCCGGCGAAGCTCAGCGAGCTCGAATGGGGGTTGCACTTTCCGCAAGGAAACGAACCGCTTGACGTTAGTCTTAAAGACAGGCCGCTGCGCCCATGGCCCAAGTGACTGATCTACGTGTGAATAGACGCCGCCTGGTGTCACATCTCCGACTAGGTTTGCCGCAGCACCACCGAGCGCATCGACTAACAAGCTGCTAAAAACACCGGCACCATCTTCCTCTTTTGCATACTGTTCTGCAGTTGATGCTGTGAGGATGGTCACCCCATCACTGATCTCGGTCACCTTCTGCTGCAGCGCGCTTCCTCCTGCGACGCCGCTGTGGCAGCTATCGAGAATGATCACGCGATTTTGAATCTTCGACTGATTGGCCATGATCATGATCTCAGCCAATGGTACGCCGTCGTTTCCGGTCTTCACGTCAGAAGAGCAAAGGTAGCCGCCAGTTGCCTCGATGTGACCATGCCCGGCGAAGTAAAAAAGTGCAACTTCACCGTCGCCGGCGAAGAGACTTTCGATAGCCCTCCGAAGTTCGTCCCGCCCAACAGGATCACTTGGTCCAGTGGCAGTTAGATGTATTACACCAAAGTTCACTGACCCATCGGCGTGCCGATCAAGCATTGACTTAACTGCGAACGAGTCGTTCACGCAGCCATAGAGCGGCGAAACGTTGGTGTAGTGGTCGATGCCAACGATGAGTGCTTTGCGCATCAGAGGCTATCAATCCAAGTGGCAATGTTATCCCAAGTCCAAGTCATCGTATTCACGCCGACGATGTTGGTGCGGTCATCTTTGTAAGCCCAGATGCCGCGTACTTTTTTCCTCTCTTCTTTGGCACATTGAATCTCCCACTTCTGCCCACTGGAGTTGAGGGAGTTCTTGGTGACAATTACGAGTACGCCATCGGATCGAAGAATGCGAGTACGCACCTTCTTCTTCCACTCCTCGTCGTAGGCCTCTTTGACTGACATGTCTACGTACTCGAAGGGCGAGTCGGTATGCAAAGACTGTCCCTTTATCATGTCACGGATACGCGCATCCTCAATTGCGAATGCAACAAAAATTATTTTTTTATCAGCCATGAAAGCCCCCTATGGTTAAAGCATAACGTTGGAAATAAGCCGCCCCGGTACGAAGCGAAAGTATTGGCGTTTTGTCTCTTTGACGGACTATGGGTTAGCTGGCTTTGGCGGAGGAGGTGGAGGAATAACCCCCGTTGTTGGGGTGCCAGGTGTGGTCACTGGAGGCGCAGGGCGTGCTGGAGGTGGCGGTGGTGGTGTTTGCCCTCTTGTGCCGCTTGAGTTATTGCTCTTGCTCATGGATTCCCCTCCTAGGTTGTGTGAACAAAATATGATTACGAATATTATTCCTGTGACGAAGAAAAGGCCGGATACAGCATTCAATGCATTTGTTGTCTTCGTGGCCCAGCCCCCAACACCTTCACTGTAGTTATTTGAATCACATTGATCTATTGCCTTTCTCAAGGCTAGCCGACTAAAGAAATAAGAAATAACAACTGCTGCTAGGCTTGCAGCCCAAAATGACCAGGCTGAAATTAGTGCCCAAGTTTCTTGTGGTGCTGAATCTCCTATTACATTTTCAATAAATAGGAGAGTTATGCCAAGAGCGCCGCCTGAGAGTGAAACAATAGTTTTGTCATAGTCGTCTTGAGACTTCTGCTCGGCTGCAATCAAAGTGTTTCTGTAGCTCTCAATTTCCTGCGACATAGTGACCTTTGAGATAATGCTGCCTAGGCGTTTAACTAATCCCTAATCATTTGGTTGCTTGGCAGGTGCTTGATCCTGCAGTTGTGCCCGGATTAGGTGCTGGGTTGGCGTATATGAAGGTGGATTAAATGCGGCGTCTGCGGTCTTGTCCATGGGTGATACGGGCACTGCGTAATGTCCGCAAAGCTGTGGTTGGTGGCGCTTGCTGCCTGAAAAGTACTTGTGCCTTAATCTCCGGCCTCTTCGCGGCTAAAGCCGCTTCTACGGGACTTCTGCCATGAGTAATCTGACCGAGCACCAACGTACCGAGTTGGAAGCCGCTGCCTTCCGCCGTCTGGTGCAACACCTGCGCGACAAGCCCGAGGTGCAGAACATTGACCTCATGAATCTGGCCGGCTTTTGCCGTAACTGTCTGTCCAAGTGGTACCGGGCAGCGGCGGAAGAGAGGGGCATTGAGCTCTCTGATCCTGAGGCCCGGGAGATCATCTATGGCATGCCTTATGAGGACTGGAAGGCCAAATTCCAGAAGTAAGCTGCCAGAAGTAGGCCATCAGAAGTAATCCATCAAAAGTGAGCTGTCGCCCCCGCGAAAGCGGGGGCCCAGTGACTTTTTCGGGGTTGGTCAACACATGAGCAAAAGCTAAGTCGCTGGGGCCCGGCGTTCGCGGGGACGACAGTGGGTTTTGTGGGGGTGTGGGTGAATAAGCCCGGCCAATGAATTGCCGTGCTGGCGGCCACTGCCAGCGCGGGGGCGGGCGGTGATACTCCGGGCTTGTCTGCTCAGGCAGCCGGCCCATAAGGAGAATCACATGGCCTTTTCGCATCTGCGCTATGAAGTGCGCGACCGTATTGCCCTCATCACGCTGAATCGCCCGGAAAAGCTGAATGCCTTTTCCATTCCCACCGTGCATGAAGTGCTGGAGGCCATAGAGCTGGCCGATGGCGATGATGGGGTGCGCGTCATCCTGTTCACGGGTGAGGGCAAGGCCTATTCCGTGGGCTCGGATTTGTCGGAGGCCGGTGGTGATACCTTTGATTACGACAAATACGGCAAGCTGGATGGCACACCGCGTGATCTGGGGGGCTATATCACCCTGCGTCTTTTCGAATGCAAAAAACCGGTGATGGTGGCTTTCAATGGCACGGCGGCCGGTGTCGGCCTCACCATGACCTTGGCGGCGGATTTCCGCCTGGCCTCTACGGCCGCCAAATTCTGTTTTCCCTTTGTGAAACGCGGCATCGTGCCGGAATCCAATGCCAGCTGGTTTTTGCCTCGCCTTGTTGGCTTGCCCAAGGCGCTGGACTGGATGCTGAGTGCGCGTGTGTTTTCTGTGGAAGAAGCGCATGCCGCCGGTTTGGTGGGCAGTGTGCATGCGCCGGAGGACTTGCTGCCGGCCGCATTTGCGCAAGCCGCGCAGATTGCCAATGAAACCGCACCGGTTTCTGTGGCCATTGCCCGCCAGTTGCTCTGGCGTATGGCGGATGCGCCGCATCCCATGATGGCGCATAGCGTGGAGTCGTCTGGGGTGTATCACACGGGGCGTTTGCCGGATGCCGTTGAGGGCATTACCAGCTTTCTGCAGAAGCGGCCGGCGGAGTACAAGGCGAAGCTTTCGGAGGATTTGCCGACGTGGTGGCCGTGGTGGGAAACGCCGGAATACGATCCGCCGGTTTGATTTTTCCGTTGTCTGATTGATAGCCCTGTATACGCGTGCTGGGCTTTGCTTTTGCATTGCCCGGGAGTGCGGGATTTGGGCGCCATCGGGGATTCGGTGAGGTGCTCCGACGGGGTTGCACCGGCTGTCTCTTTACAAGAGGGATTGCGCCCTGCCGGCGGGGCCTCACTTTCCTTTGTCTCGCCAAAGGAAAGTAAGCAAAGGAAATGCGACTCCTGCGGAGTGCCCTGCAACTGGTCCTGTTCATTGCTTTAGCTGATGGCATCCGGGTGGTGCTCGCGCGTTCGCGACTCGCGATTACCTTCGGATTTCTTGCCGCTGTCAGGGGCGTAGGTACAGAAGGTTTTCGCAAGAAACGGTTTATGTGCGGGCTGTTGCCGATGTGGCTGTGATTCTCTCTTTCGGTTTTCGTCTTTCTGACAAAGGTCCTGGCTTTAAGCGAGCGAAGCGACGCGCGCTTCTTGCTTTTGCTTTTCGGGTTCCTATGAGTGGGCCGATCAGTGGAGGGGTAAGCAGCGAAAAAGCAAAGTCACTGGGTCCCCGCTTTCGCGGGTACGACAGGTGTTCTTTCAGGCGATGGCGGGAAGAGGGAAGCATTGGCCTGTCAGCGATAGCCTGCACAGCAAGTATTTCTTGCAAAAACCTGCTGTACCTACGGCCCCGCCAATCAAAAAAAATTTAAAAGTAATTGCGAGTCGCGAACGCGCGAGCACCACCCGGATGCCTTTGGCTATGGCAATGAACAGAACCAATTGCAGGGCGCTCCGCAGGAGTCGCCTTTCCTTTGCTTACTTTCCTTTGGCGAGACAAAGGAAAGTGAGGCCCCGCCGGCA